>JBEKED010000209.1:0-7249 GCA_050014035.1 Terriglobales bacterium
CTTCGCAGTCCTCCGCCGCGACGGGAGGCTTGCGCGGGCAAGTAACAGACCCGTCGGGCGCGGTGGTTGCGAACGCTACGGTTGCGGTGCTCGTTTCCGGCGGACCAACGCATTCCGCGACCACCAACAAAACCGGTGGTTACGAAATCGGAAATCTCCCGCCGGGGCAATACACGGTCACGGCTAATGCTCAAGGATTCGCGGTCTTTGTGCAAAATGACGTGAGCGTAGCCGCGGGGCAAGTGGCGCAATTCAATATTGCACTCGACATTACGGTGCGCCAGGAAAAAATCACGGTCCAGGAAAATACCACTCAAGTCGACACCAATCCCGCGAATAATGCGAGTCAGATCGTGCTCACCGGCAAGGATCTGGAGGCGCTTCCCGACGATCCCGATGAATTGCTATCGGACCTGGAAGCGCTGGCGGGACCATCGGCCGGTCCCAATGGAGGACAGCTTTACATCGACGGATTTACTGCCGGACAACTTCCGCCAAAGTCATCGATTCGCGAAATTCGCATCAATCAGAATCCGTTTTCCGCTGAATACGACAAGCTGGGCTATGGACGAATCGAAATCTTCACCAAGCCCGGCACGGACAAGTTCCATGGCCAGTTCTCGGTGGTGGGCAACGACTCGGCACTCAACACGCGCAATCCCTTCCTCGGCACGGCTGAGCAATCGCCGTACTACTCGGTAATCTATATGGGGAACATCGGCGGGCCGATTAACAAGAAGACGTCGTTTTTCCTCGACGTGCAGCGGCGCAACATCGACGAGATCGCGATCGTCAACACGCAGGCGCTGAACTCGGACCTGCAACCATTTCAGCTCACCGAAGACGATCCCAACCCGCGCACCCGCACCAACATCGCCCCCCGCATCGACTACCAGGTCAGCTCCAACAACACGCTGACCGCGCGCTACCAGTACTACCGCGACACGCAGCAGAACGCCGGCGTCGGCGGGACAGTGCTGCCAGAGGCCGGCTACGACACCCTCTCCACCGAGCACACCGTTCAGATCACGGATACGCAAGTCCTCAGTACGAAGGTGATCAATGAGACGCGCTTTCAGTATCTGCGCGACGGCAGCAATCAGACTCCGGTGACGACTCCTTTGCAGGAGCTGCCGCCCGGGTTTACGACTGGAGCATCGATCAACGTGCTTGGGGCGTTCGGCGGTGGCCGCTCCAGTTCGGGCGTGCAAAACGACAGCCAGGATCACTACGAACTGCAGAACTACACTTCGATTGCGCATGGCAATCATTTTGTGAAATTCGGCGGGCGTTTGCGGGCGGTTCACGAAGTCAATACTTCGAGCGCCGGATTCAATGGCGCGTTCACTTTCCCCAGCATCGCGGACTACGCCACGGCGGTGCAGGCTTTGGCGGCGGGCGGCCCTGGCACCGAGGTCGAGGGCGCGACGCAGTTTACGCTCGATAAGACGGCCAGCAGCACGGTGCCCACAGTGCCTGTCACCGTGGTGGATGCCGGGCTGTACGTGCAGGATGACTGGAAGGTTCGTCCCAATCTCACCCTCAGCGGCGGACTGCGCTTTGAAACGCAAAACGCCATTCACGATCATGGCGACTGGGCGCCCCGGCTCAGCTTTGCCTGGGGCGTTGGCGGAGGAGGAAAGAGCGCGCCGAAAACCGTACTGCGCGGCGGGTTTGGCCTGTTCTACGACCGCTTCACCCAGAACCTGGTTCTGAATGCGGACCGCTTGAATGGCATCACCCAGCGGCAGTATGCCCAGTCGTGCCCACCCGCGCAACCGCCGCAGCCCTGTTCAGCGATAGATTTTTTCCCAAATGTGCAGTTGCCGCCGCAATCCACTTCTCCGATTTATCGGATCGCGCCCGATTTGCACGCGCCCTACATCATGCAGACCGCGTTCGGCGTTGAGCGACAGGTAACCAAGATCGCTAACGTTACGCTCACCTATCTGAATGCGCGCGGCGTGCATCAGCTTATGTCGGTCGACATTAATGCTCCTACGCCGGGCACACCGAACTCCGATGGGCCGCGCCCCAATCCAAATGCCGGCGACATTTACCAATATTCTTCGGTCGGGCTCTTCCGCCAGAACCAGTTGATCGCGAATTTCAACATCCGGGCGGGAACGAAACTATCTCTGTTCGGGTACTACGCGCTCAATTACGCGCACAGCGACCCCATCGGCTCCTCCAGCAACGGAGCGTTTTCGAATAGCTTTCCGACGGATCAGTACAATGTGCACCTCGACTACGGCCGCGCTTCCTTTGCCATCCGGAATCGGATCTTCACGGGCGGCACCATCGGATTGCCGCGTGGGTTTCGTCTCAGTCCATTTATGATTTTCAATTCTGGCGCTCCCTACAACGTTACCGTAGGCCAGGACTTGGCGGGCGATCTGCAGTTCAATGTTCGCCCCGCGTTCGCAACCAATGTCAGCGGTGCGTGCCTGTCACCGACCGTGGCTTGCCATTACACATTTTCGACGACGCCGGGGCAGTCCTATACGCAGATTCCAATCAACTACCTGACCGGCCCCTCGCTGTTCACGCTCAACCTGCGGCTGGCGAAAAGCTTCGGCTTCGGGCCTGAGGTTGGAAAGAACGGCGCGCAACAGAGTGGTGGTGGCGGCGGCGGTGGTCCGCGCGGCGGTGGTGGTGGCGGCGGTGGACTCGGACGCATGGGCGGCGGCAATCCTTTTAACCTCGGAGCAGGATCCAGCAAACGCTACAACCTGACCTTCAGCGTGAATGCACGGAACGTTCTGAACCGGGTCAATGCGGCGCCCCCCATCGGAGTTCTGAGCTCACCCGATTTCGGCAGGTCGATTGCCCTGGCCGGTGGAGCGTTTTCGAGCCCGGCGGCCAATCGCAGAATTGAATTGCAGGCGATGTTCAGCTTTTGACGGCAGGTGTCAGATCTCAGGACCAATCTGCCTCCGGTTTTCCTGAAACCTGAGACCTGCTCTACGTGGAATAGTCGGCGTTGATCCGCACATACTCAGCCGTCAGGTCGGTGGTAAGAAATCGCACCCCGTGCCGGCCGCGCCCCAGTTGCACGCGAATATCGCAGACCGGCTGCGCCAGAGCGCGGTGAGCTTGCCGCTCGTTGAACGCGCACGCGACTCCGTTACGGCACACCTTCTGATTGCCAATAAAAATCTGGACCTGCGTCGGATCGATGGGAGCGCCGCATCTCCCGACGGCCGCGAGAATGCGCCCCCAATTTGGATCGGCGCCAGCCCACGCAGTCTTCACGAGCATGGAGTGAGCAATTGTCCGCGCCACCAGCAGTGCCTCTTCACTGCTTCGCGCTTGCGCGACAAACAGGCGGATGACGTGCTGTACGCCTTCACCATCACTGACGATCTGCTCGGCGAGGGATTGGCATACCGCAGTCAAAGCGGTGGAGAACTTCGTTCGCGTGCGAACGTTGCTGACTCGTGCACCACTGGCGCCACTGGCGAGCAGCAGCACGGTGTCGTTGGTGGAGGTGTCGCCATCAATGGACATGCAATTCAACGAATGATCGCATGCTTCGCGAAGAAGGGGCCGCAGCTCCCGCGGAATCGCGTCCACATCGCTAAACAAGTACACCAGCATGGTCGCCAGCTGCGGATGGATCATGCCGGCGCCTTTCGCGATACCAAGGATCGTGACTTCTTTTGCGCCAGCCCGGAAGCGCGCCGACGCGATCTTTGGCCGCGTGTCGGTAGTCATGATGGCGTGAGCAAACGCGAGGGCACCACGCTGGGTAGCGGATTGCGCGGCAATAAGCTCGGGCAACTTAGCGCGAATTTTTTCTGCGGGCAGGCGCACTCCGATGATTCCGGTGGACGAGGGAAAGATTTCTGCAGCAGTCACTCCGAGCAGGTTTCCGGCTTCGCGACAAACCTGTTCGCAGGCTTGAATGCCGGCCCGTCCGGTGGCGCAATTGGCGTTGCCGGAATTCACGACCACGGCGCGAACCCGTCCGCCGGTCGATTGCAACGACCCGCGGCCCACTTCCACGGGAGCGGCTACTACCCGGTTCTTCGTGAACAGTGCAGCAGCGGCTGAGGTACGCTCGACTTCTACTAGGGCGAGGTCCGGGCGGACGCTGACTTTGATCCCGGCAGCCACGGCGGAAAAAGAAAAACCCTTTGGCAAACGAATTGGTTCGGGAGAACGTCGTAGGCCAATCCTCCGCGCAATCATGCCTGAATCTTCAACCAGTTTTTAGGCGCCGGCAAAATTGCGAAGGTGGGCAGATGTCCGCGAACCATCGGCACTTCGTCACAGCGATAGAGCCGCGGACATTGGTAACAATCTTTGTGGATCTTGTCAGGAAGATCCTCGTGATTGGCGACAGTAAATCCCATGCGCGAGAAAAATTCCGGAATGCGGGTGAACAGGCACACGCAGGTGACTTTGTGTTTTTCCGCTTGCGCCAGAAGAGCTTTGACCAGGCGCCGGCCCCCGCCGCTGCTTTGGCTGGCGGGATCGACGGTGATCGAACGAATCTCGGCCAGGTGCACGCCGTAGAGGTGAAGAGCGCCGCAGCCGATGATGCGTCCGTCATGCTCCAGGACAACAAAGTCGCGGACGTTCTCGCAAATCTCCGCCAGCGAGCGTGGCAGCAGAGTGCCATCGCCAGAATAGGCGGAGATCAGCGCGTGAATCTGCTCGGCATCGGGAAGAACCGCTTCACGCGTGCGCATGGGCCCCCTTCGACCGGCGCGTAGCGGCTTTCTCTTTTTTCGGTTTTTGTCCGAACTCCGCATTTTTGTGCAACGCAGCATCCAGGGCGTGAACCAGCCCATCTACGTGCTTCTTCTGGATCACGTAGGGCGGCAAAAATCGCAACACGGTTTCGTGCGTACGATTGATGATAATGCCTTGCTGCAGCAGGTCCCTGGCGACGGCTTTGGCCAGTTCGGGCGAGTCCACTTCCACGGCCTGCATCAAGCCGACGCCGCGAACGTCCTGAATCGCTTTGTGCTTTTTGTCGAGCGATTCGAGCGCGGCGTGAAAGTATTCGCCCAGCGCGCGCACCTGTTTCAGCAATTTCTTCTCCTCGCGCAGGAATTCAATGGCAACCGCGCACGCCAGCGGACCTCCGCCGAACGTGGTGCCATGCATGCCCGGGTGAATGCAACTCGCAACCCGTTCCGTGGTAAGAATCGCGCCGAGCGGCAAACCGCAGGCCAGCGGCTTGGCAACGGTGACCACGTCCGGCAACACGTCGTAGTGCTGGTAGGCGAAATGACGTCCGGTGCGGCCGAGGCCGCATTGAATCTCGTCGAGCAGAAGCAACGCACCGCTCTTTTTTGCTAAGCGTGAAGCGAGTTCGAGAAATTCCTTGTTGACCGGACAAATCCCGCCCTCACCCTGAATGGTCTCGATGCACACGGCACAGACACTCGAATCGAATTTTCGTTGCAGATCGTCCAAGTCATTGAACTTGACGAAAGTTACACCCGGCACAAGCGGAACGAACGGAGCTCGATATTTGGGCTGACCGGTGGTGGCCAATGCGCCGAAGGTGCGGCCATGAAAAGAGCTTTCCATGGCGAGAATGCGCGTCTTCGATTTGCTGCCGTTCTTAGTGCTCATTTGCGCGAACGCGCGGGCGAGTTTGAGCGCGCCTTCCCAGGCCTCGGTGCCGCTGTTACAAAAGAAAGCGCGATCGAGTCCGGAGATCTCAGTCAGCATTTGCGCGAGCTCTGCTTGATACTCGTGGAAGAATAGATTCGACACATGAATCAAACGCGCGGCCTGGCGCTTGATCACCGCCTGAATGCGCGGGTGGTTGTGGCCGAGCGCGTTGACCCCGATTCCGCTCAGGAAGTCGAGATAGGGTTTGCCCACGGAATCCCATAGATATACGCCGCGCCCGCGCACAAAAAGAATGGGCTGGCGCTCGTAAGTGGGAAGCAGGAGCTTCGCTTCCATGCCGGAAACAGAGGCGAGGCTCATGCTCGCAGCACCTCTGTACCACATTCCAGCTTGGTGAAATAAAACAGCGGCAGCATTTCGGCTTGCGATGCGGGCAAAATGCGCACGCGCCCAACCCCCGATTTGAGAGCTTGGGTGCAGGCTTCGAGCTTCGGCATCATGCCGCCGCTGACCACGGATTCCTCAATCAGACCGGCCACCTGATGCGTATCCAACCGCGCCATCACCGAACCGTCGGCTTGTTTCACGCCGGCCACGTCGGTTAGAAAAATCAGCGCGTCCGCTTCGCAGGCTATCGCGCAAGCGGCGGCCATCTGGTCGGCGTTTACGTTGTAGTACTGGCCGTCGCCGCCGAGCGCGAGCGAAGAGAGCACCGGAATGCCGCCTTCAGTCCAGATGGCTCTGAGCCAGCGCGGCTCGGAAAAACAGATTTCGCCGACAAATCCCAAATCATATTCCGCATCCTGTTTCTTGCGGGCACGAAAAACGCCGCCGTCTCCGCCGCAAAGGCCGATGGCCGGACATCCGGCAGCGGCAATCGCCGCCACCAGGCTTTTGTTTACGATCCCGGCAAGCACCATGAGGGCAACGTCGCGCGTCTCCGCGTCGGTCACGCGCAAGCCGTGGACGAAATCGCTTTTCTTTCCGAGCAGTTTCAACGTTCGCGTCAGCGCGCTGCCGCCGCCATGCACCACCGCGACCTGGTGTCCATCCTCGGCGAGTTGCACCACGGCTTTCGCGCATTTCTGAAGAGTCGGCTTGTCCTCGAGCGCGGCGCCACCGATTTTGACGACAATTTTCACTGCAGGCCCTCCGTTTCATCCCAGCCGAACATCAGGTTCATGTTCTGCACGGCTTGTCCGGCTGCGCCTTTGAGCAAGTTGTCGAGACACGAAACCACGATGAGCCGGCGGCCATCATGAGCGAGACAGAAACCGAGATCACAATAGTTGGTGTGCGCCGAAAACTGAATTTCTGGCAAACTCGATACCTGGAAAATACGAACCCAGTGCTTGCCCTCATAGAAATCATGAAAACAGGATTGGACTTCGTCGGCGGTCATTTTGCGTTTCAGGTACACATAAATCGTGGACAAAATCCCGCGCGGAATCGGCAAAAGGTGGGGAGTGAAAATCAATTGCCTCGAATTGAGCGCCAGTTGCTCCAGGATCTCGCCCGTGTGACGGTGTCCAAAAACCGAGTAGGCAGAAAAGTTGTCAGCCACCGAGACGAAATGAGTGCGCGCCGTGGGCTCCTTCCCCGCGCCCGAAACGCCCGATTTCGAATCGGAGATAATGCCCCGATCGCGATCCAC
>JBEKED010000210.1:0-8065 GCA_050014035.1 Terriglobales bacterium
TTGCCGGACACATTCTGGAATTCCTGGCGTGGGAAGTAAAAAGTGGACGCGTTCCCCCTTCCCTGCTGCCGCTACAATCGGGCGTGGGCAATATCGCCAACGCCGTGCTGCTCGGCCTGTTGGAAGGAAAATTTGAAAATTTGACTTCGTACACCGAGGTCATTCAGGACGGCATGATCGAGCTCCTGCGCAGTGGCAAGGTCACCTGTGCCTCGGCCACGGCGTTTTCGCTCAGTCCGAATATGCTGGCGAAGGTCAATGCCGAGATGGCAACCTTCCGCAAGCAGATTGTGCTTCGCCCGCAGGAGATTTCCAACCACTCGGAGCTGATTCGCCGCCTTGGGGTGATCGGGATGAATGGGATGATCGAGGCCGACATCTACGGCAACGTAAATTCCACGCATGTGATGGGATCGCGGATTCAGAACGGGATTGGCGGGTCGGGCGACTTCGCGCGCAACGGATATCTGTCGATCTTCATGGCTCCGTCGACGGCACAGAAGGGAGCGATCTCAACGATTGTGCCCATGGTGTCACATGTGGATCACACGGAACACGACGTCGCCGTGGTAGTGACCGAACAGGGGCTCGCCGACCTGCGAGGCTTGTCGCCGCGGCAACGCTCGAAGCTCATCATTCAGAATTGCGCGCATCCGGACTATCGCTCGCTGCTGCATGATTACTTGGAGCGCGCGGAACGGCTGTCGTTCGGCAAGCACACTCCGCACTTGCTCAAAGAGAGCCTGGGCTGGCACGACCGTTACGTGCGCACTGGACGCATGCTCCCGCACGAAGAGTGAAAAGCGGAGCCCCGTGTGGAGACGGGGCTCTGCTCCTTCCAAGCGGGACGATGCCCGCTTCCACACAATCCAGGTAGGCTACTGTCTCGGAGTAACTGACTTCAAATAGGCAACCACCGCCTCGGCATCGCTGCGGTCCATGCGAAACTGCGGCATGGGAGAGCGCAGACGATTGCCGTTGGTCCAGATGCCAGTGGTAGTGCCACCTATGCGGGGCGCGTTGATCGGCCAATCCGAGTCAGGCCGCGCCGGCATGTAAGGGACGGACGCGCCTTGCAGCCATCGATTACGGTCGGGATTTCCATTGCTATCGCGCGGGGTGTGGCACTCGCCGCACACGGCCACGCTTTCGACCAGATACTTTCCCCGAGCGACGTCGGCCGGGGCACCGGTCTTTTCGCTTTCGCGCTGCGGGTGACTGGCTTGCGCGAGAGCACGGGTGACTCCATTCGAGAGCAAAGCGAGAGCGATGGCTCCGGCGAGCGCAAGGAAAAACACCAGCGAGCAGGGTGTTCGTCGCGGGCTGAATTGGCGAAACATGAATTGTCTAAGCATGGATCCCCTGAGCGTTGATTGGCGCAACGAAGATCGTCGAAACGAAGGTCGTTGCAACGAAGATCGTTGAAATGCAGAAAGTTGAAATAAACATCGTCGGAGGACGATTGTACCCCGTTTCGGGCATGGATTACATCAACGAGCCCTTGAATGACTAATGCCTCGAGCTTATTCGCAGGCGGTGCGGCCGGCGGGTTCGAAGCTGTCCATTTCCGCAGCGCGCTGGCTGGTGAAGCGGCCCTCGGGGGTCTTGCCGTACTGCTCTTCCCCTGGACAGTAATAAAGGGCGTGGTGGGGATCGACCCACACTTCGATGCCAGGGTCGCCCTGCAGATGAACCACCGGCGCCGGAGCCTCGGCGATTCCGAGCGCGATCAGTGCTCTGTCGACCAACCCGAGTGAGGGCTGGTGCGGTGAACTGGCCGCCGGCCACAGCAGGGCTACCGCAGCCACGAGTATGGCCACTCCCAGGTATACGTCGGCGCGATGAAAGTGCAGGGTCACACGCCAGTCTGCCCAGCGTTGCGCAGCGCTTTTGGCATTGACGCTGGCTTCACTCAGCGAAGAATCGATGCTTTCCGATAACTCCAGTGGCTGGACTTCGAGTGGCTGGACTTCGAGTGGCTCGGTCACGGTGTCCGCGTCCGCCACTTCCAGTTCTCGAACGAGCAAATCTTCTCCTTCTCCTTCTCGGGGCAAATGCTCGGGCGGCAGATGTTCCCGGGTTAGGCTTGGGGAAAGCTCCGTGCTCCAATCATTTTGCGCTTCGGGATTGTCGAGCGCGGAATCATCGAAGCCGGACACGTCTGGCGATTGAACATGGGATGGATCGAGCGCTCGATGACGGATGCTGTCCGCCTTTTTCAATGTCGTTGCAGGCTTTGCCGAGGGCAGGCCGAGAAGGCCGTTACTGGCGGACTGGGTGGCCAAAGGAGCAGGAGTCCGTCGCCCATTCGCACCGGACGGGAAGGCTTGAGGTGTTTGCTGGCGAGTCTTTTCTGCGGCTTCGTCAACCTCGTCCAGACGCTCGGGCCACAGGCCGCGCTCCTGGCTCATTAACCACATCGAGGCCCAATTGCGCTGCAAGCGTTCTCCGGGACGAAGCTGGCCCGGGCCGCAATTCGGGCAGGGCGACTCGGACGCGGCTTTTACGGCGCCACATTGCAGACAAACGCGATTGGCGTGCGGTTCCTCGGGAGCTGGAGAGTGCGACTCCAGCGTGGGTTGAGCCCTGTTTCTCAATTGGTCGTTATGTTCCTGAATGGTGAAGGCGGCGGACAGCAAACCCTGGAAGGACGGTTCATCGAGGGTCGGATGAGGACGTTTCAAGTTGGGCCGCGTCAAGGACATGGCGAGTGGAGGGAGGTGACCCCATTGTAGTGCAAATCGAAGCGATGCGAAACGAAGAAAAGGGCTGCAATTTGGAACGAATTCCCGTTTAGCAGTGCCAATGTGGAAGGCGTTATGAGAGCGGTCTAAGACGCAGCCCCTGAAAAATCGAAGAGAGTTACCTAACTGCAAGGTTTTAAAAGGCTATCGCGATGAGCGAAGATTTGGCGAATGGCGTGCTGCGGGGTGAGGTGGGTCGCGACCCCAAGACTGAACTGAAGGAGCAGACGAAAAAAGCATGATTAACCTTAATGAGATCAAGATAACGCCGCGGGACCAGCAGGTGTTGCGTCTGCTCGTGCAGGGATGCAGCAACAAGGAAATCGCGAGCCATTTGAACATCAGCCCGCGCACCGTCAAGCAACATCTGCGCACATTATTTTTGCGCGCAGGCATTAAAGAAGGCCGGAAGCGAGTGAAACTCGCCACCGCCATGTTCATCAAGGAGCAGGTGCAACCATGCAACCCCGCGATCGGTTAACCGCCAAGGAGATTCAAGTCGCGACCCTGGTCTGGCAGGGTCTCACCAATAAAGACATAGCCCGGGTGCTGACGACCAGCGAGCAGGTAGTGAAGAACTATCTGCGCACGGCTTTCGACAAGCTGGGAGTGTGGACCCGGCTCGAACTGGCACTGTACGTGGCCAGCCACGGCGGCGCGAACTGGCACCTGCAACTGGGGAATGCCGCTGCGGAGGTTGGCAATGGACTGGGGCCGCCTCCGGCAGGGTGGAATGCGGCGGTGAGCGAAGAAAGCGTTGCCTTCGCGGAGAGGGAAAGAAAGGCGGCGGCCGCAGCCGTCGGAGGGACGCGCTAGAAGCCGCTGGTCTCGGGTTTCAAGTTTCAGGGTTTCAGGTCTCGGGTATCAGGTGGCCGATCTCAGGAAAACGCGCCCCTGGTTTGGTCTTACTTTTCCTGAGACCTGTCACCTGAGACCCACTCTTGCTCTTCGTCGACGGAAACAGATTTCACACCGGGACAATGCCCCGGTTATTAACCGTAAGCCATGGAGGCGCGGGCCATGTCGACTAAGAAGCTTGTTTTCAGATAACTAGCCTGCAAATATTATTTCGGCACTTTCACTCGAAAACTGTCCCGCAAGCCCGCATCTCCGGTGATCGAATTGCTCGGGTAGCTGCGGACCGGCTCGTTTCGGCTTGGCCGGTTCGCGGCTTCATGACTTCAGAACCAAGAAGTTATTCGGTCTAGAAAACTTCGTGTTGCAGACTGAATATCTGAGACTTGAGAACCTGAGACCTAGACTGGGGTGGGTATGGCTCACAAAGACGTTTTTTGGATGGCGTGTGACTCGACCGAGCAACTGCGAGCCGAATATGGGCCGTTCCACACCCGCGAGGAAGCGGAAGTCGAGGCCCGTAAACTTCATTTTGGATACCTGCTGCGCTACGAGCACATTCTGAGTCCGGACGACGAAATTGAAGAAGTGCGCTGCATCTTCATTGAACTGCCGAACGTTGAATTGCAGAACCACGAATTACAGGACGCGTCGCCTGCGTCGAAGCAGTCTGTAGCCAAGCCCGGCGTCACCTTTCACACCCGCTGTGCCAGTTGCGGCGAGGCTGCCGCCCATGAGCAAGCGTGGCAGGCGGAGGTCTGGGCCGACATCCACGAATTCGAACATACCCGCCACAAAGTCAGACTCTTCGAGCATGCCCGGGGAGAAGGTCTGAAAGAGATTGCCGACTGGCGCGGATACGCGGCGTAAATGTAAAGAAGATCGCAGCTGTCGGTTGCACATTTCAGACACTACCCAGCTGTCAGCCCCCATTTTCATAGCGATGGAAACGGGTGTATAGTGTTGCGCCGACAGGATGGCAAAGTAGAAATCCCTCCGCAAAAAGGTCGTCAATTCCACACCGATCCTGTCAAGAAAGGATCAAACCATGAAAACTAAGCTGTATCTGCGCATACTCACGGTGGTCGCAGTCGCATTGTCACTCGCGCTGCTGAACGGCGGTGTCTTTACAACCGCAGCACATTCGCCGGAAAACACTTTACCAATAACCTTTCGCTCTAACACTCAGTCCGGGGGTGGAGGTGCGGCGAGTTCCTCGATCTCGACACCGCCGGCGCCGTGCAACGGAGCCGCCTTTAATCTCGCCTGGCTTAACGGGGTACCTTCGAAAGTTGAGGCTATCAACTTCCCAAACTCGGCTTGTGCCGTCACATTTCTGTGTGATGGCGCTATGGCCTCTCCGGCATTTCCCCCTGGCAGCGGCCCGGTAATTTTCGCCTGCCCGGCGGGAACAGTAAACCTACAGGTGGCAGGCGTTCCCGGAAACGGTAATTTCGCCCTCTTGGTCTTTGGAATCGCGTGATGCGAGAAAGCCTTCCTGCATAGCACCAGGAGAGAGCCATCGTTGGCGACGATCGCCCTCTCCTTAACGGGGTTTTAGTAGTTGGCGTAACATCGCGTCTTTGACAATGTCGGCGGTGTCAAGCAAATTTGAGGCGTACCGCACCACACACTCGGGGAAGAGCGCCTTTTCGCTCTAGCTGAAGAAGTGCTGTTCCAACCCAGGCTCGCATCGTAACTGTTTTCAGGTCATGAACCCGGTCCGGTCCAGCCATCTCTCGCTGGGACGACAAATGCCTGCGTCACTACGTAGGCATCGCTTGTGCTAGGCTGCTTTCCATGACCCAGGTTTCGGCCCACGCCAAACACTTTCTTTCTGACAAGGTGGAGCATTTTACCGAGTCCGTGATTCGCGATATGACCCGGCAGGCGATGCAATATGGGGCGGTGAATTTGGCGCAAGGGTTTCCCGATTTCTCAGCGCCCGCCGAGATCAAGCGCGCCGCTCAGGAAGCGATTGCCGCCGATGTGAATCAGTACGCCATCACCTGGGGCGCGAAGAGCCTGCGCTCGGCGATCGCGCGGCAGATGCGGCAGTGGCAAGGAATCGACGTCGATCCGGAAAAAGAAATTGTGGTGTGTTGCGGCTCGACCGAAGCGATGATCGCCACTTTGCTCGCCGTGTGCAACAAGGGCGACGAGGTCGTGGTCTTCGAACCCTTCTACGAGAACTACGGACCGGACTCGATTCTTAGCGGAGCCACGCCGCGTTTCGTCAGTTTGCGTCCACCTGAGACGGCAAATGGCGAGTGGACATTCGACGAACAAGAACTGCGCGCAGCGTTTCAGCATCAGACTGCGACCCATCACAGCGCTATCCATCAAACCAAGGCGATCATCCTGAACACGCCCAACAACCCGACTGGCAAGGTGTTCAGCCTTAGAGAGCTGGAACTGATTCGCGACCTCTGCGTCGAATACAACGTGCTCGCCATCACCGACGAGATCTACGAACACATTCTTTACGATGGCTCGGAGCACATTTCCATCGCGCGGCTCGACGGCATGCGCGAACGCACCATCACTATTAACGGCCTGTCCAAGAGCTACAGCGTCACCGGATGGCGCGTCGGCTGGGCGGTTGCGCCGCCCGCCATCACGAATGCGATTCGCAAGGTGCATGACTTTTTGACCGTGGGCGCGCCCGCGCCTCTACAAGAAGCGGGAGCGGTGGCGTTGAGTCTGCCCGCCAGCTACTATCGCGAACTGGCCGAGCGGTACCGCACGCGGCGCGATCATCTGATTCCGGCGCTGGAGAAAGCCGGTTTCGTCTGTTACCGTCCGCGGGGCGCGTATTACGTGATGACCGACATCAGCGGATTCGGCTTTGCCAACGACGTGGAGTTCGCGGCTCACCTGGTGAAGGAAGTCGGCATTGCTTGCGTGCCGGGATCGAGCTTCTACAAGCATCCGAAAGACGGATCCCAACAGGTACGTTTCGCCTTCTGCAAGAAACCTGAAACACTGGACGAGGCAGGGCGACGGCTGGAGAGGTTGCCACGAAAGTAGCGTAAAATCCACAGCCAACTGCGCTATACTTCGCCTCAACGCTGATTGAATCCCGAAAGCGAGTGTCGATATCCATGTCCGTGAAAACCGTGGAAGAGGTATCTGCCGAGGTTCCGGCTGAAGAATTTCTGGCGCTGGAAGAGAAGGTTTATCGCACCATAGAGTTATACAAGTCCGCGAAAGAAGCACGGGCTACGGCAGAGCGCGACTTGCAGCGACTGCGCGAGCAACTGGAAGAGCGCGAGGAAGAGAACGAAGCGATGCGTCGCGAACTGGTGCAGCTGCGCAAGGATCGTGAGGACATTCGCACGCGCGTGGAGAAAATGCTGAGTCAGATGGACACCCTGACGCAGGAGCAGGCGGCCAGCTGAAGGGCAACGGCGAACAGAATGACGCGCTGATCGATGGCAAACATGCGAGCGGCAGTTGCCTGGCAGGAAGCGATCCGCCGAGGAGTACCATGGCCACTGCGAGCAAGCAAGCTGCGACTGGCGAATTTACGAACGACGCATTGGTGAACCATACGTTGCCGAACAATTCAGTGCCGAACAATTCAGTGCCGAACAATGCAGTGACGAATAGTGCCTTGGCAAGCCCATTGCCCAAAGACGCCCCGTCCTCTAATGCCGCCAACGGCAGCGTGCGCGTCGAAATCTTCGATCAGGTTTACAATCTGCGGGGCTCGGACGCGGAGTACATTCTGCGGCTTGCCGAATACGTGGATGGTAAGATGCGCGCCGTATCGCAACAGACCGCAACCGTCGATTCGGTGCGGCTGGCAGTGCTGGCGGCGCTCAACATTGCCGATGAATATCATCTGCTGAAGCGCAGGCTGGAGGAGGCTTCGCCAGAAGCGCGGCAGCGGGCGAGCAAGCTGGCAAGCGCGCTGGACGAAGTTCTGCGGGATACGCGTCGCACGGGCTGAGTTGTGTAGTGGGCAACCTGCTGAAAACGCGATTGCTCGCGGAGTCGTCCCTCAGTGGCTAAAGCCAGCGCCGAAATTAGCAGTTATCGCAGCGGTGAACCGCTGCGCCACCCAAAAGCAAGAACAAAAACGGTGAACCGCTGCGCTACCCAAAAGCAGAACCAAACCCGCATTTTTCAGCAACGGTGACGCGGAGTGCCAAACTCGATTTTTCCCCGACCTTGCAAAATCGATCGTAACCTGGCATTCATCTTCCAATTTCCTCGGAACCGCGTCGCGCGGCATTTGCGACCCAACCCCTAGCAAACTTTCTGCCATCTATTTTTCATTTTCCTCTTGCGAAACTCCTTGCCGTTTCCTAGCATCCATAGGTGAAAGCCGACCTGCGGAGTTGGTGATGGTGGCAACCGATTTTTGAACCAATGCCGAATGAACGGGGACTCGACTCGCAAAAAGATCCGGTGTGCTATGTTCCGCCATGCGGAAAAGCCTAATGGGTCGCGGCGGGTTC
>JBEKED010000211.1:0-7144 GCA_050014035.1 Terriglobales bacterium
CATGAACCTGAGTGGGCTTTCGGTGCGGGAACTGGTGGCGGAACATCAAGTCGATGTAACGCGCGACTTGATTGTGATTTACGACGAGCTGGACTTGCCGCTGGGTACGATTCGCATCCGGCAGCGGGGAAGTTCGGCAGGCCACAATGGGATGGAATCGATTCTCGGTGCGCTGAACACAGACGAGTTCTTGCGGATTCGGCTGGGAATTGCGCCCGACCGCAAGGTGGTGGATGGCGTGAAATATGTGCTGACGCCCTTCCGCAAGGCGCAGGAAAAGATTGTGGACGAAGTCCTCGACATGGCGGCGCAGGCGGTTGCGGTGATCTTGAATGAAGGACCGGCGGCGGCAATGAACCGGTTCAATCGCAAGAATGAACCAGGAGAAGAGCAGTAGTAGTTGGTCGATAGTCGTTGGTCGTTGGCAAACGCCTACGACCCGCAATGACCCCGCAAGCGACTAGCGACCAGCGACCAGCGACTGATTTTTGGAGATAACGAATGAATCGTAACTATGAAGTGATGTTCATCGTCCGGCCCGACATGGTGGACGAGGATTTGAACAAGCTGATTGCCACGCTCGAGTCTTCGGTGACTTCGGCGGGCGGAACGTCCAAGAGCGAGGTCTGGGGCAAGCGGCGTCTCGCGTACAGGGTGGGCAGATTCAACGACGGTATTTTTGTGTTGATGCTGATTGATGCCGCCGGTTCTACCGTTCACGAAGTGGAACGACGCTTACGCGTGACCGAACCGGTCATCAAGTTTCTCACCGTTCGCACTGACGAAGAGCTGAAGCGGCTCGACAAGATCAAGAAGATCCGTGACTCGAAAAAGAAAGCCAGCGCACAACCGGCCGCGGCTGCTCCGGTTACGCCAGCCATACCCGAAGCGGGCACGGAAGCACCGGCCTCGACGCCGGTGTAGTTTTTTCGTATCAGGGTATCGCTTTGACGATACCGCCGGTTCATCGAAATCGTCGCCCCCTTAGGGGCTGCGGAAGCGACGGGCGTCCCGTCCGTCCACCAACGAACTTTTAGAAAGCAGGAGCACCATGGCAGAAGAAACACGAGCAACATCCGGTGGGGAAAGTCGTCCGGAGCGCAGTGGCGGGGATCGCCCCGACCGCGGCGGACCACGCGGTGCGCGTCCTGGCGGAGGCCCGGGCGGTCAACGCGAAGGTGGCCGCAAGTTCTTCCGGCGCAAAAAGGTTTGCAAGTTTTGCGTCGAGAAGATTGAGGCGGTCAACTACAAAGATGTGCGTTTGCTGGCCCAGTTCGTGGCGGAAAGCGGCAAGATCACTCCGCGACGGCTGACCGGCGTGTGTACGCCGCATCAGCGCCGTCTGTCGAAAGCCATCAAGCAGGCGCGCAATATCGCCCTGTTGCCGTTCGCAGGACGCGCGCTGTAAATACAAAATCGTCGTTCGTCGCTAGTCGTTCGCAGTGCATCGCTTGAGCAGCGGGCTTTGATCGACCAAGACTTGCGAACGACTAACGACCAACATCCAACGACCAGGGAGTTATTCATGGAAGTCATCCTGAAAGAAGACGTGCCCAAGCTGGGCAACCGCGGCGAAGTGGTGAAAGTCGCCGAGGGATATGGGCGGAATTTTCTGCTGCCCAAGAAACTCGCGATCGAAGCCACCGTCGCGAACAAAACCGTCATCGAGCAGATGAAGGCTGCGGCCGTGCGCCGCTCCGCCAAGGAGAAGAGCGAGGCCGAAGCGCTGGCCAAACAATTTGACGGGCTCGAAGTGAAGTTTGAGCGCAAGTCGGGCGAAGGCGATCAGTTATTTGGATCAGTAACGGCCGGCGATATTGCCGAGGCTTTGGAGAAGAAGAGCTTCCACATCGATCGCCGGAAGATCCAGTTGCATGAACCGCTCAAGTCGGTCGGCGAGTTTATCGTGCCCATTAAACTCCACAAAGACGTGACCACGCATTTGAAGGTCGTGGTCGACAAAGAAGCTGTCGCAGAATAATTTGTGTTGCCACTTGTGTGGTGACGGGGCTCTGCCCCGTTAGCGGGGCAAAGCCACGCCACCACAGGAACCTTTTTTCCGTTGAACTATCAAACCGACCGAACGCGCCGTGAGCGCCATCACTGTGCCCCGCCTCCTGATGATTTACTCATCGGAGATGTACCTTGATCGCAAATATTCGTACCGGCGCACCCTTCCACATATAACAAACCACAATCGTCCGGTGTTCGTAACCTTCGGGACATTTAAGCGGTGGGAACTTCCAGCCCAGGCTCGGCAGTTGGTTTTGGACTGTTGTCTGCATGAGCGCGCCGCGACCGTCGATTTGCACGCGGCGGTGGTGATGTCCACGCACGCGCACCTGTTATTCACGCCACTGCGAAATGCGGAAGGATGGCCGGTGAGCCTGCCGCAAGTCATGCGGCTCATCAAAGGTCGCTCCGCTCACTTTATTAACAGACTCCTCGACCGTCATGGCCCAGTGTGGCAGGAGGAGTCGTTCGATCATGTTCTGCGCTCAAATGAAAGCCTAAGCGAGAAGGTGAATTACATATGTCAGAATCCAGTGCGAGCAGGATTAGTAGGGCACGAAGGGGACTATCCTTGGCTGTGGCGCGGCGAGGTGCCGATCCTATAAGCCTTCTTAGCTCGTGTGGTGACGGGGTTCCGCCCCGTTAGCGGGGCAAAGCCCCGCCACCACAAGAGCATCGTCGTCAGTGACTTGCCCCAAAAAATTCTTCTACTTTTTTCAGGTCCGTTGTCCGGCTGTAACTCGGCAGACTCTCCACAAACACGCGCCCGTACTGTTTCTTCAAAATCCGGTTGTCGAGCAGCGCCAGCAATCCGCGATCGTGCAAGGATCGAATCAATCTCCCGAAGCCCTGCTTCAGCGTAATCACTGCGCTCGGTACCTGGTATTCGAAGAAGGCGTTGCCGCCGCTCGCGTCGATGGCCTTCACCCGCGCCGCGACTACCGGATCGCTGGGCACGGCAAAGGGCAGCCGATCGATAATCACGCAGCTTAATTGCTCGCCTTGCACGTCCACGCCCTGCCAGAACGAAGATGTGCCAAACAGCACGGCGTTGGGAGTGAGCCGGAACTCCTCGAGCAGAGCCGATTTCGGAGCGTCTCCCTGCTTGAGCATGGGAAATTCCAAAAGGCCAAGCAAGCGCTCGTAAATATCGTTCATCTGTGCGTAGCTGGTGAAGAGCACGAAGGCGCGTCCGCGCGTGATCTCGAGCAAGCGCCGGATCACTTCAGCAGCCTCGGCGGCAAACTGCGGTGTGCGCGGATCCGGCAGATGGGGCGGCACATAAAGGATGGCCTGGCTTTCGTAATCGAAATGCGAAGCGACGATTAATTCGCGAGCGTGGTCGAGTCCCAGCCGCTGCCGTATGTATTCAAACCCGCCGCCCACGGCCAGCGTTGCCGAGGTGAGCACCGAAGCCTCCAGCTTCGACCACAGGCACTCACGCAGGATTTGCCCGACCTCAATCGGTGTGGCCTGGAGAAAAACATTCGACCGGCCGCCCGCGGAAGTTTCGGGCGAGGACTTGCGCCGAGAGCCCGGCGCTCCACGAAAGCCGCGGCGTTCGATCCAGAAGACGGTGTTCGGATTCTCGTTCTCCATCACAAATTGCAGTTGCACCTGCAACTGCTGCGCCCGGCGTACCAGCGTGAAAACGTCCTCCGGCTTCTGCGGAAGTTGCTCCAACTCCGCGCCCAGCCGGTTCAGCGATTGATGAAGCGCTATGAATTCCTCACCGTTTTCTTCCAGAAACTCGCGGCGAGAGTCGAAAGCAAACCGGCCTTCGTTGGCGGGCAGCAGGGAAAAAAACAATTGCGAACGCTCTCGCACCGATTGAATCGCTCCCGACATCTGCGGCGTGTAGAGTTTCTCGCGCTGCAGAAGGTGTTCGACGTCGCGCGTCAGTTCGTCCATGCGCAGGTTGCTGACCGAAATGCCAAAGTAGTTGCCGG
Source organism: Terriglobales bacterium (assembly GCA_050014035.1). GTDB lineage: Bacteria > Acidobacteriota > Terriglobia > Terriglobales > Acidobacteriaceae > Acidiflorens. The sequence goes on from JBEKED010000211.1 coordinate 3,963, forward strand.
CGATGTCTTCCAGTTCGTGCGCTTCATCGAAGATGACCGCCCCGCAGTCGGGAAGTACACCGGCATCGGGCGCGCCCTCGGCCTCGAGTTTGATGGAGAGGTCGGCGAAAAAGAGATGATGATTGACGATGATAATGTCGCTCTCGGCGGCGCGGCGCCGCATCTCGGTGATGAAGCAGCGGTCGTATTCTTTGCATTTCTGGCCGAGACACGTATCGGCCCGCGCGTCGAGCTTGTGCCAGAGAGCGCTCGCCGCGGGCAGTTCGGCGAGTTCGGAGCGATCGCCCGTGTGCGTCGTCTTCTCCCACGCGGCGATGGCGCGATAGTGCTCGATCTCTTCCAGCCCGCTGAGCACGGGCTGGTCGGTGAGATCGATCAGCTTCTTGCGGCAGAGATAATTGTTGCGTCCTTTCATGTAGCAGACGCTTAGCTTGCGATCGCCGTCCGGAAACAAGGCGCGCTCCAACGCGGGGACATCTTTGAAAAAAAGCTGCTCCTGCAGATTCTTCGTGCCGGTGGAGATGATGACGCGTTTGCCTGAGCGAATTACGGGTAAGAGATAAGCGAGCGTTTTTCCGGTGCCCGTGCCGGCCTCGACAATCAGGTGACGCTTCTCTTCGAGCGCCTCTTCGACTGCCTGCGACATCTGCAACTGGCCGCGGCGAAACTCGTAGGCGGGATGAGTTTTCGAGAGCAGCCCTCCGGGGGCGAAGAACTGGTAAAGCGAGAATCCCGTAGGCCGAGTCTCTGCAGGGGATGCGGGATGGGATGAGGAAGGCACGGAGTCTCTATAATAGCCTCAGAGCCGTGAGCTTCGAGCCGCGAGCTTCGAGCGAACAGTTTGCGCGAAGTTCGTAGCGCGTGGATCGAAGCGCAATCACTCTCACTTTGAGCAAAAAGAAGCCAGCCCCACTCGTCGCTATCGTCGGACGCCCCAACGTTGGCAAATCGACGCTCTTCAACCATCTCACCGGATCGCGGCGCGCCATTGTCGGCGATGAGCCCGGCATCACGCGCGACCGCCTCTATGGCGAGGCGGAATGGCTTGGACACGAGTTCCGCGTGGTCGATACGGGCGGCATCATCCCAGACGACAAGGACTTCATACCGGCGGAGATTTTTCGCCAGGCCAAAGTTGCGTTTGAAGAAGCGGCGGCGATTGTGATGGTCGTCGATGCTCGCACCGAGATTGCCGGACCCGACCGCGAACTGGCTCGGCTGCTGGCGCGCACGGGTAAGCCGCTCTTTCTCGCTGTCAACAAGATGGACTCCGACAAACAGGATTCGTTGCTTGGCGAATTTCATTCGCTGGGAATGCGGAATCTGTTTCCGATTTCTGCGGAGCATGGACGCGGTGTCGACGATCTGCTTGACGCCATCCTTCGTGTGCTGCCAGCTACACCAAAGGCTAACGCAGAGGACCCTTCGGCTTCGGTCAAGGCAGGCGCTGAGGTTACCGCAGAGAACGCAGAGGATGTTTCGCCAACTCCGGCCGAGCCGCATGAAATCAGGGTCGCCATCATCGGGCATCCGAATGTTGGCAAATCTACGCTGCTGAATCGGCTCACTGGAAAAGATCGCGCCATCGTCTCGCCCATCGCCGGAACCACGCGCGATTCCATTGATGAGGTTATCCGGTACCGCGGACGCGACATTCGCTTTGTCGATACGGCCGGCATCCGGCGCAAAGGCAAAACTCGGCTTATGGCCGAGAAGCTTTCGGTGGTCATGGCGCGCAAGAACATCGAAGACGCCGACATCGTTCTTTTCATGGTCGATGCCACCGAGGGCGCCAGCGGCCTGGACGCGAACATTGCGGGTTATGCGCACGAGAGCGGACGGTCGGTAATCATCCTGGTGAATAAGTGGGACCTGGTGGCGAGCGGCGAAAAGCGCGCCATCAGCCAGTCTAAGACCGCACGCATACAGGATGCGAAGCGTCCACAAGATCGCGCGCTCTACGAGCAGCGGTTGCGCTACGGGCTGAAATTTCTCGCTTACGCTCCGGTGCTGTTTCTCTCGGCGCACACGGGCAAGGGAACGGAGAAGATTCTCCCGCTGATCGAGAAAGTCGCGGCCGAGCGCCGCAAGCGCATTACTACAGGCGAAATGAACCGTTTCCTGAAGACGGTTGACTTTGACCGCGCCTCTGTCCCCGTCAGCAAGCGCGTGAAAATCAAATACATGACGCAGACAGGAGTGGCGCCGCCAACATTCGTGCTTTTTACCGACCGCGCGGTTAAGCTCCACTTTTCCTATCAGCGGTTTTTGGAAAACCAGATTCGGGAAGCTTTCGGATTTATCGGCTCGCCTATTTGGATTAAGAACCGGGCGCCAGACTAGCGTGGATGTTGGACTGTGCCCCGCTTGGACGGGGCAAAGCCCCGTCACCACACCAACAAAATCATCCTATGGGCTCTGCCGATGGCGGCGGAGGTGCTTCGAACGGTGGAGGTGAATTAGAGATTGGTGGCAGTTCTGGCGCTAGGGGCGCTGGGGCGGGATTTAGCAGCGCGTCGAGATTCGGATAACGCGCGGCCAGGAAATACAGCGCATAAGCGGGGAAGAAAACTGTAGCCGGCACGCTCACCAGCGCGATCAGATAAATCAGCAGGAGTAGCAGCATGCTTCCAATGATGATCGCCAGACTGATCGTGGTCACATTCCATCCCATCCCCGCGACTTTGCCCGCCACCACGGCAACCACGGCAGGAATCACGATAAACAGGATGGGGATGATCGCGATAATGCCGAACAGGATGGCGGCGGCGATGGAGAGCACCAGCTTGAGCAGCAGGTAGACGGCAAAGCGTCCCTTCTCGGGCCGCATCACTGCCAGCAAACGGTGCCAGCCGTCGGCGAAGTCGAGATTCTCAAGCGCCATGACGGGTACTAGAAAATCTCTTGCCAGCACTTGAACCACGGCCGTGGTCAGCGCAAATATCAGGAACAGGCCGCCCAGCAGAATCACGCCAATGATCAGCCGCCCGGCGTGTTCGCGCAGATTTGCCGCCCACCCCGATGCGAAAGCTATGGCCACCGGCACTCCGACCATGACCAGCAGAAACAGGCAGGCCGCGATCTGGAGCACAATCTGCCACAGAAAAAATCGCGCACCGGCGCGATGCCATTTTTGCCATGCCGCGCTGATTGAACATTCGCGCCGCACAACGGAGTCGAAC
>JBEKED010000212.1:0-7138 GCA_050014035.1 Terriglobales bacterium
CAAGAGGTAATGGCCATGGTCACCACGATGGACAGCGACATACGGCCTGAGTTCTTCACCTTGGAATCTGCCGACCACATCCGCGCTCGTACAGCGAGCGTGCGGGTGATCACAGACGACAACATGGGCACGGAATGGCTGCAATAGTAGCCCGGCCGTGGCGAACACCCGTTTCCCCAGCATTTCAGACACTACCCGTCTTCGCTTTTTAACCGATTTGTAACAAGGCTCTGCTAGCCTCAGGGCGGAATGTCTAATCAAGCCCTGCCCCGGCCGCGTTTCAACGCTCCCGAACCGGAGCTTGGGCCACCCGAGCGGGGAACGAAGGCCGCGCTGAAAATCGAAACCCGAAACGCGCCGCTGTTGGATGGGAAGGTCAGCGAAATTCCCGATGTTGCTTTTGGTTGGGCGATGCGGCTTTGCGGCGTCGCCGTGGTCGCGCTGCTCGGCTTGATCGTTTACCAATTGGTGGTGGGTTCCACACTCTCGTGGCACGCGTTTGGCTGGAAATTCTTCGGGCGATCGGACTGGAATCCGGTTGAAGATCAGTATGGGGCGCTGCCGTTCATTTTCGGCACACTCGTGTCCTCGTTGCTGGCGCTGCTCATTGCTGTGCCCCTGTCGATCGGCGTAGCCGTTTTCATTACCGAGATGTGCCCGATCTGGCTGCGCGGAATTCTCTCGTTCACCACGGAACTGCTGGCCGCCATTCCCAGCGTGGTCTACGGGCTTTGGGCAATCTTTGTGCTGGTGCCGATCATTCGCGAATATGTCGAGCCTTTTCTCGCTAAGACGCTCGGGTGGACTACTCTATTCACCGGGCCGCCCTATGGCATCGGCATGCTGGCCGCGGGCGTGATTCTGGCGATCATGATCATTCCCATCATCTCGTCGATCACACGCGAAGTGCTCACGGTGGTTCCGCAGCATCAGCGAGAAGCGGTGCTGGCGCTGGGCGCTACGCGCTGGGAAATGATCCGCATGGGTGTGCTGCGGAATGCGCGGGCTGGCATCGTAGGCGCAATTATTCTGGGGTTGGGGCGCGCGCTGGGCGAAACCATGGCCGTCACCATGGTGATTGGCAACCGTCCCGAGATTGCCAAGTCGCTGTTTGCGCCGGGATACACCATGGCGAGCGTGCTGGCCAACGAATTCACGGAAGCTACCGGCGATCTGTATCTTTCCGCATTGATCGAGATTGGGTTGGCGCTATTCCTGGTCACCATCGTTGTCAACGCACTGGCAGGGCTGATGGTGTGGAGCGTGACCCGCGGCCAACCGGCGAGGAGCGTTGCCTAACTTCAAATGCCTGCCACAAACTCCAATGCGCCCGCTGCTCTGATACCGGAGATCAGCATTCCGCCCATCAGCTTGCAGCGACGCGTGACGGATCACGTGATGACTGGGCTCTCCGTGCTCACGGTCGCTCTCGTGCTTTTGCCACTTTTCGCCATCTTTGCTTACCTGGTTTATAAAGGCATCGGCTCGATCAATATTGCGTTCCTGACGCAGACTCCGAAGCCGGTCGGTGAACCGGGCGGCGGCATGGCGAATGCCATTGTGGGCTCGATGATCATTCTTGGCATCGCCAGTGTGCTGGGCGTGCCGCTCGGAATCGGCGCGGGCATTTTTCTCTCCGAGTACGGGCGCAACCGCTACGGCGATATCGTGCGCTTTGTTTCCGATGTGCTGAACGGCGTGCCTTCGATTGTGATCGGCATTGTCGCCTATGGACTGGTGGTGATGCGGCAGAAACATTTCTCGGCGCTGGCCGGTGGCGTGGCGCTGGCGATTATGATGATTCCGACCATCGCGCGAACCACAGAGCAGATGCTGTTGCTGGTGCCGCAAGCCATCCGCGAAGCTGCTTATGGCCTGGGCGTTTCGCGCTGGCGCACGACGCTCTCGATTACGTTGCGCACGGCGACCTCCGGAGTCATCACCGGCGTCATGCTGGCGTTCGCCCGGGTGGCAGGAGAGACTGCGCCGCTGCTGTTTACGGCTTTTGGAAACCAGTTCTGGAATTGGAAGACGGACCAGCCGACCGCAGCCCTGTCGCTGCAAATCTTCTCCTATGCCATCTCTCCGTTCGACGAATGGCACCGGCAGGCATGGGCAGGAGCGCTGGTTTTGATTATTCTTATCGTGGGAGCGGTAGCGGCGGTTCGCATCGCCGTGCGGCACGGAACTTTGTCGGGAGCGTAGGAATTCATGGCGAAGGTAAGGGCTTGCTGTCTGAATCTGAATTCGCCAACGGTTGTCATCTTGAGCGCACGATTTGCATGTTGCAGCGAACAGCAGGTCCTTCGCTTCGCTCAGGATGACAATTCATGATTAAGATGGACAGTTCATAATTGAGATGACAATTCATAATCGGCTGACAGCTCGGATGGGAGATTAGGGAGTTATGGGTGTCGGAATTACCGTCGAGCACTTGAATGCGTTTTACGCCAAGACGCAGGCGTTGTTCGACATCAACATCGTGGTGGCCGCCAATCACGCGACGGCGCTTATCGGCCCGTCGGGTTGCGGCAAATCCACGTTTATTCGCTGTCTGAATCGCATGCATGAAACCATTCCCGAGGCGCGGGTGGAAGGTAAAGTGCGCATCGGCGATCTCAGCGTTTATAACGGAACCTCGGCCACGCAGCTGCGCCGCCGCGTGGGTATGGTGTTTCAAAAGCCAAATCCGTTTCCGACCATGTCGATTTATGACAACGTGGCTGCCGGGCTCAAGCTGAACGGCTTTCGCAACCGCAAACAACTGGATGAGGTTGTCCATAAATCGCTGCAAGCCGCCGCGCTGTGGGAAGAAGTCAAGGATCAGCTCCACAAAAAGTCCGGGGCCAGTCTGTCCGGCGGCCAGCAGCAGCGTCTGTGCATCGCGCGTGCGCTCGCCGTGCAACCGGAAGTTCTGCTCATGGATGAGCCCTGCTCGGCACTCGATCCCATTTCCACCGGCAAGATCGAGGAGTTGATTTTCCAATTAAAAGAGCAATACACGATCGTGATTGTGACGCATAATATGCAACAGGCGGCACGGGTGGCTGAGTTCACCGGCTTTTTCCTGTTGGGCAAGATGATCGAGTTTGATAAAACGGAAAAGATCTTCACCACTCCCTCCGACAAACGGACGGAAGACTACGTGACTGGCAGGTTCGGATGATGCGCACGCGGTTCCAGCAGCAGATGGAGGACCTTCGCGAGAAACTGCTCCGCATGGGCGGCCTGGCGGAACTGGCGGTGGATCGCGCCACCCAGGCGTATACCGAACGCGACCTCAGGCGTTGCCAGTTGGTGCTGGAAAACGAGAGCCTCATCAACGCCGCGGAGCGCGAGATCGACGAGCTGGCCTTCGACATTCTGGCCACGCAGCAACCTGCGGCCACGGATCTGCGCTTTATTCTGGCGGTGACCAAGATCAATGCCGACCTGGAGCGCGTGGGCGACCAGGCGGTAAATATCGCCGAGCGCGTCATGGACATGATTGACTTGCCAGCGGTCGAGTTGCCGGTGGATATCGCGCGCATGGCGACTGCGGTGAGCGCGATGGTGCGGCGTGCGCTGGAGTCGTTCGTGGAAGGCAAAGCGGAGCTCGCGCAGGCGGTGCTCGAAATGGATCACGTCGTTGACCGGATGCGGGACGAGGCTTTTATCATGCTCGTGCGAAAGATGAATGAAGAGCCGCAAGTGACTCAGCAAGCTTTAGATGCTCTCCTCGTGGCCCGCAATCTGGAACGCGTCGCCGACCACGCTACGAACATTTCCGAGGACGTCATTTTCTGGGTTCTGGGAGCGGATGTTCGTCACCACGCGCAGGCAGCCTCGGCCGCACCTCGTCCGGAACCGCGTGAACAGTAAGTAACGCCCGCCTTGCTCCGACCACGAATCGTTGCTCAGCCGATGCATTGCGGTTTCGAGGGCGTTAGGGTCGGCGGGACGCTGGCGCTACACTTTCGCGGTACACTGTTGAACCCATGAGCAAAAGAATGCGCGTTTTTGCCACGTGCGATATTGGAGACGCCCTCAACATCCTCCGCGATAAGGGATATGACCTTGAAGTGTATGGCCAGCCCGAGGCTCCGCCGAAACGCCTGATCATTGATAAGGTTGCCTCGGGCGTGGACGGCCTGATTACTACGCTGCGCGATCCGATCGACGCTAAGGTCTTCGCTGCTGGCCCCGGCACGCTCAAAGTGGTCGCACAATACGCTGTCGGATTTGACAACATCAATCGCGCTGACGCCAACCACTATAAAGTTCCATTCACGAATACTGCCGACGTTCTGACGGAAGCGACCGCGGAATTTGCTTTCTTCCTGATGGGGGCGCTCGCGCGCAAACTCTGGCCTGCCGAACATCTGATGCGGGAGCTTCGCTGGGGCTACTGGCATCCTTATCTGCCGTTTTTGGGGGACGAGGTTACGGGAAAGACTGTCGCCGTTCTCGGCACCGGACGCATTGGGCTGGCGTTTATTAAGAAGTGCGCCGGATTCGACATGAACATCCTGTGCTTCGATCCGGCTTATGAGAACCACGAATATATTAAGGCTATTCAAGAGGTGAAAGACCTGCGCTTCGAGCGCGGAATCAGCCGGGAACGCGCCACCATTCGCTATACCACGTTGCACGAGGCGTTGCGGAACGCGGATTTCATCAGCCTGCACGTTCCGCTGCTGCGCGAGGGCGAGAGCGCGACGCCAACCTATCACCTGATCAACGAAACTACGCTGCGCATGATGAAGCCGACAGCCATGATCGTCAACACGTCGCGAGGTCCGGTGGTGGACGAAGTGGCGCTGGCGCGGGCCTTGCGCGAGAACTGGATTGCCGGCGCGGCGCTCGATGTTTACGACAAAGAACCGCTGCCCTCTGATTCGCCGCTGCGCGATCCTGCGATTGCTGATCGCTGCCGACTGTTGCCGCACTTCGCGAGCGCCGCGCGGATCACGCGGTTGTCGGCGGATCCCGATAAGGGCATGGCCGGACGCTGCGTGCAGGGACTGATCGACGTGCTGGAAGGGAATTACGGCGGAGATATTACTAAGATGCCGTATGTGGTGAATAAGGAGGCGTTCGGGAAGTAGGGTTAGTACAGCTTTCCCAGAAACTTGTCGTTGCGCAATCTCGCCTGCTACTCTCGCCTGGCACTCACTCCATGTTCTCTCACCGCACAAACTGGCGGCTTAGCCCGAACGCTTTCTCGCGGGCGATTGCCGAGGCGCGTGCTTCGGGGCAGGAGATTCTGGATCTTACGATCTCGAACCCTACCGAAGCTGGCGTTCGCCCTGACTCTGAAACCGTGCTGGCCGCGCTGGCGAATCCGGAGGCTATGCATTACGAGCCGCAGCCTCGGGGTCTGCTTGCAGCGCGGCAAGCGGTTTGCCATTACTATCGCGAGTCGCACGAAGTTTTCGATCTTGATCCTGAGCGCCTGATTCTGACTACCAGCACCAGCGAAGCTTATTCATACGTTTTCCGTCTGCTCTGCAATGCCGGGGACGAGATTCTTGTGCCCAAGCCGAGCTATCCGCTGTTTGAGTTTCTTGCCGATCTTGCCGACGTTAAGCTTGTTCCTTATCCGCTGCTCTACGATCACGGGTGGCAGATCGATTTTGATTCGCTCTACAAAGCAGCCACGGCACAGTCGCGAGCGGTGATTCTCGTTCATCCCAACAATCCGACAGGTTCCTATGTCTCGGGTTCAGAGACTGCGGCGCTGAACGCCTTCTGCCGCGACTACAACCTGGCGCTGATCGTGGATGAGGTTTTCCTCGACTACGCGCACGACGACGCTCCGCGCAGCAGTTTTGCGGCGAACGCCGACTCGCTCACCTTCACGCTTAGCGGAGTGTCCAAGATCTCGGCGCTCCCGCAGATGAAGCTTGCCTGGGTGGCTAGCAGCGGGCCGAATGGGATGGTGACCGAAGCGGGAGCGCGACTGGAGATCATTGCTGATACTTATCTCTCGATGAACGCTCCCGTGCAATTGGCTGCGGCGGCGCTGCTTGCTCAGCGCAAGCAGATTCAGCCCATTCTGCTTGATCGGGTGCGCGCGAATCTTGCCGAACTTGATCGCCAGCTTGCTGGACATCCTGCGTGCGTGAGATTACAGGTCGAAGGCGGTTGGTACGTGGTGCTGCGCGTTCCGGTGCTGGGAACTGATGAAGAGCTGGCTATTGATCTGCTGCGAAAAACGAGCGTCATCGTGCATCCTGGACACTTCTACGATTTTCCTAGCGATGGGTATCTTGTGCTGAGCCTGATCGCGGAATTGGCTACTTTTCGCGAAGGCGTCTCGCGGCTGCTGCGAGTGGTTGAAGCTTAAATGGTTGGTCGCGTCGCGTCTCTTTCCGGGTCGCTCGTCGAGCATGGACCCCTCCTGCCTCGGTCTTTTGGAATCGACGACTTAGATTGTTAATCGCGCCAAGTATTTGAGAAATAATGACTTACTACTAGAGTACAAATCAATGAGTTAGGTTGAGTTCCGGACTCTTTTTGGTGGCTAAATTCTCGCTATGTCTTTGAGAAATAAATATATTAGCGACCGATGGGAAACAATCGGGTCATCGGGTGATCGGGTCATCGGAAAAACCGATTCCTTTGGTTCTATGTATTTGAGGAATAAATACCTTAGCGTTTTTCGGTCGGAAACAATCGGGTCATGGGTTGATCGGATCATCGGGTGATCGGGTCATCGGGGTGATCTAAAAAAGCGGATTCCTTAGCTCCAAGTCTCTGAGGAATAAATACTTTAGCGGTCTTGCAGGCGGAGGCAATCGGGTCATCTAAAAAAAGCGGAAAGCGTGACCCCAGCGGCTAAAGCCGCACTCAGAACAAGGCAATTATCGCAGCGCTGAAGCGCAGCGCCACCCAAGGGCAAGTGCAAGATCGACTTTTTCCGCAGGCTGTAAAGCCGCGATTGACTTTGCGGTAGTTGCGGCACGGCTGAACAGTTTGCTGAAAAACTCGATATGCGCTGCTCGGCCCCTAAAGGGGCATCTGATTTGAAACGACGTGCGGTATCGCTAAAGCGATACCCTGATACGAAACTTAGTTTTTCGGCAAACTGTAAAGCCGTGCCCTTTCAAAACAAATTCAAACTTACGCACTGCGTGCGAGAACTATCCGTTGAACC
>JBEKED010000213.1:0-7072 GCA_050014035.1 Terriglobales bacterium
GTTCTTGCCTCTCAAGAACTCAACCGTTTCCCCATTCGGCGGCGCAGGACTGACCACTGCGGTAAAGGTCACCGCCTGCCCATAAGTGGACGTAGTCATCGAAGACGAGATCGAAGTCGTGGTCTTGATCTGCGCCGCGCACAGGCTGGAGGCCGTTCCCAGCATTAAAATAATCAGGATTCTAGCGGTTTTCATGCGGATTCTGGCCTCGCTTCGGCAAGCTAAAGATAAAGATAAAAGGTCGGTCCCGTTCCCCAACAGAACGAAAATTCTTAACATCCATTGGGGGCTACCTGTCCACTAAAACCGGGTTCCACACGGGTCTCGGTCGGTAGGGGATACCGACAACGTTGGCACAGAATACCACGCCCAACCAGCTTGTCAATGCTACTAAACTCCCATAAAGGTAGCCCCGTAACTTGCTGATAATACAAGCACTTTCCGGGCAGTTCCCGGGATAGCCAAGCTTGCAATACCCAGCCGCAGATGCCCGATTTACAATCATCCTGATCGAGCTGCCGTCCCGCACTCGCGCCATGAAACTTTCCGTCGTCATGCCCGTTTATAACGAGCGCGCCACCCTCCGCGAGGTGGTCCTCAAGGTCCTCGCAGTTCCCATGGAGATCGAGTTGATCTGCGTCGACGACGGCTCCCGCGATGGCTCCCGCGACATTTTGGCCGCCCTGCAGTCGGAGTATCCCCCCATCCGCGTGCTGCTTCAGCCCCATAACATGGGCAAAGGAGCCGCCCTGCGCCGCGGCATTCAGCATGCCACCGGCGACTACGTCATCATTCAGGACGCCGATCTCGAATACGATCCCGCCGAGTATCCCTTGATGCTTGCCCCTCTCATCCACGGCAAGGCTGACGTAGTTTTTGGCTCGCGCTTTCTCGGCGGCGCGCCCCATCGCGTCTTATATTTCTGGCATTCGGTCGGAAACCGCGCTCTCACTCTGCTTTCCAATTGCCTCACCAACGTCAATCTTTCCGACATGGAAACCTGCTACAAGGTCTTCCGCCGCGAAGTCATTCAATCCATTCCCATCGAGGAGAATCGCTTCGGTTTCGAGCCCGAGATCACGGTGAAAGTCGCGCGCCGCAACCTCCGCATTTACGAGGTGGGAATCAGCTACTGCGGGCGCACCTACGAGGAAGGCAAAAAAATCGGATGGAAAGATGGCGTGCGCGCCCTGTATTGCCTGTTGAAGTACTCCCTCAAAGAACCCACCATCAAAGAGTCCAAAACCAAAGCATCAGAAACGACAGTGCCGATGATCGCCGCGAGCCCAGCGGCGCCCGGAGTCCCACCTAAAGAACAAGATCGCTCCACCGCCGCCCGCTGAATTTCGCTACTTGCCTGTGGCGGGTGCCTATGTCGGGTGCCTATGTAGGGTGCGCCACTTCTCGCGCTTTTCGAGAAGTGGCCCCCGCGGACACCCAGGGTCGTTGTGTAGAGCGGACACTCCTGTCCGCTGCCTTTGACCTTGGTCTTGATTTTGATTTTGACCTTGGATTGGTTTTGATCTTGGATTGATTTTGTTCCGACTCGTTGGCACGAACCTGTGCCCCGGCCGCTCATCCCGCGTCTGCACTTCGGCCAGTTCTACTGGTGACCGCCGCCGCCGCCCCCGCCTTTTTGCTTGAGGCGTCCCTTATAAGGATTGGGCGCCCCTCGTCCTCCACCTTTAACTCCACCGCCCGCGCCATTGAAGTTCATCGGCGGATCCGGTTTGTCCTTTACCGGCTTCAGTGCCGGCACTTTTTTCCCCGGCGCCGCTCGACCCGTGCCCTTCGCCGATTGCCGCTCCACATTCTGCAGAGCTTTGGCGTCCGCACTGGCAGCCGTGTTCCCACCCGATGTCGCCTTCGTCAACGGCGCCGCCTGTTTCGCCGGCTTCTCATGCGTTGCCCGCACCTTAAACTGGTTCTTCTGCTGAGCCCAACCGCTCACGCTCATCCCCACCGATACGACCGCAACCGCCAGCCAAAATCTCATCTTATTTTCATCCTCTGCCCGCAAACTCATAGTGCCAAAATTGTCCCGAATTGCGCCGAATTTCAAGTTACCTGCAGTTAGATGCACGCACCCTGCCATCCAGCTGACACTTCTCTGTCTATGTTAAACCCGCAGACCCCGGAAAGCACTCGCAAGAACAGAAACAAACGCAGGCGGTTAGTCAAAACCTGAATTTCCGCGCCGCTCCGCGAAGAGACTCAACGGGTCGGAGATATGCAATATCTTGCACATGCCAGCGTGCAGTTTCGTGTCGGTAAGTTTGGTCCGTCGTCATCTACCAGGCACAAAAACTTGGCCGCCCGGGATTTGAACCCGGGCGGCCAGTTCGTGAAATTGGAATTTTCCAGACGACCTGAAAACCTACTCCGGCGTGTACTGAGCCTCCAGCACGGCATCGTCCGGGTTCGCGTTGGTGTTTAGCACATTCGCTCCGTACTCAAATCCTCTTTCAAAGGCTTGCAAGTTAAGTTCGCGGAAGTTCTTGGGTACCGAATCCGCCACAGCCTTGCGGACTGCGTCAGGCTCAAGCAGCCGAGTCACCGCGGTAAAGAATCCCACCATCACGGAATTCAGCACCATGCGCTTGCCCAGTTCTTCCGCGATCCGAGTAGCCGGAATGCTATACACCTGGACCGATTTGTCGACGTTCGAAACCCGCACCAGATCCTGCTCGATGATCAGAATTCCGCCCTCTTTGATCTCGGAACCGAACTTCACATACGCTTCGTGCGACATGATCACCACGATGTCCGGATGAGTAACGTAGGGATACAAAATGGGCGATTCGGAAAGCACGAGCTGCGCGCTACAAGCGCCGCCGCGCGCTTCCGGACCGAAGTTCTGCGTCATAGTGGCAAAAGCGCCCTGATAAATCGAAGCCGCTTTCCCCAGCACAATGGCCGAGAGGATCACTCCCTGGCCGCCAAATCCTGCAATACGAATTTCCGTTAGCTGCATACCGGCTCCTCATGTACCGAGGGTTCATCCACAAAGCTGTCGCCCAACGACTCCTGGTATTGCGCGCGCATCATGGTCTGGTAATCGGGACGTTCACGGTCGACGAACTTGCCCACGATGATTTCTCCCGTCATGGTCATGCCGACTTCACTGGTCGGACAGCCGTGTTTGACCTTGCTCTTCTCTTTGTAGAATTTCATGGCGTCGAGCCCGTCGCCCATCTTATTCCGCCGCTGATAAAGCGTTGGACAAGGCGAGATCACCTCTATAAAGGAGAATCCCTTCTTATTAAATGCCTCGGCGATGGAACGCGAGAGTTGCCTGACGTGATAAGTGGTCCAGCGCGCCACGTAAACCGCGCCCGCCGCTTCGACCAGGTGCGGCAAATTAAACGACGGCTCAAACACGCCGTAAGGATTCGTCGAAGTCGTAGAGTGATCGGGCGTAGTGGGAGCGGTCTGGCCGCCCGTCATGGCGTAAATCAGATTGTTCACGCAGATGACTTTCAGGTCGATGTTGCGGCGCGCCGCGTGAATCAGATGATTGCCGCCAATCGCCGAGAGATCTCCATCTCCGGAATACACGACAACGTTCAGCTTGGGATTCGCCAACTTCAATCCCGTAGCGAACGGAATCGCGCGCCCGTGCGTGGTATGAAAAGAATCGAGCTTCACATACCCCGCCACGCGCCCCGTACAGCCGATGCCACTAACCAGCGCCAACGATCCCAACTCAATTTTCGAATCGATGAGCGCGCGCGCGAACGAGTTCACCGTAGTCCCGATCCCGCATCCCGGACACCAGATGTGAGGCACGCGATCGCTGCGCAAAAACTGTTCGACAGGATTCACCACATCCTCGTCGTCGCCGCAGCCGTCGCTACAGGAATCGTTATTCGTAAGATCCTTGTTTAGCGGGTCCTTGTTTATAAGATCCTTGTTTATCAAATCAGTGTTCAAGCTGTCGGTCATCGACTGGCCTCCACAATTACCTTGAGAATGTCTTCCGGGTTGTGCACTCCCCCGCCCGCGTGCGACACGGCAAAGGTCTTGGCTTGGCCCCCAGCGGCGCGTTCGACTTCTCGCACCATCTGGCCCAGGTTGAGTTCAGGAACGACAAACGCCTTCACCTTCTTCGCCATTTCCCTGATTTTCTTTTCGGGGAACGGCCACGCCGTAATCAGCCGCAACTTACCGACGCGCAGCCCGCGATCGCGCGCCAGTCCGATGGCGCGTTGCGCAACGCGAGAAGTGATGCCATACGAAACGACGACCACGTCCGCGCCTTCAATCTGTTCTTCTTCCGTCATGGTGATGCGGTCAACCGCGCTCAGAATCTTGTTCTGCAACCGGCGCACCATCCTGTCCTGAACCGGCAGCGTCATGTTGGGATAGCCGCGTTCGTCGTGCGTCAGTCCAGTAACGTGGAAGTTATACCCATCGCCCGCATGCGCCATCTCCGGAACCATGTCGCCATTGGTGCCATAGGGAAGATAGTCGGCGAACGACTTATGCGTATGCTTGCGCGGCGTAACTTCGATTTCCTCTGCCGGAGGTATCACCACCTTCTCCGTCATGTGCCCGACCACCTCATCCATCATGAACATCACCGGCACGCGATATTCCTCGGCCAGGTTGAAAGCCTTGATGGTCAGGTCGAAACATTCCTGCGGAGAATTCGGGCACAGCGCGATCACCTCGTAATCGCCATGCGATCCCCACTTGGCCTGCATCATGTCAGCCTGCGCCGGAAGCGTAGGCAGCCCGGTCGACGGCCCTCCGCGCTGCACATCGACAAATACGCAAGGCGTCTCGGTCATAGCCGCGTAGCCGATATGCTCCATCATGAGCGAGAAGCCTGGCCCGGAGGTTACGGTAAACGCCTTGGCCCCCGCCCAAACTCCGCCTTGCAGGGTTATCGACGCCGCCAGTTCGTCCTCCATCTGGATGAACGCTCCGCCCACTTTCGGCACGCGAGCGGCAAAGCGCTCGACCACTTCGGTGGAAGGAGTAATCGGGTATCCGGCCGCGAATCGGCAACCGGCCGCCAGCGCGCCTTCGCAGCAGGCGTGGTCGCCGTCCATGAAGTGCGTGCCCGTCAGCACACCTTTCGGGTCAGCTTTCATTTTTCACCTTCTTTCGCGGATACGGCCTTAGCGGATATGTCTTTAGAAGAAACCGCCTTCTTCGCGGCATCCGTCTTAGTCGCACAGATGGCGAAGTCGGGGCAGTACATCCCGCACAAGTCGCACCCGCTGCACTTTTCCGGATGTACGACGTGCGGCGGATGGTAGCCCTTGGAATTAAAAGCGGAGGAAAGCGCCAGCACGTGGGAGGGGCAGAACTCCACACAGAAGCCGCAGGCTTTGCAGCGCTCAACGACGATTGAAACACGTCCCTTTGCCATGAAATCTCCACGCTGTAGGGTAGAACTTCACCACAAAATCTGTAGCCGATTATGCGGTCGCGACTGCCCGCTCCGATGTGACACACATCACCGCACTACGTGAGGATACGCACACCGCCCAACCATGGCCCCGTCCCCCCACTCCACCGCCCTACCCCTTCGGTGACAAACCGAACAGTTGATTGTGCCGTTCATCACAGCAATCGGAATGACCCGGTCTCACAATAAAAGGTTGGTGGAGGACTTTCAGCGATTCAAGAAAAAGGGGGCTGCCATGTTTGAAGCCGAAGTGGAAATGGAACGACGTTCATCGGTCTTGCCGCTGCTGCTCATGATGTGTCTGGTAGTGGCGATTGTGGGTTTAGCTGGCTACGTCATACTTCAAGTTCGCGGAACTCCTCTGAGCGCGCAGAAGGCAAGCGTAATCGTGACCGCGGCGCTTCAGCAACGTGCTCCCACCTTCATCCACTTCCGCACCGGCCCGGTGAAACCGAGCGGCGACGACCAACTCGATGGTCCCAATTATCGCTTACTGGAAAAAGCCGGGATCGTGAAGGTCGCCAAACCCGCAGGGGGCAAAGTGGAAGTTACACTCACACCCCAAGGAGAGCAACTGCTGGCCAGCGTCGCGGGCTGCAAGAAAGAAAAAGAAGCCGATGGCACCGACTCCTATGAGGTTCCTCTGGCCGAGCGCCAACTCGTGGCCATTGGCAACATCGCCACCAGCGGAAACAACGCCATCGTCGACTACACCTGGAAATGGACCCCCAATCAGTTCGGCGACATCTTCGACGCGGGCGGCTCGCTGGTAAAGAGCTTCAATCTGTGGGACCGTCAAACCCTGATCAATAAATACAATGCCGACTTCTATCGTGGAGACCCGACCAAAGCCACGCTTGCTCTAGTACACACCGGCCAGGATTGGAAAATTCCCACGCCATAACCGGCCCAAGTGTACAGTGGTAGCGTCGTCGGGTTCTTAGGTTGTGTGGTGGCGGGGCTTTGCCCCGCCGGGACGGGCAAAGCCCCGTCACCACACCAGTTGGCAGCGCGCATGGTTCGACCGAAACGCGCCTGCCTTGGAAGGAGAGAATGCAATGTCCCCAAAAAAGATGTCCGCAAAAAAAATGATTTTGTTGTTTGTCGCCCTGATCGTCTGCTTCTGCACCGTCGCCGCGCAGAGTCAAATGCAAAACGACCAAATGCAGCCCGCGCCGGAGAAAACCATCAAGCATGTTCCCGTGAAGCCCACCTCACCCGTATCGGGCAAGGAAATGTATACCGCCTATTGTGCCGTTTGCCACGGCGCCGACGGCAAAGGCGGAGGCCCCGCCGCCAGCGCTCTGAAAGTCCCTCCCACCGACCTTGCCCGCCTGACTCAGAATAACGGAGGAAAATATCCGGCGCTGAAGGTCGAATCTTCCATCCGCGGCGAATCCGCGACGCCCGCGCACGGTTCCAAAGAAATGCCAGTCTGGGGAGCGTTGTTCTGGAATATAAGTGGCGGCCACGAGGGTGAAGTACAGCAACGCGTCTCGAACCTCACCAGGTACATCGAAACTTTGCAGGCAAAGTAAGTCATCTGCAGGGTTTTTGGCCGGTTCGGTTTTTGGCCCGTGGGCTTTGGCCGTTCGGTTTTTTGGTCGTGGGTTTTTGACCCGTGGGTGCCCCATCCTTGCGCGTTCTTTGCGC
>JBEKED010000214.1:0-7032 GCA_050014035.1 Terriglobales bacterium
CCGCATCATCATGGGGAACTGGAAACCGTGATTTACGTGGTGCGGGGACGCGCGCGCTTTCGGTGGGGAGATCGTTTGGAATTCGTCGATGAAGCGGGTCCGGGAGATTTTGTCTACGTTCCTCCTTACGTTCCCCATCAAGAGCTGAATGCGCGCCGAGACGAACCGGTCGAGGCGGTGATCGTACGCAGCGGGCAGGAGCCGGTGGTCGTCAATTTGGACATTGCGAGTCCGGAGGACGCGCCCGGCAATCCAGCGGACGATCCGTTTCACTCCGCGCCGGGAAAACGCTGAGCGTTGAGCGATCATACTTGCGCGATCAACCCAGCGGCAAACTAAAGTAAAAAACCGACCCATGCCCCAACTGGCTGGTGACACCGAGGCGGCCACCGTGGGCCTCCACGATGGCTTTGCAGATGGCCAGCCCCATGCCGGTGCCGTGGACTTGCACGCGCTGGTTTCGTCCGCGGTAGAACTTTTCGAAGACTAACGATTGCTCAAAATCGTCGATACCGGGGCCACGATCGGCAATGCTCACGGTAATTGCCTGGTCCTTGACTTCGGCGGTGATGCGGATGGGAGCGCCGGCGGGTGAGTACTTGGCGGCGTTCTCGATGAGATGCACGAGGACTTCCTTGATGTGAGCGGAATCCATGCGAGCGTTGGGCATGTCGGCCGGGATTCTGACGTCGACGGGATGGTGGACGAGAAGCTGCTTCATTTCTTCGAGAGCTTCCGCGATGGTATTGGCGATGGGGGCGGAGGCGAAGCGAAATTCGACTTTGTTGGCATCGAGCTGCGCCATTTCGGCGGCTTCTCCAATCAGCCGGTTCAGGCGGTCGCTTTCTTCGTTGATGATGGTCAGCAGTTCCCGCTGCTCCTCGGGCGAATGATTCGAGGTTCCGAGAAGCGAAGTCACCGAGGCTTTGATGGCGGTCAGCGGGGAGCGAAACTCATGGGTGACGGAATCGAGTAAGACGGAGCGCAACTGCTCGCTTTCGCGGGCGGCCTCGGCCTTGCTGAGTTTCTCGACTGCGCCCGCGCGTTCGACGGCAATGGCCACCAGGCTGCCAATGGCCTCCAGGGTTTGCCGCGAAAGCATGGAACCGGAAACGCCCATACATCCCACCACGCGCGTGCCCATGCGCAAGGGCATCAGGGCAAGTTGATGGGCAGCGTCGATTCGGGGCTCGCCGCGCAAACAGATCAATTGGAAATCGCGGGATTCGAGGCCGTCGATCTCGGGGCCGGAGCGATAGATGTCAGCGCGGCTCGTCAACGAAATGGCGGCGGAGCGGATGCCGAAGGACTCGACGATATAGCGTGGAATGAGGTTCAACAGTTCGGCGGGGTTGTCGCTGGAAAGGAGGAGCTGGCTGAAAGCGTAGAGGCGCTCGAGTTCCTGGCGGCGCTCGATGGCAGAGCGGGCGCCGCGGCGGGCGCGCTCGGAGAGCTGGCTGACGGCGACGGCGGTGACCAGGAAGGCGAGCAGGGCGATCCAGTTTTGCGGGTCGGCAATGGTCAGGGCGCCGACGGGAGGGAGGAAGAAATAATCCAAAGCGAGGGTCGCGGCCAACGACATGAAGACAGCTTCGCGCCAGCCCCAGGAAGCGGAAACTCCAAGGACGCCGAGCAGAAACATAAGCGCGACGGTGGTGGCGTTGAGATGGAGCCAGCGGTAGCCGACAAGGGTAATCGCGGCGACCGACAGCGCTGCCATCAGGTATCCAAATCCGCGTCTGCTCACGAGCCGATTGTATGACAAACCGACGGCCGAGGGCGGCCGTCGCTACGCAAGCCCTCTCCCGCATCGACAAAGTCGGAGGTCTCAACGACAATATTCGGAATGGCCAAGACTCCTGAACAGTGGCTGGAAGAATGTTCGCCGTCGAAGAAGGGCGGCAGGTTCAAGCTGTTTCTTGGCTATGCTCCGGGTGTGGGCAAGACGCACACCATGCTCACGGAAGCGATCCGGCGGCACAACCGCGGCGAAGATGTGGTGATCGGAGTGATTGAAACCCACGGCCGGAAAGCCGTGAGTGAGCTGGTCACGCAGCTGGAAGTCGTGCCGCGTAAACAGATTGAGTACAAGGGCGCGCTTTTCGAAGAAATGGACGTGGACGCGATTCTGGCGCGCAAACCTTGCGTCGCGCTGGTCGATGAATTGGCGCACACCAACATCGAGGGCAGCAAGCATCGCAAGCGCTATGAAGACGTGCTCGAACTGCTGGAAGCGGGGATTGACGTTCTCTCCACCATGAACATCCAGCATCTGGAGAGCGTGACTCCGACGGTGCAGGGAGTCACTGGGATCCAGGTGCGGGAAACGGTTCCCGACTGGGTGCTGCAACGGGTCAACGAAGTGGTGATGATCGATTTGACGCCGGAGGCGCTGCAGAACCGCATGCGGCGCGGCGATGTGTATCCGCAGGAACGGGTGGGGCGGGCGCTGGAAAATTTCTTTCGCGAGACCAACCTGATCGCGCTGCGCGAATTGGCGTTGCGCCAGGTGGCGCAGCAGGTCGACCTGAGTCTCGAACAACACCGGGTGGAAGAAGAACAAGATCGGGGAGCGGTTGCGATCCGCGAACGCATCGCGGTGTGCATCAGTTCGAACCCGGCGGCACAGTATCTGATTGCGCGGGGCGCGCGCATGGCGCAGGCGATGAATGCCGAGCTTTTCGTGGTCTATATCGACCTCGGGCAAGATGGCAGCGAAGCGAATCAGCGGACTTTGGCTGCGAACCTCCGCTTCGCGGAAAATGTTGGCGCATCGATTGTGCGGTTGAAAGGGAAAACCGTGGCCGAGGCGGTGGCGGAATTTGTCAACGAGAAACACATCACGCAAGTGGTGTTCGGCCGCTCGGCGACGCGGGGCTGGAAACGATATTTCTATCTGTCGGCGATTCACCAGTTTCTGCGCGACGCCCCGGCGGTGGACGTGCACATTGTGACGCAGGACCCCGCATGATTTGTAATGTCAGAGCGTAAACATATTCTCGTGGTGGATGACGAATCGCAGATCACGCGGGTGCTGCGAACTTCGCTTTCGAGCCACGGATATGACATTCGCGTCGCCAACGACGGGGAAACCGCGTTCGAAATCATGAAAGACTGGTCGCCGGATTTGGTTATCACCGACCTGGCCATGCCTAACATGGACGGGCTGGAGTTATGCCGGCGGCTGCGCACGAAGACGCAAATTCCGATCATCGTGCTCTCGGTGCGCGGCGAAGAGCGGACCAAGGTCAAGGCTCTGGATGCGGGCGCGGACGACTACGTAACCAAGCCCTTCGGCATCGAGGAACTGCTGGCGCGGGTTCGCGCCAATCTTCGACGCACGCGGAAAGAGGAATCGGAAGAGGCCGCAATCGAAGCCGGCGATTTCAAGATCGATCCCGGAGCGCGCAGCGTTTATGTAAAGGACAGGGCGGTTCATCTCACGCCGAAAGAATTTGACTTGCTCGTCTATCTCGCCCGCCACTCCGGCAAAGTCGTGACCCATCGCGCGTTGTTAGCCGCGGTGTGGGGTGGTGAAAGCACGGAGCAGGTGGAATACCTGCGTGTGTTCGTGGCGCAACTCCGCAAAAAACTCGAGCCCTCGCCCAATTCTCCGCGCTACATCGTGACTGATCCCTGGGTGGGTTATCGCTTTGAGCCGGGAGATTAAAAACGTCGCTCGTCGTTCGCTGTTCGTCGCTCGCTGTTCGTCGTTCGTCGTTCGCTGTTCGTCGTGAGCTCTGGACTGAAGGGTTTTCCGGGCAGCGAAGGACGAGAAGCGAACAGCTCCCCATCTTTATGACTTCTTTACGAACTGCTTAGCTCACTTTTATGGGGAACCCTGTCTAATTTTCATTCGGCACAAATGTCTTGTGGGAGAGCGGTGCGGAGCCTGTCCTGAGCGGAGTCGAAGGGCCCCGCTGGGACGGGGCAAAGCCCCGTCACCACACAATCTTCAGAAGCACTGCACTTATAGGAGGGTTCTGTGCAAGACGTGATTTTTGTTGTCGTCACGATAGCGTTCTTCCTGCTGTCGCTTGCTTATGTGCAGTTCTGCGATCGAATTGACTGAAGAAATCGCCTGAGACAAATCCATTGGGGTAAATCAACTGAGGCAAACGAATATGAATGCTGAATCGATCATCATGCTGCTGGTAAGCGCCGGGTTGATGGTCTACCTGCTGTATGCCTTGCTGAGACCGGAGAAATTCTGAAATGACAACCAATGGCTGGATCCAGATCTTCGTATTCCTGGCTGTGATTCTGGCGATTACCAAGCCGCTCGGCGTGTTCATGGCCAAGGTTTTTAGCCGTGAGCGCACGTTTCTCGATCCTGTGCTGCGGCCCGCCGAGCGCTTGCTGTATCGCATCACCGGCGTCGACGAAGAGCACGAGATGCGCTGGACCGAATACGCCTTCACCATGCTGCTGTTCAGCGGCGCCACCATGCTGCTGCTGTATGTGATCGAGCGAGTGCAGCAGTGGCTGCCGCTGAATCCGCAGAAGTTCGGGGCCGTCGGTCAGGCACTGGCTTTTAATACGGCCGCATCGTTCACCACGAATACAAACTGGCAGAACTATTCGGGCGAGTCCACCATGAGCTATCTCACGCAGATGGCTGGCCTGGCTTACCACAACTTTGCGTCGGCCGCGGTGGGAATTGCGCTGGCGATCGCCTTCGTTCGCGGCATCGCGCGCAAGGAAAAAGAGACAATCGGCAATTTCTGGGTCGACATGACCCGCTCTACCTTGTGGGTGCTGCTGCCGGCATGCGTCATTTATGCGCTGCTATTGGTTTCGCAGGGAGTCGTCCAAAACCTCAGGCCGTATGACACGGCGAAGCTGGTCGAGCCGCAGCAGGTTCAGAAGTTGGGAACGGACGGCAAGCCGATGGTAAGCGCCGACGGCAAGCCGGTGATGGACACGGTGACGGACCAGACCATTGCGCAAGGTCCGGTGGCTTCGCAAGAAGCGATCAAGATGCTGGGCACGAACGGGGGCGGATTTTACGGCGCCAACAGCGCCCATCCTTTTGAGAATCCGACACCGCTCAGCAATTTCTTGCAGATGCTGTCGATCTTCGCGATTCCGGCTGGACTTACTTATACGCTGGGGCGAATGACGGGGTCGCCGCGCCACGGCTGGGCGGTGTGGGCGGCGATGGCAATTCTGTTTCTGTGCGGGGTTACGACGGCATACTGGGCCGAGGCGAAAGGCAATCCTCTGCTGCACGGAGTCGACCAGCACGCGACCGCGATGCAGCCGGGCGGCAACATGGAAGGCAAGGAGGTGCGCTTCGGCATCGCGAACTCGGCGTTGTTTGCCACCGTCACCACTGACGCCAGTTGTGGCGCCATCAACGGCCAACATGATTCCTTTACGCCGCTCGGTGGAATGGTGCCGCTGGTCAACATCATGCTCAGCGAAACTGTTTTCGGCGGCGTGGGCGCGGGGCTCTACGGCATCCTGATCTACGTAGTGCTGTCGGTTTTTATCGCCGGACTCATGGTCGGGCGCACGCCGGAATATCTGGGCAAGAAGATCGAAGCCTATGACGTGAAGATGGCGATGCTGGTAACGCTGGTATTTCCGCTGATCATTCTGGTGCTCACGGGTATTTCATCGGTGGAGGGATTTGGCACTTCGAGCATCAGCAATGCGGGTCCACACGGTCTGACACAAATCCTCTACGCGTTCACATCCATGGCGGGGAATAACGGTTCCGCGTTGAGCGGCTTGAACGGTAACACGCTCTGGTACAACACATCCGGCGCAATGACCATGCTGGTGGGGCGCTTCTTCATGATCATTCCCATGCTGGCGATTGCCGGTAATCTGGCGAAAAAGAAAACCGTGCCGGCTTCGGCGGGGACGTTTCCCGTGACCACGCCGTTGTTTGCGCTCCTGCTGGTCTCGGTGATTGTGATCGTGGGCGCGCTGACATTTTTCCCGGCTCTCAGCCTCGGGCCGGTGCTGGAACATCTGCTGATGATGGCAGGGAAGACCTTCTAGAGCGGAGACCAAGGGAAAGTTTTCTCGAGACAAGATATGGCAGAAAAGAAAAGCAAGAGTTTGTGGGACGGAAAGATCATCCGGCGGGCGCTGGTGGATGCGGTGGTGAAGCTCGATCCCCGCACCATGATGAAAAATCCCGTCATGTTCGTGGTCGAAGTGGGCAGCGTAGTGACCACTCTGCTGCTCTTTCGGGAGAAGCAGGGCTTCGCTTTCAATCTGCAGATCACCCTCTGGCTGTGGTTCACCGTGTTATTTGCGAATTTCGCCGAAGCCATGGCCGAAGGCCGGGGCAAGGCACAAGCGGACACGCTGCGCAAAGCCCGCTCCGAGACGGAAGCCAAACGGCTGCTGCCGAACGGGTCCACGGAAACGATTCCGAGCTCGAAGTTGCGTTCGGGCGACGTGGTGACGGTGGCCGCGGGCGAAATGGTCCCGGGGGACGGCGAAATCATTGACGGGGTCGCCTCGGTCGACGAGTCGGCGATCACTGGAGAATCTGCGCCCGTGATTCGCGAGGCGGGAGGAGACCGGTCGGCAGTCACGGGCGGCACGCGCGTGCTGTCCGATCTGATCAAGATCCGCATTACGTCAAATCCGGGAGAGACCTTCCTCGACAGAATGATTGCCTTGGTGGAGGGCGCGGAACGGCAGAAGACTCCCAACGAGATTGCACTCAATATTTTGCTCGCGGGCTTGACCATTATTTTCTTGCTGGCGGTGGTTACGCTGCAGCCATTTGCCATCTATTCGGGATCGCCGCAGACAGTATTCGTGCTGGTCTCTCTGCTGGTCTGCCTGATTCCGACCACGATTGGCGGGCTGCTTTCCGCCATCGGCATCGCCGGCATGGACCGCCTGGTGCAGCACAACGTCCTGGCCATGTCGGGACGAGCCGTCGAAGCGGCCGGGGACGTAAACACTTTGTTGCTCGACAAGACGGGCACCATTACGCTCGGCAACCGCCAGGCAGCGGAGTTCATCGCCGCGCCGGGCATCACCGCGGCGGAGATGGCGGAC
>JBEKED010000215.1:0-7031 GCA_050014035.1 Terriglobales bacterium
TACCTCGCGGCTTTTATTACGTGTTGGCGGTGGTGACATTGTTTTCTTTGGGAAATTCGAGCGATATGTTTCTGGTTTTGCGGGCGGGAAATATTGGCATTCCGGTTTCGCGGGCTCCGCTGCTGGGGCTGGTCTTCAATATTACGTTTACGTTGCTGTCGTGGCCGGCGGGCAAGTTCAGCGACCGGTTCTCGCGGTCGGTCATTGCGGCCAGCGGATATTTTGTTTTCGCCATCGTCTATTTTGTTTTCGCGGTTGCGCCTTCGCAATTGGCGATCTGGCTGACCATGGCGTTCTATGGACTTTTTTATGCGCTGACCAATCCTGTGCTGAAGGCGCTGGTGGTGGAGAGCGTGGACGGCGATGTGCGGGGGCGGGCGCTGGGGATTTATTTTTTTCTAACGAGCGTGACCACTTTGCTTTCGAGCGTGATCACCGGGGCGCTGTGGAAGATCTATGGGGCGGCGGTGCCGTTCTATTTTTCGGCGGCGATTGCGGGCGTTGCGGCGGTGGCGTTGCTGGCCCATCGTTCGCCGGCGCGGGAGTGACTCGAACCCACCACGGAGGCACGGAGTCAGGGAGTTACGGATAAAAACAAGAAAGGGCTACCTCCGTGGCTCCGTGCCTTTGTGGCGGAACCTGCTTAGGTCAGGTGACACTCTCCGAGCGCCGCAACCAGAGATACGCGACCACCAGAAAGGCCACGCCGGCTACCGTGTCGAGAGCGACATCCCATATGGTGCCGGTGCGCGAGGGGATGTAGCTTTGGTGCCATTCGTCGAGCCCGGCCACGATGGCGGTGCCCAGCCACGCTAAGAGCGCCGCGCGCAACAGTAGTTCAGGAACTCGACCGAACGTGGCTCGCCAGCCACGCAGCAACAACAGGCTTAACATGCCGTAGCCTACGACGTGTCCGGTCTTGCGCAGGTAGTGATGGAAGACGTCGAACTTGTAGTAATCAATTGCGCCGAAGAGACGCGTCAAGAGCGTGTACAACGCGTTGCCGGTGTGCTCGGAGGAAAAGAAATCGGTGGACTCGAAGGCAATGAGCCCGATCCAGACGAGGGCTGGCCACCAGGCGCGGACGAGGTTGGGACGGGATGAGGGGTTGAAATCGGGCGTCATTGGGGCGGGGCCAAGTACATAGGTCCTTCGCTTCGCTCAGGATGACAATTCTGATGGTGATGACAATTCTGATTTCACTTCTTATTTCACTTATTATTCATTTCGGCCATGTGGATCATTCGGCCGCGTAGTTGGGGGCTTCGCGCGTAATCATGACATCGTGGACGTGGCTTTCGCGGAGGCCGGCGGAGCTGATGCGCACGAAGCGCGCCTTCTGCTGCACCTCGGGGATGGTCTCGCAGCCGCAATAACCCATGCCGGACTTCAGGCCGCCGACCATCTGGTGCACGATCATCGCCACCGAACCGCGATAGGGAACGCGGCCTTCGATTCCCTCGGGCACGAGCTTGCGCAGGCGGTTCGGGTCTTCGCCCATTACGGGCGCGGCGGTCGAGGAGTCGCCATCCAAATTCTGGAAATAGCGCTCGCTCGAGCCTGCCGCCATCGCTCCGAGCGATCCCATGCCGCGATAGGCCTTGAAGCTGCGGCCTTGATAGAGAATTAATTCGCCGGGGCTTTCGTCGGTTCCGGCGAACATCGATCCGATCATGACGGCGGACGCGCCCGCGGCCAGGGCCTTGGTGATATCGCCGGAGTACTTGATGCCGCCGTCGGCAATGATGGGTACGCCCGCGTCGCGCGCAGCCCGCGCCGTTTCGGCAATGGCCGTAATCTGGGGGACGCCTACGCCGGTTACGATGCGGGTGGTGCAGATGGAGCCGGGGCCAATGCCGACTTTAACGCCGTCGACGCCGGCACGGACCAGATCGCAGGCGCCATCGAACGTGGCCACGTTGCCGGCGATAAGATCTACCTCTGGCAGCTTCGCCTTTACGGTCTTGACCGCTTCGAGCACCAGCGCGGAATGACCGTGGGCGCTGTCGATGGCCAGCACGTCGACTTTCGCCTTCGCCAGTTCCTGGGCGCGCTCCAGGAAATCGCCGGTTGCGCCGATCGCCGCACTCACGCGCAGACGGCCTTTATCGTCCTTGGCAGCGCCGGGATATTTCAGTTTTTTCTGAATGTCTTTGACCGTGATTAAACCTTTGAGGATGTATTGATCGTCGACCACGAGAAGCTTTTCCACGCGGTGCTCGTGCAGAATATCTTCCGCTTGCTCAAGCGTCGTTCCCACCGGAACAGTGATCAGGTTCTTCTGGGTCATCACCTTGCTGATCGGAATGTCGAAGCGGGTTTCGAAGCGGAGATCGCGATTAGTGAGAATGCCTACGAGTTTTCCATCTTTCAGGGTGATGGGCACGCCGGAAATCTTGTATTTCTGCATGACGTCGAGCGCGTCGGAAACCTTGGCGTCGGGCGACATGGTGACGGGATCGACGATCATGCCGCTCTCCGAGCGCTTCACCTTGTCGACTTCATTGGCCTGCTGCTCAATGGACAGGTTGCGATGGATGATGCCGAGGCCTCCCTGCTGGGCCATGGCGATGGCCATGTGCGACTCGGTGACCGTATCCATGGCAGCGCTGATGATGGGAATGTTCAGGCGGATGTTGCGGGTGAGTTGGGTCTGGGTGCTGGCGTTGGCGGGCACGACTGCGGAACGCGCCGGGAGCAGTAATACGTCGTCGAATGTGAGGGCTTCGGGTACGGGGAAATGGATCATAACTTTGGGATGAAAGTTCTATTGTAGGGAGGGCGTGGGCGATTGGGCAAATGCGGCGAGGTCAGTGTCGCCAACTCCGGAATGGATCGAACGGGATCTCTCCGCGCCGGAGAGTTGCATGGGTCCTTCGCTTCGCTCAGGATGACAGTTTAATTTCAGGATGACAGTTTAATTTTTGATGACAACTTAATTATTGATGACGGCTCAAAAGAGGTGAGACGCGGCGAGACGCGTCTCTACAGTTGAATTATTCTTTCTTGTCGCTGCCTTCAGTCTTACCCTCCGCCTCGTTCGCGGCCATGTCTTTTTGCGCCTGGGCTTCGGCGTCGGCGGTTTCCATTGCTTTGCGATTTTCTTCGGCTCGCTTGGCTCGAATTTCGGCTCGCTTCTGGCGCTTCTCGTCGATCACCTGCTCGCTGCCGAGCAACTCGATGAACGCTTTTTCAGCGCCGTCGCCTTTGCGCCAGGCAGTGCGAATGATGCGCGTGTAGCCGCCTTTGCGGTCGCCGAAGCGCGGCGCCACGGTATCGAAAAGCTTGCGGACGGCTTCGTCGGTCATGAGATAGGCTGCGGCTTGACGGCGCGCCGCCAGGTCGCCCTTCTTGCCGAGCGTGATCATCTTTTCGACCGACGGACGCACGGCTTTCGCCTTGATTACGGTCGTCTCAATGCGCTCTTCCATGATGATCGATGTGACCATGTTGCGCAGCGTCGCGCGACGATGGGAAGTGGTTCGTCCTAATTTGTATCCTGCTACTTTGTGACGCATGGATTACCCCATTGAATCATTGAATGATTGAGTCATTGAGGCATTCGCTAGTCATTCATTCAATGATTCGATGACTCAATGCCCCAATGACTCAATGGACTACAGATCGTTGTCGCCGTAGGCTGACGCGGGCAGCACCTGGTTTGAGGTCGGGCCGGGGACTGCGTTCCCGTGCTCGTCGATCTTCATGCCCAGGCTCAGGCCCATCGAGGAAAGGATCTCCTTGATTTCGTTCAGCGACTTGCGGCCGAAATTTTTCGTTTTCAGCATTTCGGCTTCGGTCTTTTGCACCAGTTCGCCGATGGACTGAATGTTGGCGTTCTTCAGGCAGTTGTAGCTGCGCACCGAGAGTTCGAGTTCCTCGACCGAACGGTTCAGGTTCTCGTTCTTGATCTCGGGACGGCGCTCTTCACTGGCCGACGCGGTTTCGATTTCCTCTTCGAAGTTGATGAAGATATTCATGTGATCCTTCAGCAGCTTCGCGGAGAGGCCAAGGGCATCGCCGGGAGTAATCGAACCGTTGGTCCAGACCTCGATCGTCAGCTTGTCGTAATCGGTGATCTGCCCTAAACGCGCCGCTTCCACGGTGTAGTTGCACTTGCGCACCGGGGTGTGCACGGAATCGATGGGGATGAATCCGATGCCGAGGTCGTCCTCGAAATTTTTATCGGCGGAGACGTAGCCACGGCCGCGCTTGAGGCGCATTTCCATGTCGAGCTTGCCGCCTTCGCTTACGGTCGCGATGTAGACATCTTTATCGAGGATTTCCACGTCGCCATCGGCTTCAATCATGGCGCTGGTGACGACTCCGGGCTGCTCGGCGTGCAGGTAAATCGCTTTCGGGCCATCGCCCGCCAGCTTGAACGGTATCTGCTTCAGGTTGAGGATGATGTCGGTGGCGTCCTCGACGATTCCCGGGATCGACTGGAACTCATGCAGCACGCCTTCGATCTTCACGGCGGTGACGGCTGCGCCTTCGATCGAACTGAGCAGCACGCGGCGCAGGGCGTTGCCGATGGTGGTGCCAAATCCGCGCTCAAAGGGCTGCGCCCAGAACATTCCGTATTTGTCGGTTAGCGTGCCGGTATCGCTGGCCAGCCGCTTCGGTTTTTGAAAACCTCTCCACAGCATTTGTGTTTCTCCTCTCGGCCATGTGGCTCGATCCTGCTCCCTGAGCGACCCGGCTCAGTTCAACGCAGGAAAGGCTGATCTGGCACGAACAAGTGGGCCTAAACCCGCTATTCGCTTTTCGTCGTTCGCTGTTCGCAGCCCGCCGTACCTGGCGAAGAGCGAACGGCGAACGACGTACCGCTATTTACTGTACAACTCTACAATCAGCTGCTCGTTCACCGGCAACTGGATGTCTTCTCGTTTCGGCAGCGCCAGCACTCGGCCCTTGTAGTTTTCGCGGTCGATCTCCAACCACGCTGGGGCGGGCTGATGACTGGCAAAATCTCTTGCCGTTTCGAGAATCGGAACCTTGCGGCTGCTTTCGCGAATCTGAATCTCCTCGCCCTGGTTGACCTCGTACGAGGGAATGTTCACTTTTTTGCCATTCACCTGCACGTGTCCGTGACGCACCAACTGGCGCGCCTGGCGGCGGGAAATGCCGAAGCCCAGCCTATAGACTACGTTGTCGAGACGGCGCTCGAGTTGTTCGAGCAGCTTCGCACCGGTTACACCCTTGAAGCGGACTGCCTTCTCGAAATAATTCCGGAACTGGCCTTCCTGGGTGAAATAGATGCGTTTGGCTTTCTGTTTTTCACGCAACTGCAGGCCGTAGCCTACGACCTTGGTCTTTTTATCTTTCCCGTGCTGTCCGGGAGCGAAGTTGCGCTTCTCAATGGGACATTTGTCGCTGAAGCACTTGGTGCCTTTGAGGAAAAGCTTGATGCCTTCCCGGCGACAAAGACGACACACTGCATCGGTATATCGGGCCAAGTTGTTCTCCTTTTAGATGACCGGTTTACGGGTTTGGCTTCACCCTTCGTCCCGGACGAAAATCAGTCGTTAGTCGCTAGTCGTTGGTCGGTGGGCCACTCTCGCGGCAGTCAGGTTTTGGCTAACGACCAGCGACCAACGACCAACCACGGCTCTTCTACACTCTTCGACGCTTTGGCGGCCTACAGCCGTTATGCGGAATCGGCGTTGTGTCTTTGATCGAACGCACTTCGATTCCGGCAGAGGCTAGCGCACGGACGGCCGATTCACGGCCCGATCCGGGGCCGCTGACCCTTACATCCACGCTGCGCACGCCGTGATCGCGGGCCATGGCAGCGGCGTTTGAGGCGGCTTGCTGCGCGGCAAACGGAGTTCCTTTACGCGAGCCGCGGAAGCCGAGCGAACCGGAACTTTTCCACGAGAGCACGTTGCCGGACATATCCGTAATCGTGACAATAGTGTTATTGAAAGAGGCTTGCACGTGCACCAGTCCGTGGGGAACGTGCTTACGCTCCTTCTTCTTGAAGGTTTTCTTCTTACCTTTTTTTTCGGGCGCCGCTGCGGCGCCGCCTGCTGCTACGGGTTTTGCCATTCGATAGCCTTTAGCTCTTAGCTTTGTAGCCGTTAGCTTAAACCCGCCGCGATAGAGCCAACGGCTAAGAGCTAACGGCAATTGTCTTACGCTTTTGCTGTCTTCTTCTTCTGCGCTACCGTGCCTTTGCGCGGACCTTTTCTGGTGCGCGCGTTGGTGTGCGTGCGTTGCCCTCTTACCGGCAGGTTGCGGCGATGACGGAATCCGCGATAGGAACCGATTTCGATGAGGCGCTTGATGTTCATCGAAACGTCCTTGCGCAGATCGCCTTCCACCGCACCCTCCGCCTCGATCACCTGGCGGATGCGGTTGACCTCGTCTTCGGCGAGGTCCTGCACTTTTTTCATGGGGTCCACATTCGCGGCGTCGAGAATGCGCGCGGCGCGGGAATTGCCGATGCCGTAAATGTAGGTGAGCGCGATATTCGCGTGCTTGTTGCGCGGAAGATCGACGCCTGCGATACGTGCCATGATCCCTCTCTTAAGCTTTTAGCTTTTAGCCTGCTATCCTTGACGCTGTTTGTGTTTCGAGTTTTCGCAGATCACCCGCACTACTCCCTTGCGGTGGATGACCTTGCACTTGTCGCAAATTTTCTTGACCGATGCTCTTACTTTCATAAACCAGTTTCCAGTTCTCAGTTGCCAGTAACTGCAACTGCATACCTCAGGGGCTAAAGCCCCCTTGTGAATTGCCCTGAGCGGCACGGCTAAAGCCGTGCCCTACCCAAAACCTTAGCATGCAGATCCCTCGCTTCGCTCGGGATGACGCCTGCGGGCTCCCGCTTCGCCCACGCCCGCAAAACGGCGTCACTTGTAGCGGTACACAATCCGACCGCGATTCAGGTCGTAAGGAGAAAGCTCGACCGCGACTTTGTCTCCGGGCAGGATTCGGATGAAGTTCTTCCGCATCTTGCCGGAAACGTGCGCCAGAACCTGGTGTTTATTTTCCAGTTCCACCTTGAACATGGCATTGGGCAGCGG
>JBEKED010000216.1:0-7024 GCA_050014035.1 Terriglobales bacterium
GTGAAAGCCACCCCGTTTGACGACACCACGACGACAGCCGCGTGGTAGTCCTGGGCGGGTGCGTCGAAGATGGGAATACTCCCCCGATCCTGGTACCAACCCGAGAAGGTCGCCTTGCCGTCGCAGGTAAGGACCAGGCTCATCGCCACGCCAGCCCCGTTTGCCCCGCCTCCGAATCCGATATTGTGTGCGGCGCCGGAAGCACTGGCGGGTGGTGTCAGGGCCGGGAATGTCAGGGTGATTTGGGGATCGGTGAATACTTGCATCAGCGGGTAGAGGTTCCACAGCTTCACCAGTGGAGCAGCGAAAAGGTCGGTGTTTCCCGCATTCTTCCAAGCCAACAACACTTCGTCGTCAGCGGAAGTCTGCGGGGCCAAGACCGGCCGAAAGTCGCTCTCGACTGCGACAAGTTTGGCCGGCGAATACCATTCGGTTTTGCCGGACGCTAGACGAATGTGCCACACGTGGTTTTTGGCTGCATCCCGCCATGCAAGATAAAGATCTCCGTTATGGCTGTATGCTAACGCTGGCCCTTTGGAAGTCTTGAAGTCAGTCTTCGCCTTAGGGTCCATGAAACGGGGCTCGTCCTTCTCCCAGCCTTTGCCAGGAGAATACTTCGCGAGCCGAATTGCTGTGTCGGAAGCGCCCTTCCATGCCAAGTGGACGATTCCCTTGAAGCTGGCCAGAGCTGGTGAGTCGCTGCTGGCGGCATCGGGCACCGCCTCCTGCTTGCTCCAAGTTTTGCCGTCGGAAGACTTCGACGACTGGATGGTATTCCCGTGTTCGTCTTTCCAAGCGAGGTACAGTTCCTTGTCGGTTACGGCGAGGGCCGGCGCGGCAGTTGTGCTGATTCCCGCAATCGGAACCCCCGCAGACCAGGTTGATCCGGTGAGCGAGGAAGTAAAGATACGGGTGTCCTTATCCGCGCCCTTCCATGCCATCAACAATTTCCCTGCGAAGTAGGCCAGGGCCGGGCCGTCGGACGATGCAGCATCCTTGATCTTTTCCGCCTTGTCCCAGTCGAAGCTGTTTTGGTTGTTCTTGGCAGCACACGAGGTCCAGTAAATACTTCGGTCGCTCGTCGTCCACGCCAGGAAATATTTGTCACCGCTTGTGGCCGCCGCGGGCGCGTCGACCGTGTTCACACCGGAGACTTTCTGTGGTTTGTTAATCATCTTGTACTCCTTTCGATTTGGATACAGCGTGGTGGGTTGAAGTGAGTAAGAGGCGGTTATTCCTCAATCCCATTTGCGTCTCTATGGAAGACCACTTTGATCCGGATCGAGGGAAGAACCGTTGGGAAGGGTGCGGAAGTCCGGTTTGACTTCCACAGGGATAGTGCGATCTGGGGAGAAAACGTTTCAGGTGGTATCGATCGTGTGATTTTGGTCGGAGTACCAAGACCTAGGATCGAGCGCGGGGCGGGAGCCAGATGCTCGAAGCCGTGGTGCCCCGTCCTTGTCGCGTTTTCTGCGACAGAGCCTGCCCTGAGCGAAGCCGGGGATTCTGACTCAGGCCCGTGCGACTACTTCTTCTTTGACTTTTTCTTTGATGGCGTAGTGCGACTCAACATAATCGTCGAGAATCTTAATGAACTCGGCGACGATCTTGTCGCCTTTCAGGGTGGTGAAGAGGCGGCCGTCTACGTAGACGGGGGCTTTCGGTTCTTCGGCGGTTCCGGGCAGAGAAATCCCCAGGCTCGCGTGCTTCGATTCTCCGGGCCCGTTGACTACGCAACCCATCACGGCGACCTTCATTTCTTCCACGCCGCTGTGAGTCTGTTTCCAGACCGGCATCTGCTCGCGCAGGTAGGTCTGGATCTGCTCAGCCATTTCCTGGAAGAAGGTGCTGGTGGTGCGTCCGCAGCCGGGGCAGGCGGTGACTTGCGGGGTGAAGCTGCGAATCCCGAGCGACTGCAAAATTTGCTGCGCCACGCGAACTTCTTCGGTGCGATCGCCTCCGGGAGCGGGCGTCAGCGAAACTCGGATCGTGTCGCCGATGCCTTCCTGCAACAGCACGGCCATGGCCGCGCTTGACGCTACGATGCCCTTGGCGCCCATGCCCGCTTCCGTCAATCCCAGATGCAGTGGATACTCGCAGCGCGCAGCCAGGATGCGGTAAACGTCGATCAGATCCTGCACTCCGCTCACTTTGGCGCTCAGGATGATCTGGTCGGGGCGCAGGCCGTGCTGCTCGGCGAGCTTGGCGGAACTGAGCGCGCTGACCACGATCGCTTCCATGGTTACTTCGCGTGCGTCCTTGGG
Source organism: Terriglobales bacterium (assembly GCA_050014035.1). GTDB lineage: Bacteria > Acidobacteriota > Terriglobia > Terriglobales > Acidobacteriaceae > Acidiflorens. The sequence goes on from JBEKED010000216.1 coordinate 2,265, forward strand.
TTCAGGAAGACGCGAGTTCTCATCCATCATTTTGGTCAGCAAGGCTTGATCGAGCGAGCCCCAGTTCACGCCAATGCGCACCGGTTTCTGGTACTTGACCGCAACCTCGACCATGGTGCGGAAATTGTCGTCCCCCTTACGTCCAATGCTGGAATTCCCCGGATTGATGCGGTACTTGGCCAGACCTTCGGCGCAGCCGGGGTACTTGGTTAACAGGAGATGTCCGTTGTAATGAAAGTCGCCAACGATGGGCACGCGCACGCCGAGCTTCTGCAGGCCCTCAACGATGTGGGGGATGGCCTTGGCAGCATCGTCGTTGTTGACGGTCACCCGAACTACTTCGCTACCGGCCCGTGCCAGGGCGGCGACCTGCTTGACAGTGCCGGGGATGTCGGCAGTGTCGGTGTTAGTCATGGACTGCACCATAACTGGTGCAGCGCTGCCCACGCGGACTCCGCCAATCGAGGCGGTAAAGGTTTTTCTGCGCTTAATTTCAGCCATGTGTGAGGTCTATTTTAAACCAGCCAGGGAAAAAGCGCGAAGTGCGCGGCGCGCGTTCGCCCTTCAATCGAAAAGCTCGCTGTGCGAACCGAGACGCACGAGTTGGAGCACGTCCGCATCCGGCTTGCGGTAGATCAGCAGCAGATCGGGCTTGAGGTGACACTCCCGATGGTCGCGCCAGTCTCCTGCCAGAGCATGGTCGCGATTCCTTTCAGGCAAAGGCTTGTCTTCGGCTAACAGGGATACGGCGGATGTCAATACCACTTCCAGTTCGCGGCCATGGCGCCCTCTTAATTCGCGCTTAAAATCGCGGCGTAATGCGTTGGTTCGTTCAATCCTCCGCATTCAAGTCAGCCATCAAGTCGCCAACATTGCGGAACGAAGGCAGTTTCCCCTGGCGCGCTTCGTGCATCGCCGCAGCCGTCGCGGCATTGGGGGCTTTGACTTCAAAGGGCAGGGATTTTTCGGCTGCCACGCGAGTCAGCAGGACGCGAACCGCATCGGACACGGACAGACCCATGGCTGCCAGTGCCTTGGCCGCCCTTGCCTTGGTCCGCTTGTCAATGCGAACGTGAACCATCTCAGTTGTGGCCATATTCGTCGCTGAGATACATTGTATCTCGCTGAGGAGGACCGGTCAACAATGGCCCGATGGCTTCGGACGGCATCCCACGAGAGAGCAGGAGTGGCGGTTCGCGGGCGAGGGCGCCCGCGCCACACGATCCTACGGCATTCGCGTGAGCCCGGGCAAGGTTTTGACCAGGTCGTTGTAGATCACCATCACGGCGAAGAGCACCAGGAAGACGAACGCGGCCTGGTAGATCCGCTCTTTGATGGGCAGGCTGATTTCTTTCTGCATCAGGGCCTCGATGAAAAGCAACAGAATCACTCCGCCATCGAGGATGGGAATGGGCAGCAGGTTCATGATGCCCAGGTTCAAGCTGATGGCGGCGGTAATCAGCAACAGCGGCGTCCAGCCCTTTTCGCGGGCAGCCGCGCCAACGGCGCTGCCAATGCCGATGGGACCGTCAACCTGACGCATGGAAACTTTGTGCTGCACCATTTTTTGCAGCAATTCGAGAATCAGGAAGGAACTCTTCTTGTTATCGGCCAGCGAGCGCTGCAGGGCGTCCGAAAAACCGAGCTTTACGACTTTGGTGGGAAGGCTGGCGACGCCGATCCGATAAGCGGGCTCTTGCCCGGATTGTCCGGCGTCGAGCGTCGGCTTCACGGTGAAGGCTTTTTTCTGGCCGTCGCGAAGAACCACAATTTCCAGCGGCTGGTCCTTGGTACGCTTCAGCATCTGGATGAGCGTCTGCACGGCGGGAATGTCCTGGCCGTTGGCGGTGAGGAGTTGGTCTCCTACTTTGATGCCGGCTTTGGCGGCGGGCATACCGGGCTCCACCGTAGTCAGGGTGACGCTCGGTTCTTTCGGCACCCAACCGATGTCGCCGTATTGGTTCGCGCCCACCGGCTCCGGGGTGAGGACTTTTTCCAGAACCTTGCCATCGCGCTCGATACCAAATTTCAAAGGCTGGTTGGGGCTGAGAGCGGCCTTGACGTCGACCTGTTCCCAGTTGGGGTTTTCGATGCCATCGACGCGCACAATCTTGTCGCCAATCTGAATGCCCGCTTTTTGCGCAGGAGTGTCGGGATTCACCCATCCCACCACCGTCGGTTCATCGACCACGGCGGGGTATTCGTAGTGCACCATGTAGACGCCGGTGAGCAGGGCGACAGCGAGCATGATGTTCATGGCCGGCCCGGCGATGGCCACCAGAAAGCGCTGCCAGCGCGGGTGGGAAAGAAATTCTCCGGGATCGCCGCTGCGGGCGTCCATGGGATTCTCGCCCGACATCTTGACGTAGCCGCCCAGCGGAATGGCGCTGATACGATAGTCGGTTTCGCCTCTGGTAAAGCCCACCAGGCGCTTGCCAAAGCCAATCGAAAAGACCTCGACCTTGACCCCAAAATACTTGGCAACGGCGAAGTGGCCGAACTCGTGAATCAGGATAAGGAACCCGAGCACGATCGCCATGGTAAAGATGGTATGAAGCAGGGATAAAAGCACGGGCATAACCTTTCCAGACTACTCCAAAATCCTTCTTACGAAATGGCCCTGATGGGCGATAGCTTCCGGCTGCGCTGGCGCACGATTTCGCTTGCCAAAAGGCGGGCCTCGGTATCTAGGGCGAGCACCTTATGTATAGATTCCAAATGTGCGGCTGGCGTTGCAGCCATTACTTCTTCGATGATCCGGGGAATGTCCTCGAACCCAATCTGCTCCTCCAGAAATGCTGCTACCGCAACCTCGTCGGCGGCGTTCAGGGCGATGGTCTTGGCGCCTCCGGCGCCGGCCTCTTCGTAAGCCAAGCTTTCATCGGCCAAACTTTCGTAAGCTAAACGAAGACAAGGAAATTTACTCATATCCGGGGGGCAGAAATCGAGATGCCGCAGGTCCATGACCGAGAAGCGCAAGTCCGAGGGGATGCGATCCGGATACGTCAGCGCGTACAGGATGGGCAGACGCATGTCGGTCACGGAAATCTGGGCGAGGATGCTGCCATCCACGAATTCGACCAGCGAATGAATCGTTGATTGCGGATGGACGATCACTTGCACGCGCTCGGGCGGGACGTTGAACAGGCGGCAAGCCTCGATCACCTCGAAACCCTTGTTCATTAACGTTGCCGAGTCGATGGTGATCCTTTTACCCATTTTCCAGGTGGGATGATTGAGCGCTTGCGCGACGGTGATCGAGGCGAACTCCGATTTGGGCGTATTCAGGAACGGGCCGCCAGACGCGGTCAGCCAGATGCGCTCGACCTCGTTGACCGTTTCGTCTCGTCGGCCGCCGCGCAGGCACTGGTGGATGGCATTGTGTTCGCTGTCGATCGGCAAGAGCGGCTTGCCCTGCTTTCGGGCTTCGGCGGTGATCAACTCGCCGGCGACTACGAGACATTCTTTGTTGGCCAAGCCTACGGTCTTGCCGGCACGCACGGCTTCGTAGGTTGCCTCCAGGCCGGAGACGCCTACGATGGCGCTGACTACAAAATCCACGTCAGGATGAGTCGCGACGCGAACCGTGCCCGGGGCTCCGTGAACGACTTCGACCTTGCCCAAGCCCGCTTGCCTGAGCTTCGATTGGAGCACTGCGGCGGCGGCTTCGTCTGCCAACGACACTACCAGAGGCTTCCAGCGCACGGCTTGTTCGAAGGCAAGTTCGAGGTTGTTGCCGGCCGCTAGGGTCGAGACCTGAAAGCGGTCGGGATAACTTTCGACTACGCTCAAGGTACTGCGGCCGATCGAGCCCGTTGAACCCAGGATGGCTATGCGTTTCATGCTGAGGGTTCTTCTATTGTACGGGAATGCCCGGGAATGCCGAACCTTCACCACAGAGCCCTTCGACTTCGCTCAGGGAGGCTCGGGGAGCCACGGGGGAGATCTAGCCGTCTTTTCTATTCTCTTTTGCGCTCGTAGGGAACATACACTGGCTGCCAGATATTGGCTCGCAGTTCGCGCTCGAGGCTATCCTCGCCGGTAACCTGCGCCTGGCGTTCCTGAATCGCCTGCATGCCCACCGCCTTGGCAATCGAAAGACTAAGTTGACGCGAATCGGAAATGGGCGGCAGGAGGCTGGCATTCTTATCTTTTTGTGTGGGCACCAGACGGAGCAATTCCTTGGTCGCGGTCATGATCATCTGGTCGGTGACGCGGTTAGCTTTCGAAGCGATGATCCCGAGAGCGAGGCCGGGAAATATGTACGAATTATTGGTCTGGGCGACGGGAACCTTCCTGCCCCAGATTCTCACCGGTTCGAACGGACTTCCAGTACCGATGAGCGCCTTTCCCTCGGTCCAATCCACCAAGTCTTGCGGCGCGGCTTCGCAGCTTGGAGTGGGGTTGGAAAGCGGGAAGATGACGGGTCGAGCGGTGTGCCGCGCCATTTCACGGACCGCCTCTTCGGTGAAGGCGCCGCCTTGCCCCGAGACTCCGATAAGGACGGTCGGCTGGGCATGGCGGATCACATCCAGCAACGCGATGTCTCCGTTCGACTGTCTCCAACTCCTTACTTCTTCTTCTTTGCGGGCGTAGGGCAGTTGCTCGGGCCGCACCTCTTTGCCGTTTTCTGTAATCAGACCGTAGCGATCGATGGCGTAGATGCGGCTGCGCGCTGCCTGTTCGGAGATGCCTTCTTCCTGCATGAACTGCACCAACAGTTTGGTAATGCCGATGCCCGCGGTTCCGAAGCCAAGGAC
>JBEKED010000217.1:0-7012 GCA_050014035.1 Terriglobales bacterium
CGGGAACCGGACGCCGGCAGCGTGCCCAGTCCAGCGATGGTGATCTCATTGGCGTTGCTGGTTTGCCAGGTTAGTGTGGACGATTGTCCCGCCTGCACCGCGCTGGGATTGGCGGCCAGAGTCGCGGTGGGTGCGGGCGCGGGTGCGGGCGGAGACGGTGGCTGAACTTTGGCGACTTTCTTGGCGCATCCGGCGAGCGATAATGCGACGGCGAGCGTTGCGACTAATGCATATGTCTTGGTGTTTCTCTGCGTCATTTTCAAACCCTCCTCAAATGGACGAAATGGATCAGTTGTGGGGCATTTACTTACCCGACCAGCCCCTGTCGAGCCGCGGCAGAAATCAATACCATCACCCAAACAAAATACTTCTCGCGACTGCGCGGCGGAGATTGAAGCTCTAAAACTGCAGTTGGAGTCTGAGGAAGATCAGCAGCGGAGGATGGTGTCGAGTTCGGGCAAGGTCAGCGAGTGAAAGCCGGCCTCTGGAGGCGATATCCAAGAGAGAACGGCAAGAGGCGAAATCAGGCAATTCCACAGGGATCGAAAGGCCGCTTGCATGATGAGCGTGCGCGTGCGGGCTGCGGCCCGAATCGCCTGCAGGGCAGTAACTGGACCGTTAACAACGGAATACGGACCCTGCATGGCCGGGAAGAGAAAAATCGTCAGAACGCAGACGACGGCTACCACGGCTAATTCGCATCCTATGCGGCCAGCAATCATGGACGTAACACCATTATAGCGCAGGGCGGCACTGACGGCTGGCGGCCTGCTTCCGGCTGTAAGTACAGCGGACGCTGTCCCATGGTGTAAGAAGAGAATCAAAGGATACTGGCGGGCTTCGTTTTCTGCTATCCCAGCAGCGAATAGTTTCCGGTAGCATCCTCGGTCTCCACCATCGCTTTCAGCTCGGGGTAGTGTTTCACCAGCGTCTCTGGCGCGCGGACCTTTTTTCCGTCGAGCAAGTGCCTCAACTCCAGCGCATTCACGGCAGCCTTCGCTTGAAAGTGGTTGTTCGCGATCACGTAGGTTGATTCGGCGCGGCGCGCGATGCCGTCGATTTTTTCTTTCCACTTCGCCAGTTCCGCGGGCTTGTAGAGATAGTTGTAACGGTCGTCGCGGTTGCGATCGTCGCTGTCGGACCCGCCCTCAAACCAATGCTCGTAGTTGCGGCCGTGCAGTCGGACATATCCGATGCCCGAGGTGACATGCTCGGTGGGCGCGAGCGAACGGCCGAGCAGGGGCTGATCGATGTTGCAGAAACCTACGTTGTGGCGCATGAATGCGGCGATCGTTTCCGGCTGGTTCCAACTCTCGTGCCTGACTTCGACCACTCGCGGATACTCGATGAACTGGCGCAGCAACAGCTCCAGGTATTCACGGTTCAGGTTCGTGTTCTTAAACGAAACGGGGAACTGGATGAGAAGCGCGCCCAGCTTGCCTTCCGCGGCCAGCGAGTCCAGACCCTCGCGGGCCAGACGCTCATCCTTGTCATTCGGGCGGATGCTGGCCGCCGAAGTCGGCTCCATCACCGCCAGCGGAGAATGGGTGAATGAGCGGTGCAGCTTGGCGGTGAAAAGAAAATTCGGATTAACCGCTGCCGCTTTCCGCGACCAGAGGCGGCCGAGTTCGGGACGGATATGTCCATAAAACGAAGTGTTGATTTCGATGACATCAAAAAATCTCGCCAGAAATTCCACGGGATGGATTTTCTTACGCGTGACTTCGGGCGGATAGAGAATGCCATCCCAATCTTTGTAAGACCAGCCGGCAGTCCCGATGCGGATTCGTGGAGCAGGTTCCATACGGGCGGGCCAGATGTTCGCAGGGTACCACAGAGCTTTGAGACAGGTTCGTGTGGCGCGGACACTCCTGACCGCGAATGCCGCAAGCATGGGGTTATCAGTAGAGAAGAATCGCGACCCAGTACATTCCAGTCGGATACACGGCATTGCGCGCATAGCAGGAACCAATAGCAAACTGCCGAACTCCCGGATCGCGCAGCAGTGGCAACGCACCAGCTGGCAGCGTTTCTGGATGACTCTCGGTGTAGGCGATTATCTTGCGGTTGCTATAGGCAGTCGCCAGCAGATGGGCATTCGGACGATTCTCTTTTGCCAGCTTGCAGGCGGCTTCATCCAGATTCGGCGGCGAGACTTGCCCCAGTTCTTGAAGGCCGGCCTGTTGGCGGACGTCATCGACGGAGCGGGCAATTAATTTGCGGCTCTGTTCGGCCGAATACGATGGAACCTCGCGCGCGAAATCCTGCACAACGTAGAGGCGCCCTTTGCTCCAGATGGCGGCAATGCCTGCGACATTGAAGCCGCGATCGAGCAGGTTTTGCCGGTGCGGCGCGGAGCGCATCAGCGCGTCGTTCGCGCCCAGAGCGCAGGTGGCGTGGGCAATATTTTCACCCGCACGATCGACTTTCAGCGCCTTTTTCAGGGAATCGTGCAGCGGGCTATCCGGCGAACCGACTTGAGCGATTCTTTCGAGCAGGGAGAGTTCGCCGGGCAACTGATGCTCCAGCCGATCGCTGGCAACCATTCGCAGAGCATGGGCTCGCGCTGCTTCGCGCAAGCTTTCGTCCATGCGCAGTTGCGGCGCGCCGGCGAGTTCACGGCTTTTGTTGGCCGCTTCCAGGAGTTCGTTCTCGGCGGCGGCGTCCTCGTTAGAAGTAGAGGCCGCTCCGGCCGCCGAGATCGAGTGGGGGTTGGGTAACTGGTTGGCAACAGCGCTGCTGGCGTCGTTGCGAAGATCGTTGCGAATATCGATTGCCGGGGGCTTGGTTTGTGCGGCGCACGGCCCCAAACCTACCAGCAACATCACGAAAGAAACCGCCAGGGCCTGGAGCATAATTTTGGTTGGCGTTGCGGCGCGGGGATCGCCGAGAAACTTCCGCTTTCCATCTTTCACGCTAGCTTCTAGAATTCAGCTCAGCTACTTACTATGGAGACCATACTGCTGGTTACCGTGCTCGCCGGAACCCTTGTCCTGCTTGGGTTTTCGGCCGTTTTGTTGCGGCGCGTTCCTGCCGCCGCGCAAGTGGATGTAAAGGCGGAAGTTGCGGGTCAGCTCGAAAGGTTCAATACGGCCCTTGGCCAGAAGATCAGTACCAGCACTGCCGACATGGCCAGTCGCCTGGAGCAGACCAAAGGTGATCTCCGCCAGCAGGTCACAGACCGCATCCAGCAAGGGTTTTCAGAGATTCGGAATTCGGTCGAGCAGCAGCTTGCCGCGGGTCGCGAAGAGCAAAACCGAAGCTTGAGCGATGGCCGCAGCGAGATGACCAGTTCTCTTCTACTCACCACGCAGCAACTCAAAAGCGAATTTCAGAGCCTGAATCAACAGACGGCGCAAAGCCTCGACTCGATTCGCGATCGCGTGGATTCGAAGCTGATGGCCATCACCGAGCAAGTGCAGGTCAAGCTCGATCAGAACATCAAGGAAGGATTTGCGCAGTTCGAAAAAGTGCAGCAGCACCTGAAGGCCGCGGAAGAACAGCTTCGCGAAGTGGGCGCGCTCGGCCACTCGATCAACGATCTGAATAACCTGCTTAAACTTCCGCACCTGCGCGGCCAGTTTGGCGAGGCGAGCCTGGAACGGCTGCTGGCTGATTTCCTGCCGTCGCATATGTTCGCGCTGCAGTCGTCGCCCGGCGAAGGCGGAGGACGCGCCGACGCCGTCATTTATTTTCCCGATCGCACGCTGCCGATCGATGCCAAGTTTCCGCGCGAGCAGGTGATTGCTTTATTTGAGAGCAACGACAAAGCCGAGATTGAAGCGGCTCGCATTGCCCTCGTGCGCGTGATGAAGGCGGAGGCCAAGCGCATTCAGCAGTATATTCAGCCGGAGAATGGCACGACCGAAATTGCGCTGATGTATCTGCCGAGCGAAACCTTATATATGGAGGTCATCCGCAACCGCGAGTTGGGCGACTGGATGAATGAGCAGCACGTGTTCCCCGTCTCACCCAACACCTTGCTGATGACGCTGCACACGATTGCGCTGGTGCACAAGTGGTACGAAGTCGCCAGCCGCTTTGAGAAGAGCCGTGCCGAACTGGCCAAAGCCCAGAAGTCGTTCGACTTTTTCCAGAACCAGTTTGAAAACGTCGGCAAGAATTTGAACAAGGCGCAGGAAGCGTTTGAGACTGCGCAGCGGCACCTGAAGAACTACCGGGGAAAAGTTACCGCGCTCAGCGGGCAGGAACAGTTGGAGTTGGATACGGCGGCGTCTCCGTCAGTCGAGAAGCCGTTGCCGCTGCTGGATAAGGCCAGCGCGTGATCTCGGTTGCAAACGGCCAGAGGTTTCGTGTGAGAACATTACTGAAACGTCAAGTCGTTGATTCGGCGCTGGTTTGGGCGTCAGGCTAACCTGTGTTGATATATATCAATGGCATAGTTCCTGATAGCTATTCATGGTATATACTCTTGAAAGGAGTTGCCCTATGCCGGAGACGGGAATTGCCAAGTTGTTTCGCAATGGCCGCAGCCAGGCAGTGCGCCTGCCTCGCGAGTTTCGCTTTGAGGGCAGTCAGGTGCGAGTGCGCCGATTGGCGGAGGGAGTGCTTCTGGAGCCACTAATCGCTGATCCCGCCCACTGGTTTGCGGAACTGGACCGGATTCGTGAAGGACGCTTCCTCGACAAGGGCAAGGACCGGAATCAGCCGATGACTCCGCGCCGCGAGATTTTCAGGTGAAGTATCTTCTCGATACCAACGCTTGTATTGCGCTAATCAACGGTAAGGCGTCGTCGGTTCGGACACGGTTGCAGAAGGCGCTGGCTGCGGACGCAAAGGTGTTGGTCTCTTCCATCGTAGCGTTTGAGCTTTGGTATGGGGTTGCGAAGAGTGCGCGCCCGGAAGCGAATGCGCGACTGGTGGAAGCGTTTTTCGGAGGGCCGGTGAGTTTGCTGGCTTTTGAGCCTGAAGATGCGAAGGTTGCCGGCCGGGTGCGCGCCGCGTTGGAAGCCATGGGAAAACCGATCGGCGCCTATGACCTTTTGATCGCGGGTCAGGCGTTGCGCCACCAGTTGACTCTGATCACCGCTAATGGGAGGGAGTTTGGCCGGGTTAAGGGTCTCGAGTGGGAGGATTGGGCCAGAAACTGAATCGATCCCCTGGGCTTGGGGGATGCGCTACGCGGTTTCGCGAGTGGAACCTGACGGTGTTCGCTGCGACGCGGATTTCAGATGATCCGCGCCTTGTACCTCCCAGACTCCATCGAACTTTACAAAATAAGGTTCCACCGAAACTCCGGGGAAGTTGCTGGTGAGAAGTTCGCCGGCGCGCAGCAGTTCGGTACGGTGATGGTCGGCCTCGGCCGCGCGGTCGCCTTTGAAATGAGCCAGTCCGCCGTAGGTAGCGCAGTCGGAGTGGCTCATGACCAGGACGCGCTTCGTCTGGTGCAGGCGGATGGACATGCGGACCTGCTCGAGGATGAAGTCTTGCTCGAAGTCGTTGCGCGGGGAAGCCAGGGTCTTGGCTCCTCCGGCTACTACGATCATGTCAGCGCGCTCGATGGCTTGCTTCTTCAAGAACTTTCGCACGACGGTGCTGATGCGGTGATCGAAGCAGCAGAGCACGGCGGCATCGGCGACGTATGGGTCGGCGGGCGAATCGAAATGGAAGATCTTGCGCACGAAAGCCCTTCTCGGGTGGTGGTGCAGTTTGAATAGGTTTTGAAAGGGCACGGCTTCAGCCGTGCCGTAAGCTTTCATTGCGGCTTTAGCCGCTGAGGGACCCCAATTTCCAAACCGATCCGGTACCCCTTGTCGATTCTAGTTGCGGTCAGGCCGATTTGTGCGGGAGGTTCAAGATCCAACCGGCGATTTTTTCCGTGGCAACGGGCGACATGGTTTCCTCGATCTCGGAGTACTCGCTGAGCGCGCCGGTCTTGGCCGTCTGGAACAGGTGATTCAGGCCGCGTAGTTCGTCGACTTCGAAGTTCTTGTTGCCCGCTTCGGCGAGGGTTTTGCGGATGACGGGAAGATTCTGTTGCGGCGGCACCTGCAAATCTTTCTCGCCAATTAAGGCCAGCACGGGGCAAGTCACTTTTCGCAGCGTCGTCGCCGGGTCATAGGTGAGGAAGTAGCGGAACCAGGGCGAAGTCAGGGTTTTGATTTGCGCCCCTAGCTGCGCATCCGTAAGCTTCCCCGCCAGCTTCTCGCGCAAATCTCTTACCAGCGCAGCGTCGTCTTTCTCGTGCTCTACCAGCGCCAGCACTTCGCGTTGTTCAACGGCATTCTTCTCCGCTTCTTCATGGCTGGTGCCGGCGGCTTCGGAAATCAGAATCCCCTGGGCCACCACAATCTCGTCTCCCCGGATTCCCGAACCCGCCATCATTACTACGAAAGCGACATCTGGATTTTGCGCCGCGGCCATGGGGGCGACGATTCCGCCTTCGCTGTGACCGATCAAGCCAATCCGATGCGGGTCAACTTCTTGACGCGTCTTCAAATAGGCAACGCCGGCGTCGGCGTCGACCGCAAAATCCACCATGGTGGCGGTGGCATAGTTTCCGGTGGACTTGCCGCAGCCGCGTTTGTCGGCCCGCAATACAACAATGCCCTTGCGCGTCAGAAAATCGGCCAATACTAGAAAAGGCTTGTGGCCCATGAGGCTTTCGTCGCGGTCGTGTGGCCCGGAGCCGGTGATCAACAGCACAGCAGGAAACGGTCCCTTGCCTGGAGGTGCGGTCAGCGTGGCCGCTATCGTAATGCCCGCGGATTTGTTGTCGTACGAGACTTCTTCTTCTTTGTATGGGTAGGGCTTTACCGGGTTCTGCGGACGCCGGAGCTCGAGTTCGCTGGTGTCTTTCACGCGCCTGAGGGTGAGCGGCAAAGAGTTCCCCGCCTGCGACCATGTGCCTTCGACCGTGCTCAGGTCGCTGCTGATCTTGCCTTCGAAACTCCCGGCAATCGATTTCACTTCCAACTTCAGCGAAGCGCCTTGCCGGGTCGCGGTGGTTACGGGGATCCCGCTTTGGCCTTGATCCGGACTGTCGAGCGTG
>JBEKED010000218.1:0-11139 GCA_050014035.1 Terriglobales bacterium
AGGATTCTACGCAGACCTATAACAATGCTGCCTTCGACGGCGCTTCTGTTTCCGCTCTGACGGGAGTGAGTGGGTCGAGTACCAACGTCTCGCTAACGCTGGGCCTCACCGATGGCAACGGAGATTTCACGGGCACGTTCGATCAGAATAACGCTGGGACAATTATCTCGGTGAACCAGCCGCCTCCGCCTGCCTCATGCGCGACGGGCACGGTATGTATCTTCTCGTACACCTATACGGCCGGCAGCAGCACCAACGGGCGATACACGTTTCAGATGCTGGGCAACCCGAATGCTAGTCCGGTGGTGTCGCCACTTACGTTCGTTCTCTACGCCAGCGGAGCCAATCGTGGATTTCTGCTCGATCAATCCAGTTCGTCGGTGATGACTGGGACGATGGCTTCTCAGGGAAACATAGGGCTCGGCTTGTCCAGTTCGGAAGTGCCGGGTACTTTTGCGGCGGCGACCACCGTCAGCTCGAGTCCGACTCTGAGTCCGATTGCGGCCAATCTGTTCGCGACCTGGGCGGAACCTACTGGTTCACCGTGCACTGCAACATGCCTGACCGGAACTCAGTACCCAGGGCTGCAAACAATGACCGGTACTTACACGATCTCCACCTCCGGCACAGGTTCGATTGCGCTGACGGCTCCATCAACCGAGACTTACGTGATCTACGCGGTGAACACGATTGGATGTAAAAGCACCGCCAAAAATGCAAATCCGGTTTGCGCGGTACAAAGTTTTTACATGATGGGTTCCTGCACTATTCCGTCTGGGCAAAGTTCCTGCAGCACGGGACCGCCGAGTACGATTCTTTACGCGCAGGAGTAATTGTTCCAGTGGAGAGCCGGGCGTCCCCGCCCGGCTGGACCCTTCGGCAACGCTCAGGGCGAGACGCCCGTCGCTTCATTATTTTCCGCGGATCAGGGTTTTGGCGGTGGCGAGATTGTCGAAGCGATCGTAGGCGCGAACCACGACCACGTGATCATTGGCAGTGTTGTTTTCCATCAGGGGCGGCGCGGCTTCGGGCCGAGGCACGGTCACGCGAAAATCGTAATCTTCCGTTTTGGAATCGGATAACTGTCCCACCGGCTCGACGAACTGCCAGTCGCCGCCATCGAGCGAATACTCGGCTCGCTTAATGGGCGAGAAGGAATCGCTGGCGCGGAAACGGACGTGGATTTGCTTTTCCTCGAGCTGCTTTGCTTCGACCTGCTTTCCCTCGACCTGCTTGGCTTCGACAATCGCGGTCAGATTCTCAATCACCGGAGAAGTGCTGTCGACTTCGAAGCGCGCGCTGACTCGCTCGGCGTAGAGCGCTTCTCCGGGCGAATGCGACGGCGCATCGGAGGCGATGACCTTCACGGTGTAGCCTCCATCGGGCAGAAGACTGGCGTCGAAAGAATAGTAGCGATCGGAGATGTCGCCTTTCAGCAGCAGCCAGCGGGATTCGCCGTCGCCGCGGTAGTAAATGGTGTAGACGAGTTGGTCGTCGTTATCGTCATGCGCCGACCAGCGGATGCCGATGGCATCGCGGTCGCGCACGGCCGGAGGTAGAGATTCGAAACGCGGCTGGCCCTGTCCTTGTCCTTGTCCTTGTCCCGAAGCCTCGCCGCCGGTCACGTGTGGAGTGGGCGGATAGCGGTATCCGGGCTGGACGATGATCTCGTCAATTTCGGGAGCCACGTTCTTGGGCAGATAGTTCAGCAGGACATCGTCAAGGCGAGGCGCGGGATTGCCCGTATGGAGCACGGCCTTCCATTGCACGAAGCGGGCGGGGGGAATATTAAGCTCGGTGCCTGAGGCGAGGGCTTGGGCGAAATTCAGGCGCGTCCACGGACTCCAGTTGCGATCGGGATTGTCGACGTTGCCGCTGCGGGCGTAAAGCTCGACATTGGAATTGGAACCGGCATTGGAATTCACGGTGGCGCGGACGCTGGCGCGTCCCCACAAAGAAAAGATGTGCGCGTCGAAGACGTCGCTTTCATACGTGCCCTCCGACTCGGGACCGGGACCGAGGAGAAAAATCTTGCCGAGGTTGCTGCTCGATGCGTACAGCCCACCGCCGGGGGCTGCGGCGAAGGCGGTAATCTGCGTAGCGCTCGCTTTGATCAAGTCGGTGAAATCGTCGACGCCGTTGATGGCGAAGATGTGACCACGATTGCCGGTGCCCGCCACCAAGCGCCCGTGCTGATCGAAAGCGAGGGCGTAGACGAGATCTTCGCGGGAAGTCCACAAGCGAGAAGGGGCGCCATCGGGCGCAATGCGATAAATCTCGGAGCCGCCGGTGGCGCCGAGTCCGGGAGCGGGAAACGGCGTGGTGGGCGCGGTCGGGGCGGCGGTGATGGTGATATTGCCGCCGGGCGCGGGCGCTGTTTGCACGGGAGCGAGCGTGATACCAATTTGCGGCATGGCGCTTTCTGGACGCTTCTCTCCGGCGGCAGCGGCGTAGATGTTGCCGGCGGCGTCGATGGCGAGCGCGGTAATTTCCTTTTTGGCCGCGCTGTAGAGCACGAACGCTTCGCCATTGGGCGCGATGCGATAGATCAGTCCGCTGCCATCGGAACCGGCGATGAGGTTTCCCTTGGGATCGAGCGCGAGCACGCGGATGTGGACTTCATCGCTCTTGAAGAAGAGCGAGTGCTGGCCGGTGGCGCTGACTTTGTAGATTTCTCCGTGATCGCCGGTGGCGACGTAGAGCGCGCCGGCGCTGTCGAGGACGATGTCCCAGATGTACTTGGAGCCGGGATCGAAGTAGGGCGTGGCGCTCCAGGAAGCCTTCGCGGTGGGCTTGGCGGTTTTCGCTTCTTCGAGACGATAGACCTTGCCGTCGGGCGCGGTGGCCGCGTAGACGATGCCACTCTTGTCGACGACTAGAGACTGCACCTGCAACTCTTGCGGCTCGAAGATGGTCGTCGTCTGGCCGTCGGGCGTGATGCGATAGACGCGGGCGGGAGAACCGGCCGCGGCGTAGATATTGCCGGCGGAATCGGATGCAATCGACCAGATGTAGGTCGAGGGCGTGGTGGCCAGCGCCTTGAAGGCGGGAGCGAGTTCGAGTCCGCCTTCACTGCGCAGGGCGATGCCCTTGGCAGTGCCTTTGATCAGTTCCTCGAACTTCGATTGTTCCCAGGTGCGTGTGCCCTCGGCGACGGTGACGGTGGAGAGGAGAATGAAAGCGGATAATGCGGCGAGCGTCTTACGAGCCAAAGTCATACCTCATTTTAGTCTTCTTCAAACTACATAGCGGTGCTGCTCGCAGCGAAAATGCAGAGGTCCTTCGCTGCGCTCAGGATGACAATATGGTCAGGATGACAATATGGTTAGGATGACAATATGGTCAGGATGACAATATGGTTAGGACTGCGTGAGTGAACTCCGGCTACTTGATGCTGATGGTCAGCATCTGTGCGCCGGAGACGACATAGTCGAGCGGTTCGGTGGAAGCTTCGCTGACGGACGATTCACTGAGCACGACCATGTCCTGCGTGCCGCGCATGTTGTCCATGACGTTCATGACGCTAAGCGGGAGCGTCGGCATTACTTTGTCGGCGACCATGGCTTCGGGATCGGAATCGATGAGCGAAACATAGACGCGATCATTGGCGCGCTCTTTGTTCAGCAACGCAATCGTCGGGGCCAAGCCGAGACCGCGGTTCATCATCGGCGTGCCGCGGTGCATGCGGTCGAGCGTGTCTCCATCGCTGACCAGAATGCGCAGGGTTCCCTTGGACGTGGAGGTCGGGATGCGGATGGGAATCTGGCGCACCAGGCGCTCGCCGCGATAGGGACGAATCACGGTCTCAACCATGATCTGGTCGCCGGGACGAGCTTCGGTCATATCGGTGCGCGCAGCTTCAAGGCGGGCGGAGCGGCGCTCGCGCACCAGATCAAAATCGAGCTTTACGCCCTCAACGTCAGGAACGTCGTAGGGATTGCTGTAGATTCGTGCAAAGCGATCGCCGATGGTGGCGGCAGCCATCGCCGCGGCGGGCTGCCCGTTGTCTTGCGGGGCAAACATGTTGCGCAGCGTTACGTCGGGATATCCTTTCACGCTGAGCACGCCATTCATACGATAGGTAATGTCTTCGCCGTATTCGTTGGTGCCGTGCAGGGCGTTGAAGACTGTGGCCATCATGGCCACGGGACTCAGGCGCGCATTGTTGAGAATTTCGTAATGGAATTCCTTGGTTGTGGTTCCATGTACTCCCGCGGTATCTCCTGCACTATGCATGGCGACAGTCACGGGAATCATTTTCGACTCGCGTCCGGGCACGCCCATGATGCCGTTCTGGCGATCCTGTACGAACGCGCCTACTGTCTCGGTGGTGTTGACAATCTTGAACGCATTCATCGGCGAGGCCAAGGTGGCTAGCACCGTGGCTTTAGTCATGGGCATATCCACTTCGCCAAACTGCAGCAGTGGATGTCCGCAGGCAAGCAGGCGCTGCGGATCGACGTAGGTTACGGTGCAGGTGGCAGCAATATCCATATCGCCGCGCACCAGAACGGCGCTGACAGCGGATCCGGCTTCGATTGGCTCCGGCTGCTTGGCGGCGCTCGCCGAGCCAATGCCCATGACGGGAACGATGCCCGCCGCCGCGAATTGCGATGCGTAGCGTTGCAAGGTTTCGTCAGAAAAGCCGTTGAACACGAGCGGCGTTTCGATGGGCTGGAGGTAGTTGCTGTAGTTCTGAGAAAAGTTCTGAGAAGAGTTCTGAGAAAAATTCTGGGTAGGAAGCGTCGAAGCTTCGCCGGGGCTCGCGGTTTGCGTGGTTCCAGTTTGGTTGGGAGGGTTCGCGTTCGGCAAGCTGGCGGGCATCGGCGCGGTACTTCTTGCCGGACCTCTTGCAGAACCTCGTCCAGCACTATGATCGAGCGCGTCGATCTCGAGCATCTCCTCGATCGGGGTGACGCCCGCGATCGGTTCCTTGGAGAACTCGCCGATGCGGAAGGCCAGCGCGCCCGCCAGCTTGCCGTCAAAATAGACCGGGCTTCCGCTCATGCCGGCAACCACGCCGGTATATTCGGGCTTGGCGCCGAGCAGACGCACCAGGATAATGTCGCCCTTCGGGCCGTTCACGTTGTGCATCACGCCCAAAACTTCCAGGTCCATCGCTTCCGGCTTCACGCCCTGGAACACGGTGAGGGCCGTACCCTTCATGCCTTCGTGAATCTGATCGAGCGGCATGATGGCAATCGCCGGTTTGAGTTGAGCATGAACTTCCTGTGCGATAAGCCCGACGGAGAACGAGAGACACAAAAGGACGGCGAGTGCGCGCGCAACTTTACCCATGTACGACCCCAGAGGCCACAAAAATGACCTGGTTGCTTCTAAAGACTCCGCGTGCTATCAAAAGGTTTTGCCAGGAGAGGCGGCGTTTTTTCGGCCGGCAAAATATCCCAACCGCAGAGTACTTGCATCTATACTAGCACAGGAGTTTTCGAGGACATCCCCATGTTTTCTAGTGAATTTGACGGCCAAAGCCGCGTGGCGCCGGCTTCCCGTAAGCGTGTGATCCTGTGGGCGTTGGTTCTTGGCTGGATGCTGGCCGCGGCTTTCCCGGCGCCATCCCGAGCACAGAACACACCCCAGCAACCTCCCGCGAACCCGAATCAGCAGGAGACTCCGCCCGAAGCTGGCGGTCCGCAAAACGATGTCGGACCCTATGTGATCCCGAAAAAAAAGGACGAGCCGCCGCCTCCGGCCCCTGAAAAGCCAAAGAAGATCGAGAACATGCCCGATTACTCGATCAAGGTGGACGTGCCGATTGTGAATCTCGATGTGCTGGTGACCACTAAGGACGGTCAAACCGTCCCGGGGCTGACCAAGGAAAATTTCAAGATCATGGAAGACGGGCAGCCGCAAAAGATTGCGACCTTCAATCAGACTCAGGCCCCGATCACGGCGGTACTGCTGATCGAGTATGCCGCGACCAACCTGAGCTATATGTATGACGCACTGAATGCTTCCTACACCTTCGCCAGCGGCTTGACCAAGGAGGATTGGGTGGCCGTGGTTTCCTACGATATGAAACCGCAGATCCTGGTGGACTTCACCCAGGATAAACGCGCCATCATGGGCGCGCTGAATATGCTGCGCATGCCGGGATTCCAGGAGCGCAACCTCTTCGACGCCGTTTACGACACTATCGACCGCTGCGACCGCATCGACGGCAAAAAATACATCATTCTGGTTTCTTCGGGACACGATTCTTTCAGCAAGCTGAATTTGGATCAGATCCTGAAGAAGATCAAGTCCACCAAAGACATTACCATCTATGCCATCAGCATTGGATGGCAGGCGCGAGAACGCGCGGAAGCGGCCAGTAGGGGCTACGATCCGTTCGGTAGAAGCGTTGGGTGGCTGCAAGACGAGAATCAGCTCAAAACCTTCGCCCAACTGACCGGCGGACGGGAGTACACCCCGCGCTTCCAGGGCGAACTGCCGGAGGTTTTTCATGACATCGCGGCCGACATCCGTAACCAGTACAGCATCAGTTACCACCCCACCAACGCCAAACTCGACGGCACTTACCGCAAGTTGAAAGTCGAGTTACAAGCGCCCGACGGCGGCCCGCTGAAAGTTCACGATCAGAAGGGCAAAGAAGTGAAATACATCGTGTATACGCGAGAAGGCTATACGGCGAAACACACGGTCGAGTAGCGGAGCGCGACTCACTGCACCACGACCTTCCCGGTCATCTTCGGGTGGATCGTGCAGTAGTAGGAGTAGGTTCCCGCCTTGGTAAACGTGTAGGAAAACTTTTCGTCGGTATCTATCACCTTCGACTTAAACACACCCTCGGTGCTGACAGCCGTATGGGGAATATCGTCGCGGTTGGTCCAGGTAACGGTCGTTCCGACGGATATCGTGAGCGTCTGCGGCGTAAAACTGAAGTTATCAATCTTCACCGCCGCCCTGGTCGTGGTTACTACTACTCGCCCTGACGCTCGGCGATTTCGCAAAGAGCATCACCGTCATAACCAGCATTGCCAAACCTGTACTTACTCTGCCGCTCACATTTCTCTTAGTTATCATTTTTCCCTTCCTTTCGGATTTGCTCTGCCTTTGATTTCTTGGTTTCGATCGAATGGTTCCCCGTCTAAGCCAGCGATGAGTCAACGACAGCGAGAGAGTGCCGCCCTTGCAAATAATTCACATCGGTAATTCCCAACAGACTTCGCAACTGCTCGGCCGGCACTTTCATTGGTCCTGGAGAATCCGCCTTGCCCGGTTGCGGTTGCGGAAACGCCGTCGACATCGCGGTATGAAAGGTTACGTGGCCTTCGACTTTTTGCATGGTCTGATGAATATGCCCGTTCAGCACCGTGACCGAGCCGAACTTCTTCAGGTAGCCCAATGCCTGCGCGCTATCCGCGGTACCCCAGCCCCAATCGGGATAGAGCGTCCATAGCGGTATGTGCGCGAAAACGACGATGGGGGTGCTGTGCTTGAGATGCTTGACGTCTTTTTCCATCCATTCAAGTTGCTCGCCGCCAAGTGAGCCGAGTCCGCCAGCCTTCAGGTTCATCACATTCACCAGCCCAATAAAATGCACGCCTCTGTGGTCGAAGCTGTACCATCCGGCCCCCTGGGAATTCTTGCCGTAACGTTCGAGATACGACTTGCCGTTGTCATCCAGCACATCATGTTCGCCGGGCACAAAGAAGACCTGCGTCGCGCTTGCGCTTTTCAAAACCTGATCGACGGTGTCGAACTGATCTGGCCTGGAGAGATGGCTGATGTCGCCGGTGTGCAGTAAAAACTCAGGCTGGTCGGGCAGCCGGTTGATCTTGTCGACGGCGGCCTGGAGCGTAGCCACCACATCCGGATTGGCGGGCTTGTTGAAGCCCATGTGGCTGTCGCTGATCTGAACAAAGCTGAAATCCGAGCCTTGGCCTGGGCCATGCCCCATGCTTCTGGCAAAGGCCTGGGATACCGGAATGCCTCCGCTCATCGTCCAGACCAGCCCTGTGCCGGCCCATGCCATGCACTTTAGAAATCCACGGCGGTCGACACCATCGTTGTTGAGGTCTTGCATCTGCTGATCGATCACATCTTGTTTCTTGTACGTCATGTGCCCTCCTGTGGTTGGCGCGTTCGAATTTGGTTCGTTGTGCAGAACTGCCAGGACTCGGTTTTATTCCGCGACAATATTTTTATGGCGACTGGGGAATAAAACGCCGGCTCGCTGGTTTACCCTTGTGTGTGTGTCGAAAGATATCGTGCCCTCGGAATCGTTTGAGCAACTGGCCATGCCTCACTTCGAGCGGCTCTATAACTTCGCTTGTTGGCTGACGCAGGACCGGCTAGAAGCCGAGGATCTTGTGCAGGAGACGTATGCCAAGGCGCTGAAGGGATTCTCATCTTTCCAGCCGGGCACGAATTTTCGCGCCTGGATCTACAAGATTCTGCGCAATACGTTCCTGACTTCGCGCACCGGGCTGAAGGCGACGGCGACGGTTCCGCTCGATCCGGAGGACGAAGAGGAATTTTTGCCAAGCGTCAGCGAAACGCCCGAGAGCATCCTGCTGCAGCGCTCCGACGGGCAACTTCTCGAGCAGGCAATGGAGCAACTGCCGGTCGCCTATCGTGAGGTGCTGCTGTTGTGCGAAGTTGAAGAAATGTCGTATCAGGAAATCGCCGCCACACTGGCAATCCCCATTGGTACGGTGATGTCGCGTTTATCCCGCGCCAGAAAAGCGCTGCGCGACGACCTGCGGCTGCGGCTTCAACAAAGGTGAACGAAGAACGATGAATCGAGAAGCATAAAGCAAGGGCCAAATATGGTTTGTGAGTCTTGGAAGGCAAAACTCGACACCTATCTTGACGGTGAGCTTCCGGCAGAGGAGATGCGCACTTTTGACGCTCATGTGCGCGGCTGCGTTTCCTGCGCGGCGGATGCCCTGACGCGCATTCAGATGAAGCGCGCGATTCAAGTGGCTGGAAAGCGCTTTACTCCCAGCGCTGAGTTTCGAAAACGGATACAGCAAAGCATTGCGCCCAAACCGCAGCGCAGCTTTCGGCTGACCTGGATATTGGCCGCAGCGGCGGTTGTTCTCGTGGCCGCCGCGTTGACTACAACTTATATGGCAACCCGCTCTGCCCGAGACCAGGTTTCGCGAGACGAGGTTTCACGCAATCAGGCTTCGCGCAATCAGGTTTTCAGCGAGATAGCCGACTTGCACGTGGCGACGCTCGCCAGTGCATCGCCGGTCGATGTCGTCTCCACCGACCGGCACACGGTGAAACCGTGGTTCCAGGGAAAGATTCCCTTCGCATTCAATTTGCCGGAACTGGAGAACACACAGTTCTCCCTCGTCGGAGGCCGGATGGCCTACCTTGACCAAACGCCCGGGGCGCACCTGATCTACGATGTACGCAAGCACCACATTTCGGTTTTCATATTCCAGGAACGGGCTTTGCCGCCGTCATTGTCTGCGAAATCGACGTCCGCGAAATCGGCCCTCGGCGCGGACGAGAATTCTCTCGCGCCAAAGAACCTCCCCTTTAACATGGAAACCTGGAATCAAGGCGGGCTGCGCTATTTTGTGATCGGCGACGCGAGCAGTGCGGATATCGACGGTCTTGCGAAATTGTTTAAGGCCGCGTCGTAAATAGTGCTGCCATTAACTGGCGGTTCGTCCGCATCTCAAAGCGCAGCCAGCCTCCGCTGGACCACCAGGAAATACAGGGCCAGCACAATGAGCAGGAACCCGTTGGTGCTGAGCACCACCGGCGCAGTGAAGATGGGAACCAGCCAGCCTGACAACAGGTTCCCCATCGGCATGCCGCCGCGGAATGCGAAATTGTAGACGCTCATCACGCGGCCGCGCATTTCGTTGGTGGTAATCAGTTGCACCAGTGAATTCACGGTGGCAAACACTGCCATCATCGATGCGCCCACCAGCACCAGCACGGCTTCGCTCAGGGGCAGCGACTTCGACAACGCAAAGCCGGCGATTGCCGCGCCCAGACAGACGAGCGCGCCGAGAGCGACGAGACCTTTTCTTTTAATATTTCCCGCGCTGGCAATACCGAGCGAGCCGCAAATCGAACCGATGCCCATGAGCGCCAGCAGATTGCCGTAAGTCTCCGGCCCACGATGGAAGATGTCTTTTACGAACACTGGAAAATAGGTGCGCAGAGGCATGGCCAGGAACGTCATGCAGAAAGCGAGCAAAATCAGCGCTTCCATTGAACTTTGCCGGCGCGCGAATTGAATCCCTTGCTTCAAACTGGTAAACATCGACTCCGCGGTCTTCGACGGCAAAAAACGGGTGCGGATAATCATCAGCGACACGATGGGCGCCAAAAACGAGAGCGCGTTCAAACCGAAGCACCATCCTTCGCCGAACCGCGCCAACGCCTGCCCGGCCAGCGCCGGCCCGACCGTCACGGCCAAGTTGAACTGGATCGAATTCAAGGCGATGGCGTTGGGCATGTCTTCCCGCTCAACCAAGGTGGGAATCAGTGCGAGGTAGGCCGGGCCGCCGAAGGCCTGGGCGAATCCGGAAATAAACGAGAGACAGAGAATGTGCCAGACTTGTACGTAGCCCGTCGCCACCAGAATGGTGAGCAGCGCGGCGCTCGCCATCTGCACATACTGGGACCCGAGCAGAATCTTGCGGCGCTCCACGCGGTCGGCGATCACGCCGCCGATCAGCGAGAACATAAAGATGGGAAGGCCGCCGAGAAACTGATCGAGCCCGAGCAGGAACTTGGAGTGGCTGAGCCGGTAAATCAACCAGCTCTGGGCCACAATCTGCATCCAGGTACCGATGCTGGAAGTGCACGCGCCCACCCACATCAGGCGGAAATCGCGATATTGAAATGCCTTAAAAACCCGGCGAATCAAGCAAGCGTCTCCAGGGGCTTCGCAGAAGCCTACCATGCACTCCAAGCATTAGACGTGGCGGGCAGTGAAAAGGCGTCGCGGTATATCGGTGGGCGTGACGAACGGCGTTCGACGATGCCGAGAGTATTTGCGAGTTAGACCGTGCAATTGCGGTGTTCGCCGGCTCTCTGCTCGCTCAGCGCAGGTGCAGGGGAAGCGCTACCAGGAGCGCGCTGGCGCCGTTCCATAGAATCTGCACGCCGATGCAAACCAGCAGGAACGAGGTAAGTTGCAGG
>JBEKED010000219.1:0-6921 GCA_050014035.1 Terriglobales bacterium
GTCTCAGCATCGAAGTGCGTCTGAAACGGTTCGCCCAACGAGGTTACGAGTCCAGCCAGGAACGCACGATTCACGGCGTCCTTGTCAACCAGCGAAGAGTCGGGCGGAGAAAAAGTAAAAACAATCTCACTGCCAGCGGGAAAACTTGCGACTAGACGGAAGACCGCGTCTGCCGCTTCGCGAGTCAAATAAACCAACACACCGAGGCATGAAAAGAAAGCAGGCTCGGAGAAGTTGAGAGTGCTGCTTTGCAACCCCTCGCGCAACGACACCGATTCGAAATCAATGGCCACGAATTCGAGATTCGCAGGAGTTGGAATCCCAGCGGCCTGTAGCCTGTGGCGCTTGTCTTCTTGTGTGGCTTGATGGTCGACTTCGTAGATGCGCAGGGCCCGCGCCCACTCGGGCTGGCGATAAGCAAACGTATCGAAACCCGCGCCCAGAATCACGCACTGCCGCACGCCCCGTTCTACGGCCCGCGCCATGCGTTCTTCCGCATAGCGGCTTCGCAAAACCACGTGCGAACGCAAGCCTTGAGCCCACGGTTCTAGAGCCCGAGCAGGATTCGAACGCATCTGTTGCAGCGCGTCCGGATTCAGCAGCCGGGCGGCTATCGGATCGTGAAGAATTTTCGGCTCGCCATCCAGCAGATGATGTGCGGCGCGCAGTGCGGCCACGCCCAGCGCAGTCCGGCTGGAATTACGTTGTGGGGCAGCGTCACCCATGATTTGAGTTTACAGACCGGGTGCGATGTTTGCTTCGACTCTATCCTTCTACCGCTTCCCGCTCCTGGCAGGCGTTCCAGAGCGGCGCAAGAATACTTGACTTCAAAACTTCAGACTCGGCTTGCACCCAGTCTTCCACGTCTTGTCCTTCGGCCTGCCCGCGCTTATCGTAGAGCTGACGCGCGCGCATGCGTATTCTTCGCTCCAATAACTCCAGCATCAACTTCCGCCGTTCCCGAGCTCCAGTTACATTCTCCACGACTGACACCCACCATCTTTCGATTTACTAACATTGTAAATTGCGAACTATTACAGCGTCGTGAACAGGCCGGTTACCAAAGAGATATTACTAGCGGCGCGGTGCCTCGGGATTTACCTAAGGGCCGGGCCGATAGCGTAGGATTCTCGAGGAGTCGCGTCGAAAAAACCTGAACAGCTCTAGCGTGTCGGTTCCACCACGAGCACCACAAACGAATCCGGCTCGATTTTTCTATCGTGCCCGGCACCGGTCACATTCGCCGCCACCGTGAACAGTGCATGCGTTTCACCATCGAGCGCCATGGTGCGCGCCGACTTCTGAGTCGTCACCGTCTGCGCCACGCTGAACTTGTCTTTTTCTTTGTCTTTACCGTCTTCCTTAATCACCGTGATGGTGCCGTCTCCCGCCGAAGCAAACGCTAAACCGAGGTCGGCGTCGAACGCGGCGGCATCGCAGCCCTCTCCAATCGGTGGACTCGCTACCATTTTCCCGCTGTCCGCATCGACCACCGCCATCTTCTTATTCCCCGAGCAACCCGCAAACAGACGCCGATTTTTTCGGTCCATCGCGAGGCCGGTGGGTTCTTCGCAACCCGCCATCTTCCACCGCGACTTCACCGTCAGCTTCTGCGAATCGAACGCCACCAACTCCGACGTGTCTTCAATATTCACGAACACCGTGCCCTTTTCGTCGGTCGTGGCAAATTCCGGCTTGCCGCCCAGTGCGAGCGTGCCCACCACCTCGCCCTTGGACGCATCTACGGCCGTGGTGTCATGGCTTTTCGCGTTAAAAGTAAACACGCGTTTGGAAAACGGGTCATAGAGAATAGCGTCAGGCCCGCTGCCAACCTTGATCTTCTTTTCGACCACCAGCGACTTGAGATCAAAAACGCTAACCGTATCTTCGCGGCCATTGCTGGTAAATCCGCGCCCGATTTCCGCGTCGAGCGCTATCCCATGCACGCCGTTCGTTTCCGGAATCTCGCCCACCTGTTTGCCCGACGTGGTGTCAACGACCATTACCCGCGTGGCCCGCGCGATAAACAAGCGATGTCTGGCGCTATCCGCGGTCAGGTAATCCCATCCCCCGTCGCCGCCCAGTTTCCAAGTCTTGACCAGCTTGTAGTCCGCTCCCGAAGCCAGGCCCGCCAAGCTCGCCAGCAAAATTGTTGCCCGCAAAATCAAAAAAGTTCGCAATCCTTCTTGTATCTTCATGGCTATCCTCCTTTCGTTGTCTAGTGGGAAAAATCGCTTACCGCAGAAATGGTCGCCCCTGCCCACCTGCCCCCGTCGGTCTGAAACCCCTACCCATCAGCCCATTCCAAGGGCTCTCCACAATTGTGCAAAAGATTGTCCTACCCCCCCGCCAAGGCCTGTAAATCCGCCTTTTACCACCACCCGAGTTTGGCACCGCCCTTGCTCCTACTCTCATTGGAGGAGCTTAAGTCCGGTTCTGGTTAGCGGATTTTCCCTCGCTTTCTCCAAATGGGAGGCCCTGCCATGAAAAAGATAATGTTCCTGCTCTGCGTACTCTCGTGCACTGCGGCATTCGCACAGTCTTCTCCTTACGGAGCCAGTCGTAGCAGTCAACCGCAGGTTTACGAGATTCAAGGTAACCCGGCGCACGCAAGCTATGCTCCCTTGGCTAATGAACAGAGCATCCTCGCCTCCGCCAGTTACACCACGGCCCAGGGAGAAAGACGCGCTTCCGATTTCCCCCAGCCCGAGCCTGCTCCACTCGGCGACATCGCCCGCGAACTCAAAAAGCAGCATGCCGCGCTGCTGAAGAAATCCCATATCGTCTGGGTTAATCAATAGTCGATAATCAATAACGCTAACCAATAGCGTGCGGCCGACAGCTCTCGTTGGCCGACCGCTGGGTTGCGATGACCGAAAGCCTTGCGCTGGGCGAGTTCCGTAATCCATCGTACCCTCCGATTCTCACCCACTTCTCTCCTCGACTGCTCCTTGCCAGCGATGCCCGCCCGGTTCTCCGCAGAAAAAGTAAAACCAACAGATGTTAACCTAGAATGTATTCCTGGAATATATTTCAAGAATACATATCGCATATCTAATGACCGTCCTGGAATTTACCGCCATCGTTGCGATCGTCTCTTTCGTCGCAGGGCTTCTCGGATCGCTGACTGGCCTCGGTGGTGGCGTAGTGCTAGTCCCCTTGCTCACCATCCTGTTTCACGTCGATATCCGCTACGCCATCGGAGCCTCGCTCGTTTCCGTGATCGCCACGTCCTCCGGCGCCGCGGCCGCGTATGTGAAAGAAGGCTTCTCCAACATTCGCATTGGCATGTTTCTGGAAATCGCCACCACGGCGGGCGCGTTGCTGGGAGCCTTCCTCGCGACCCGCATCCCCACCAGCGCTCTCGCGATTATCTTCGGAGGCGTCCTACTCTACTCGGCGTTTCTTTCCCGCAAGCCGCGCCCCTTGGACCAGCGCAGCCTGCCCCCAGATCCGCTCGCCACCAGACTGCGGCTGAATGGCACTTTCCCTGATCTCGAAGGCCAGCGCAGTTACAACGTGCAGCACGTCCCCACCGGCTTCAGTCTGATGTTCGGAGCGGGCGCGCTTTCCGGATTGCTGGGCATCGGCTCGGGAGCGGTCAAAGTGCTAGCCATGGATCAGGCCATGCGCATCCCGTTCAAGGTTTCCACTACCACCAGCAACTTCATGATCGGCGTCACTGCCGCCGCCAGCGCCGGTGTCTACCTCAGCCGCGGATACGTCGATCCCGGCCTCGCCATGCCTGTCATGTTAGGAGTTCTTGCTGGTTCGTTGCTGGGCAGCCGCATTCTGGTCAAAGCTGAAACCAAATCGCTCCGCTTGGTTTTCAGCCTGGTGATTCTAGTTCTCGGCCTGCAAATGCTCTACAAAGGACTCTGGGGAAAAATCTGATGCCCGCCGCGCAAGCCCCCGCCCCACAGCCGCACCCGCCCCAAGCCGAAGCCTGGGACGATCATCGCATTGAAGTCATTCTCGGCAACCTGCTTCGCACCGGAGTCCTGCTCTCGGCCGCGGTCGTCCTCGCGGGAGCCTGCATCTACCTTTCCCGTCATGCCCACGAACCAGCCAATTACCGCGTCTTTCGCGGAGAGCCGTCCGATTACCGCACCATCCCCGGAGTCATCCAAAGTGTCATGCGCGGCCGCGGCCGAGGCTTGATCCAACTCGGATTGCTGCTCCTGATCGCCACTCCCATCGCCCGCGTGGCCTTCTCCATCGTGGGATTCGCTATCGAACGCGATCGCCTTTATGTGGCGTTCACGCTGATCGTGCTGGCAATCTTGCTCTTCAGTTTGTTAGGTTCCGGGATGGGAGTGTAAGACCATTGCAGAAGTAGAGGCCCAAGAGGTTTAACTTCTGCAATCTGACTTCTGACTTTTGACTTTTTTCTACGCCCCGACTTCTTTCCCGACACTATCCAGCACGCCGTTAATAAACTGCACCGACTCCGGCGTAGAAAATTTTCGGGCAATTTCGAGCGCCTCATTAATCACGATCGCGTGCGGTGTAGCTGGATACCCCAGAAACTCCGCCACCGCTCCGCGTAGCACATTGCGGTCGACGGTGGCCATCCGGTCCATGCGCCAGTGCTGTGTGTGTTTGCCAATCAGGCCATCGATCTCGGCCATCCGGTCGCTGGCGACGCGAAACAAATCGTCGGCAAACCCGCGCACTTCATCCTCTACGTTGCTCCGCTCTGCCCAAAACGTTTTCCGCACGAGCTCCGGCGTCTGCTTTCCCATATCCGCCTGAAAAAGCATCTGCAGAACCAGTTCGCGCGATTTGCGTCGAGTGCCCATGAGTCGTCGTTCGCTGTTCGTCGTTTGCTATTCGCTCTTAAGTGTACAGGTTGGGATTAGACGGAGAGGAGTCAGCGCTTCGCCTTGTTGCGCTTGCCTTTCGTTCTGTTTTCGCGAACAGCGAACGACGAGCGGCGAACGACGGTTTCCTTCAGATTCGCCATCTCCACTGCCGCCAGCGCCGCCTCCAATCCCTTGTTGCCCATTTTCAATCCGGCGCGATCAATGGCCTGCTCCAAAGTGTCGCAAGTGAGCACGCCAAACGCATGAGGGACTCCAGTCTGCTGCGCCGACTGCCCGATGCCGCGCGTAACTTCGTTGACGATCACGTCGTAATGCGCCGTATCTCCGCGCAGCAGGCATCCGATACAGATGACGGCGTCGTACTTCTTGCTTTCGGCGAGTGTGCGCGCCGCTAAAGGAATCTCAAATGCCCCCGGCACGCGCACCAGTGCGACGTCTTTCTTCGCTGCGCCAGAGCGCAGCAATCCATCGTAAGCGCTTTGGAAAAGCCGCTCCGTGATGAAAGCATTAAATCGCGAGACGACGATGGCAAACCGCTTTCCAGTCGCGCTGAGGCCGCCTTCAATGGCAGGGACAGCCGGATCGGTGGGACGCTCGATTTTTAATTTTTCTCTCGTCTTTCTCTCCTTAGCTCGGCGTCTCGGCGGTGGATTTGCCTATTTTCCTTTGAACTGTGCTGCTCTCTTTTCCAAAAACGCCGCGGTCCCTTCCGTCTTATCTTCGGTAGCGCAGCAGACCCCAAACAAAGAGGCCTCCAGAAACAGCCCCTCCGCCAAAGTCATCTCCATCCCTTTGTTGACGGCCTCCATGGCATACTGCACGGCCAGTGGAGCATTCGCGATGATCTTCGCCGCAATCGCCTCCGCCCGAGGAATCAGTTCCGCCGCCGCAGTCACTTCATTCACCAGTCCGATGCGATACGCCTCCGCTGCCGAGATCACCTCGCCGGCCAGCACCATCTGCATGGCGAGCCCTTTGCCCACCAGCCGCGGCAGCCGCTGCGTCCCGCCGTATCCCGGAATAATCCCCAGCTTCACCTCGGGCTGCCCGAACTTGGCGTTCTCGCTCGCCAGACGCATGGTGCAAGCCATGGCCAGTTCGCATCCACCGCCTAAGGCAAATCCGTTAATGCAGGCGATCACCGGCTTGCCCAGATTTTCGATCTGGTCGAGCACCGCCTGTCCGCGATGCGTGTATTCCTTGCCCGCGACGGAGTCGTGTTTCGCCAATTCGCCAATATCGGCGCCGGCAACGAATGCCTTCTCGCCCGCGCCGGTCAAGATCGCCACGCGGATCGAGAAATCATGCTTGATGTCATGAAACGCCGTCCCCAGTTCGCTCATGGTGGCCATGTTGAGCGCGTTGAGCACCTTGGGGCGGTTGACGGTGACGTAGGCGATAGCGTTTTTCTTTTCGAGGAGTATGTTTTCGTAAGTCATAAGCAATCCATTTCCCAAACCCGTGTCATTCTGAGCGAAGCGAAGAACCTATGCATCTTGCTCGCAGCGAAGGAATGCAGAGGTCCTTCGCTTCGCTCAGGATGACACCATAAAAAGAGTCTTACAGTTTATTCGCCACCGGCTTCGCCGGGTCCGAGTAATCGTAAAACCCGCGCCCCGACTTGCGCCCATACCAGCCCGCCATCACCAGTCGCTTCAGCAGCGGAGGCGAGGCGAAACGGCGCTCTTTGAACTCGTCATACATCACATGGGTGATGTAGTAAGTCGTATCGAGGCCGACGAAATCGAGCAGCGTAAACGGACCCATCGGATACCCGCAGCCCAGCTTCATGGCTTCATCGATATCCTCGATTGATCCCACGCCCTCTTCATACGCCCGAATCGCATCCAGCAAATAAGGCACCAGCAGCCGGTTCACGATGAATCCCGTCTTATCGGAAGTGCGCACCGGAACCTTGCCCAGCTTCTTTGCGAACTCGTAGGCCGCGTCGTATACGGCGGGAGCGGTGGCAATGGTTTTCACCACCTCGACCAGCTTCATCAACGGCACAGGATTGAAAAAGTGCAGGCCGACAAATCTTTCCGGACGCTTCACCGCCGTCAAAAGCTCGGTCACTGAAATCGAAGAAGTATTC
>JBEKED010000220.1:0-6905 GCA_050014035.1 Terriglobales bacterium
AACATCTGCACCAACCAGGCCCTGGTAGCGCTCATGGTAAACATCTTCATGACCGTCTACGGCAAAATCGGCCTGCGCGAACTGGCGAAACAGAATCTCGCAAAAACCGCGTACGCAGTAGACCAGTTCAACAAACATGCCAAAGTACTGTTCGCCGGCGCGCCAAGATTCAACGAGTTCGTTGTCCAAACCAGCGAAGATCCCTATGCCATCAACTCGCGCTTGCTGGGACACAAAATGGTTGGCGGCCTGCCCATGAAAAAGTTCTATCCCGAGTTAGGCAACGCCGCTCTCTGGTGCTGCACTGAACTCACGACACGGTCAATGATCGATACCGCCGTTGGCCTAGTCGCCGACAGCGAACGCGCAGTGCGAAGTATGAGGGAAGTCGAAGAGGTGGCGCGATGAACCAGATGTAGACGCGAGGAAAAAGGGCGTTATTCATGGATTGGTGGCATACCCAGATAAGCTCGCCGTTTTATTACTTGGTTCTTGGGGTTATCTCATTTCTTTGGGCTGTGGTTTCGATGTGCGCCGGAAAAACGTATGGGGGACGGGCTGGTGGTTGGGCCTCCCGCGCCAAGGAACCAAGTCAGTTCTGGTCGACGGTCGCAATAGGTTACATCGGTGGTGTTTGTTTCATCGGATATTTCTTGTATAAGGTCTACGCTTAGCCGCGCCAAAGGCGATGCAGTGATTTTGGGTGGCGCAGCGCTTCAGCGCTGCGATTAAGCCATTGTTTGGAGGAGCGGCTTTAGCCGCTGAGGGAAGTGATGAAGCACACGACTCGCAAAGCCACGCGCCACATCAGTCAGAACGAAGGCCTGATCTTCGAAAAGTCCTCGCCCGGCAAAGCCGCCTGGAAACTGCCGCCGCTCGATGTCCCCGAAGTCGACACGGCAAAGCTCCTCGGCAAGCAAGAAAGAAAAGATCTAGGCAACATGCCCGAGGTCAGCGAAATCGAAATCATCCGCCACTTCACCCGCCTCTCAACTTGGAACTACGCCATCGATCTCGGAATGTATCCGCTAGGCTCGTGCACCATGAAGTACAACCCGCGAGTCAACGAGTTTGTGGCGCGAGTCGAAGGCCTGGCCAACGGCCACCCCTATCAAGCCGAGAAAATTTCGCAAGGCGCGTTGCGCATCATGAAAACGCTAAGCGACTGCCTGCTCGAAATCACCGGCATGGACGCGATCACCCTGCAACCAGCCGCCGGCGCCCACGGCGAACTCACCGGCTTGCTCCTGGTGCGCGCCTATCACCAGTCCCAAGGCAACGCGCGCAAAAAAATTCTGATTCCAGACTCGGCGCACGGCACCAATCCCGCGACGGCGGCTACAGTAGGTTACGCGGTAGAAAATTTGAAATCGAACGACCGCGGCATGGTAGACGTAGCCGCGCTCGCGGCGCAGATGAATGAAGATGTAGCCGCGCTCATGGTCACCAATCCCAACACGCTAGGCGTGTTCGAGCAGGAGATCGACAAGATCGCCGAACTCATGCACGCCAAGGGCGGCCTGCTCTACATGGATGGCGCCAACATGAACGCGCTAGTAGGCAAAGCGCGCCCCGGAGATTTCGGCGTAGATCTCATGCACCTCAACCTGCACAAGACTTTTTCCACGCCCCATGGCGGAGGCGGTCCCGGCTCGGGTCCGGTAGCAGTAAAGAAAATTCTAGCTCCGTTCCTGCCCACGCCCGTAGTCATTACCAAGCCCGATGGCACGCTCGGCTTCGAATACAACCGTCCGCAATCTGTGGGCCGCGTGCGCGCCTTCTACGGTAACTTCGGAATGTTCATCCGAGCCCTCGCCTACATCTTCGCCAACGGTCCCGACGGCCTGCGCCAGACCACCGAAGACGCCGTGCTCAACGCCAACTACATCCGCAAGGGCCTGGAAGGCGTTTACGACCTGCCCTACAAGACGCCCTCCATGCATGAAGTCGTCTTCAGCGACAAGCTGCAGTCAAAGAAGGGCGTCAAGACGATGGACCTAGCCAAACGCCTGATCGATTACGGATTCCATCCCTACACCACGGCGTTCCCGCTGATCGTAGCCGGCGCGCTGATGATCGAGCCCACCGAGAGCGAGCCCAAAGAAGAACTCGATCTCTTCATCGAAGCCATGAAGTCGATCGCCGAAGAAGTAGAAGAAGATCCGCAGTACGTCCTTGATGCCCCGCACCACACGCGCATCTCGCGTCTGGACGAAACCGCCGCCGCGCGCAAGCCCGTCCTCCGCTGGAAGCCGGAGAACGCGGGCTAAACCGCTCTCTTCAGACTTTGTTGCTTCTTACTTTGCTACCCCCTTTTAGGCTTGTCATCCCGAACGAAGTGAGGGATCTGCAGTTTCGCCGCGAGATGCAGATCCCTCACTTCGTTCGGGATGACAAAGTCTGGCGGATTGGTCGCACTGCACGCCGCCGGTCGCCTTGCTAGAATCACCTGAGTCCTTCTATGCCCGACGATCCGGCCAGCACTCAAGAAACGCCGCGCCAATTGGCCGAACATCATTACTACGCCGCTCTCGATCTAGTCCTGGAAGGTCACCACGAACAAGCAGTAGAAGAGTATCGAAGCGCGCTAGCCGCCGATCCAAACTTCACCGATGCGCTGCATGGACTGAGCCGCGCCCTGCAAGACCTCAACCGCCTCGACGAAGCCATCGAAGTCTCCCGGCAAATTACAGAAATCGATCCCGACGACATTCTGGCCCACACCAGCCTCTCCATCCTCTATCAGAAAAAAGGAATGGTCCCCGAGGCCGAAGCGGAAGGCAACAAAGCCCGCGTGCTGGGCTGGAAGCAGCAGTTGAAGAAGGGCGGCCGATAGTCGTCGGAGCCCTTGATCGTCAACCCTCTACGTCATCCTGAGCGGAGTGGATGCTTCGCGAACGCGAAGCATGCACGCAGTCGAAGGACCCCTACGCTCCCGAGCGTAGTCAACCATTCCCCCCGCACTCCGCGTCCTCTGCGGTAAAATCAAGCCATGCGAGAAGTCGTAGTCGTCTCTTCCGTCCGCACTCCAGTAGGACGCGCGTTTAAAGGTACGTTGCGTGCCACGCGTCCCGATGAACTAGCTGCCGTTGCAATCAAGGGAGCGCTCGATCGCGTGCCGCAGCTCGATCCCGAATCAAACTATAAAGAGATTGAAGACGTCATCCTCGGCTGCGCCATGCCTGAAGCCGAGCAGGGAATGAACGTAGCTCGCATCGCATCGCTGCGCGCAGGTCTGCCAGTCGAGGTATCGGCAGTGACCATCAATCGCTTCTGTTCATCCGGCCTGCAGGCAATTGCCATGGCTGCCGAGCGCATCATGAGCGGCGCTGCCGAGATAATGGTAGCGGGCGGAACCGAATCGATGTCCATGATTCCCATGGGCGGCAACAAGATTTCGCCCAACCCCTGGCTCGTGGATCATCATCCAGGCGCGTATCTTTCCATGGGCCTGACCGCGGAGCGCGTGGCGCAGCGCTTCGGCATCACACGCGAACAGTGCGACCAGTTTTCCTTGCGCAGCCATCAGAAGGCGCTGGCGGCAATCGCTGCCGGCAAATTCGAAGATGAGACCGTAGCTGTGCCAGTGACCTTCACCACACCGAATGGATCGAAACCGAAGAAGCTGGAAATCACTTTCAAAGTAGACGAAGGTCCGCGCGCCGATACGTCTCTGGAAGCTCTGGGCGCGCTGAAGGCCGCGTTTCATGTGAAGGGTGTGACCACGGCCGGCAATTCTTCGCAGATGTCGGATGGCGCAGCCGCCGCCGTACTAATGTCGGCCGAGCGCGCCAAGGCTCTGGGCATCGCTCCGCTGGCGCGATACGTAGCGTTTGCCACCGCCGGATACAAGCCGGAAGAGATGGGTCTCGGCCCGGTGTTTGCGATTCCCAAGGCGCTGAAACTCGCCGGCTTGAAGCTCTCCGACATCGACGTGATCGAACTGAACGAAGCGTTTGCCGCACAATCACTGGCGGTGATTCAGGAAGCCGGGATCGATCCCGAGCGAGTGAATCCAAACGGCGGCGCAATCGCCCTCGGCCATCCCCTGGGATGTACAGGAGCAAAGCTGACCGCCAGCGTGATTCGCGAACTGAAGCGCCGCAAAGCCCGCTACGGCATGGTCACAATGTGTGTAGGCGGAGGCATGGGCGCGGCGGGAATTTTCGAGAATCTGCAGTAGATTTTCCTTCGTGTACCTTAGTGTCCTTGGTGGTTCAAGCTTTTCTAAACCACGAAGGTCACGAAGACTCACAAAGGAAACCGAACAATTATGTTGTGATGCGTCTCCTAGCGAGTGGCCGTGGGAAAGACAATAACGGGACCATGGCTACCTTAACGGTCAATCGAAACACTGCTCAGGAGATCAGTCACGCCGTGATCACCGCTGCAAGCGGGTTCACTCGGAACTCGGGCCGGGGCTCCTGGAGAGCACTTATACAGCATGTTTGCAACATGAGCTCGGGAAGGCCGGATTCAAGTCGGACGCGCAAGTCGGTTTGCCTGTAATTTACATGGCGTCAGACTAGACCTCGGATAGAGAATCGATCTCTTGGTGGAAGATCTGGTCATCGTCGAGCTGAAATCGGTGGAAGCGATTGCTCCCGTTCATCAGGCGCAAATCATTTCCTACCTGAAACTCAGTGGACGATCCCTCGGACTTCTCATAAACTTCAATGTTGCCCATCTGAAAGATGGCATCAAGCGTTTCGTAAATGGCACTGGGTGGAAGTAAAGAGGCATCAACCACAAAGCACACGAAGACACACAAAAGAAGCTCGTTTAGGTCTTGACCTTCCTTCGTGGTCCTTAGTGTCCTTGGTGGTAGACTCTTTAGCTCTTGATCTTCCTTAGTGGCTCTTAGTGCCCTTAGGGGTAGAAGCTTTTAGATGCGTAAAGAGGATCTGACCATGGCGACCACAGCAATCCCCAAGACCAAGATTCTAGGCGGCAGCTTCCTGCTGGAAGAGCGGCAGACTGCCGATGTCTTCACCCCCGAAGATTTTTCCGAACAACAGCAGATGATCGGACAGACCACCGAAGAATTCGCGGTCAACGAGATTTTGCCGCAAGCGGAAAAGATCGAACACAAGGACTACTCGATTTCACGTGCCCTGCTGAAAAAAGCCGGCGACCTGGGCCTCAGCGGAGTCGAGATACCCGAGGCCTACGGCGGCCTCGATATGGATAAAGTCACCGCCGCCGTCATCGCCGACCACATGGCCAAGTACGCCGGGTTCGCCACCACTTGGGGCGCCCATAGCGGCATTGGCATGTTGCCCATCGTGTACTTCGGCACCGAAGAGCAAAAGAAAAAATATCTGCCGAAGCTGGCCACCGGAGAAATTGTTGGCGCGTACGCTTTGTCGGAGGCGACGTCCGGCTCCGATGCCCTCAATTGCCGCGCCCGCGCCGTGCTTTCGCCCGACGGCAAGCACTACATCCTGAACGGCGAGAAAATGTGGATCACCAACGCCGGTTTCGCCGACCTGTTCACCGTGTTCGCAAAAATTGACGGCGAAAAGTTTTCCGCGTTCCTGGTGGAAAGAACTTTCCCCGGATTTTCCACCGGCGCCGAAGAACACAAGATGGGCATTCGCGGGTCTTCCACCTGCCCCATCATCCTGAACGACTGCAAGGTGCCGGTCGAGAATCTGCTGGGCGAAATTGGCAAGGGTCACATTATCGCCTTCAACATTCTGAACATCGGACGCTTCAAACTTGGCGCCATGTGCGTAGGCGGAGCCCGGGTTTCAATCGAGAGCGCCGTGGCCTACGCCAAGCAGCGCAAGGCGTTTGGCAAGTCGATCAGCGAGTTCGGCCTGATCCGCGAGAAAATCGCGAATATGGCCACGCTGATCTATGTCGGCGAATCGCTCGTCTATCGCACCGTTGGGATGATGGACGCGCTGCTCTCGGAGATCGATCACGCGAGTCCCGACGCGGCAAAAGAACGCCGCAAAGCGATCGAGGAGTATGCCGTCGAGTGCTCAATCCTCAAAGTCTGGGGCTCGGAGATGATCGATTATGTCGTCGACGAGACGCTGCAAATCTACGCCGGCTACGGCTTTGTGGAAGAGTATCCGGCGGAGCGCGCCTACCGCGATGCCCGTATCAATCGGATCTTCGAAGGCACCAACGAAATCAATCGCCTGATCATCACCGGATTTCTGCTTAAACGAGCGATGACCGGCCAGTTACCGCTGATGCCCGCGATCAAGAAGTTGATGGACGAAGTGCTCAGTGGTCCGTCCGTCGGCGAAGAGATTGAGGGCCCGTTGGCGGAAGAGCGCAAACTGGTCGCGCAGGCGAAGAAGTTGGGCCTGTTCGTCGCTGGTGCAGCCACCCAGAAATACATGCAGGCAATTCAGGACCAGCAAGAAGTGATGGGCGCAATCGCCGACATGACGATCGAAATCTATGCCATGGAATCGGCCCTGCTGCGAGCGCAGAAGATAGTCGAGCAAAAAGGAGAATCGTCCGCCGCGCTGCCCATTGCGATGACGCGAGTCTATCTGACGCAAGCACAGGAAAAAATCGAAGCGGCAGCCAGAAAAGTCATTGCCGACGTCGCCGAAGGCGACATGCTGCGCACGCAACTGGCGATCGTGCGACGGTTGTCGAAGCACGACCCCTTCAACACGATCGCGCTACGCCAGCAGATTGCGCAGAGGACGATCGAGGCAGGGAAGTACCAGCTGGCATAGAAACAGAGAAACCCTACCTGCCTTGTCATCCTGAGCGGAGCAGGAGGATCCGCGAAGCGAATCCTCCTGCGGAGTCGAAGGACCCCTACACTCATAACGGTGCGAAAAATGCCGATGGGCACGTTCACCGCAGTTCTGCACAAAGAGGGCGATCTGTACGTTGCCGACTGCCCGGAAGTTGGCACGGTCAGCCAGGGA
>JBEKED010000221.1:0-6900 GCA_050014035.1 Terriglobales bacterium
ACGATGATGCGGCTGGTCGCGGTGCAGCGTTGTCCGGTGGTTCCGAAAGCGCCCCACAGTCCGCCTTCGATGGCGAGATCGATATTGGCGTCGTCGAGCACAATCATCGGATTCTTGCCGCCGAGTTCGAGCGAGCAGCGCTTGAAGCTTTTGGCCGCGGTAGCGCCCACGATTTTGCCGACCGCCGAAGAGCCGGTAAGCGAGATGGCGCGGACTGCCGGATGCTCCGTCAGCGGCGTGCCCACTTCCGAGCCAAAGCCGGTGACGATGTTGATAACGCCCTTTGGAATGCCGCCGTCGGTGAGCGCCTGCACCAGGTTGAACGTAGAGAGAGGAGTGTCCTGCGCCGGTTTGATCACGCAGGTGTTGCCGCAAACGACGGCGGGCAGCAGCTTCCAGGAAGAGATGGCCATGGGAAAATTCCACGGCGTGATCATGCCGCAGACGCCAATCGGCTGCCGGACGGCCATGGCAAACTTGTTAGGCAGCTCCGAAGGCACGGTCGGACCAAAGAGGCGCCGGCCTTCGCCGGCGTTGTAGTAGGCGGCGTCGATGGCTTCCTGCACGTCGCCGCGAGTTTCACTCAGCACTTTGCCCATTTCGCGGGTCATGTCGCGGGCGTAGTCTTCTTTGCGTTCGATCAGAATCTCGGCGGCGCGGAACACCATTTCGGCGCGGCGGGGCGCGGGTACCAGACGCCACTTGGCAAACGCGCGCTTGGCCGCATCCACGGCCGCGTTGACGTCCTCTTTGTTCGAGCGCTGGAAAATGGCAACGACTTCGCGCGTGTCGGCGGGATTGCGATCTTCGAAAGTTTGTCCGCTGACGGAGTCGACCCATTCGCCGTCAATGAAATTCTTGAAAACCCTGGTCTTCGTAGTCGAGCCCGCCGTCACCGGCTTAGTCATGGTATCGGTCGCCATAATGCCTCCTGGAAGTAGTGCAGATACTATGCTAACAACCGGGGTAGAGAGGGGCAAGGCGCGCACAGCCGCGGGTCAATTTGCGAAACCCTTAACCACCAAGGACACGAAGGTACACGAAGTAAACGCCTGACACCAAAATCCTTCGTGATACTTCGTGGCCTTGGTGGTTAAGGGTTTCGCGGTTTGCATCGTAAAAACGGAACCGCTGCCCAGACTCCTGATTCGTTGACTAGCAGATGGCGTGTCCGTAAGATGAAGCGACCTGAGAGCTGGCCGTCTTCCTCTGTTTGGTCAGTAACCGTCGCCCAATAACGATCCGCCAAAATGATCGGCCAAACCATTTCGCACTATCGCATCATCGAGAAGTTGGGCGGCGGTGGAATGGGCGTAGTCTACAAGGCCGAAGACATTTCGCTCGGACGTTTTGTCGCTCTCAAGTTCCTTCCCGACAGCGTTTCCCAGGATCCTCAGACGCTGGAGCGTTTCCGTCGCGAAGCCCGTGCCGCTTCGTCGCTGAACCATCCCAACATCTGCACCATTCACGAAATTGGCGAGCACGAGGGCAAACGATTCATCGCGATGGAATTTCTGGATGGGCAGACGCTGAAGCACATGATCGGGTTTCGGCCGCTCGAACTGGAGACCTTGCTCTCCCTCGGCATCGAGATCGCTGACGCCCTTGATGCCGCTCATGCCAAGGGAATCGTCCACCGCGACATCAAGCCCTCCAACATCTTTGTCACCGACCGCGGCCATGCCAAGGTCCTTGATTTCGGACTGGCAAAAGTCGCGTCTACATCCGGTTCGTCGAGCAGCGTGGCATCGGAGAACACGATGACCTCCGTCGATGAGCAGCATCTCACCAGCCCCGGCTCCACGCTCGGCACCCTGGCCTACATGTCGCCGGAGCAAGTGCGCGGCAAGGAATTGGATGGCCGCAGCGACCTGTTCTCGTTCGGCGTCGTGCTTTACGAGATGGCAACCGGAGCTTTGCCGTTCGCGGGCGACACCTCCGGCCTGATATTCGAGGCCATTTTGAATCGCGCTCCAGCGCCGGCCCTGCGCCTCAACCCCAATCTCCCGCCCAAACTGGAAGAGATCATCGACAAGGCACTCGATAAAGATCGGGATTTGCGCTACCAGTCCGCTGCCGAACTGCGCGCGGACTTGAAGCGTATGCAGCGCGCCACCGATTCGACGCGCTCGACTGCGGCGATCGTCGACAGCGAACCACCCACGCCTTCCCGAGCAAAGCGTGGCCTGGCGTTTGCGGGCGCCGCGCTGTTGGCTTTCCTGCTCGTGTTCGGAGGCATCACATGGTATGGGAATCATTCTCCGACGCCCGGCGGAGCCGCAGCCGCTAAGCCGTCGGTTGCCGTCCTGCCGCTGCAAAACCTGAGTGCCGAGCCGGACAGCGGCTATTTCAGCGATGGAATGACCGATGAGATTACGACCAAGCTCTCGAAGATTCAGGGCATCGATGTTGCTTCGCATTCGTCGGTCGCTGCGCTGAAAGGATCGGACAAGAGTGCTGCCGAGATGGGAAAAGCGCTCGGCGTTCGCTACCTGCTCGAAGGAAGTGTGCGCAAGGCAGGCGACCAGGTGCGCATCAACGTTCATTTGATCGACTCCACCACCGGGTTCCAGGTGTGGGCCGATGATTTTGTCGGAGAAATGAAAGACGTATTTTCGCTGCAAGAGCAAACTGCGCTGAAGATTGCCGAGTCGCTCAACCTCAAGCTCAGTCCGCAAGAGCAGCAGGCTATTCAACATCGCTACACGCAGAACACGCAAGCCTACGACGCCTACTTGCGCGGTCACGCGTTGACCGAGCATTTTGATGAGCCCGAAAAACTGGAAGCTGCCCGTGGATTCTTTGAGGACGCGCTAAAGTCGGACCCAGATTATGCTCCGGCGCTCGCCGGGTTGGCATGGGTCGAAGGGCTAATCTATCGCAATATCAACTCCAATCCGTCTCATCTGCAACTTGCCGAGAAATTCGCCCAGCGTGCGTTGACCATCGACCGGCAATTGGCCGAGGCCCACCTGGCATTGGGAACGGTGCTCACCGATAAATACGACTATGTGGGCGGGGCGCGTGAGTTCCGCACCGCCACCGAACTGGATCCGGACGATAGCCATGCGTGGGATCTTCTTTCCTGGGCACTCGGTTACGAACAGCCACCGGAGGCCGTTGCGGCCGAGAAGGCCGCACGGCGAGCTCTGCTTCTGCAACCCGTCTTTTTCGGAGCCTACTATCACCTAGGGCGTGCTCTTTACCTCCAGCAGCGCTACCCGGAAGCCATTGCCGCCTTTGAGCGCGCTCGCGAAATAAACCCAACATCCCCTACTGCGGACATGGGGTTGGGCCAGGTCTATCTGGCGCAAGGGGACTACGAAAAAGCTGTGGCCGCCTTATCCAAGACCGTTCGGCCAGCGGCCATCAACTATTTCTGGCTCGCCGCGGCCTATGCGGCTCGCGGCGATAAAGAAAAAGCTCTCGCCACGCTACAAAAGACCTTCGAGGCGGGATTTCGGGATTTTGCCGTCCTCGATTCCAGCCCGTACTTCTCCTCGCTGCGCACCGATCCGCGCTTTCAGCAGTTGACCCAGCGTTACCGGAAGTAGTCGGATGGGAAGCGCTTGGGATTCTTGTCACTTTCGTAACCATTCCCCCAATGACCCCAGCCTCATACCACTCCCAGCAGAGATATGATGGTCACAGCGTGAGCAATACTCCGCATTCTCAGAATCTCGTAATGAGGTAAGCCGGGGCTCGTGTCGAATAAACTCAAGCCGGGTGTCTATGTTGCCTGGAAACAGGTGACCTATCGCAGCGTGATCATGGCGATACTCGGAGCGCTGCTGATTTTTTTCGCCGCCATGCACGAAGTTTTTCCGAAATTTACCGACTCGACAGTGAAGGCGGCCGCCAATCTTTCCTCCGGCTTGCTGGAAAAAGTTGCGGGACTGGCGCCTCCGATCAAAGGCCCGTCGGCCGCAGTTTCGCAGCAGGCGCATTTCACGGCGCTCGATGGCACTATCCGGGTACGAAAAGGCAACGGCAACAGTTGGATCAACGCCGACTACAACGTCCCGCTGGAAAAAGGCGATGTGGTGCAGACCGGCGCGGAAGGCATGGCCAAGATTGTTTTCAACGACGGCACGAACTACACCGTGAAACAAGATTCGCTGATTGTGATCGAAGAGAACTCCGCCAACGATCAGCAGCAAACTAATGTGTCGGTTGCGGTCACGACGGGCACGGTGGACCTGACGACCGCAACCGATGTGCAGGGCTCGAAATCGCAGGTGATTGTCGCGGGCGCGAAAGCTTCGCTCGCTCCCGATTCGGCGGCGATGGTGCACAACGACCCCAAAGACGATCAGCATGAAATTCTGGTAAAGAAGGGCAGCAGCCAGATCGAGCGCAATGGCGAAGTGGTACATCTCGCCGACTGGGAAAAAGTGAATTTCCAGAGCACTTCCAAAGCCATGGAGCGAAGCACGGAAATCGGTCCGCCCGCGCCCATCACGCCCGGCAACATGATGCCGGTTTTCATGAATACCGGCGAGAAGGCAAGGGAGGTCGAGTTTGCCTGGACCCCCATGGGGAACGCCGCCGGATACCGCCTGCGCATTTCGCATAACCCATATTTTTCGTCCTTGCTGCTCGACCGCAAGGTTGCAACCGCGAGCGTGGTTGTGACGGGACTGCCCGTGGGCGCTTACTATTGGTCCATCCAGTCTTACGATGCGGCGGGGAAGGAATCGGTGGAAAGCGAAAAGAATCGCTTTACCATCATCGTCAAGGCGAAGGAAAAAATAGATCTGGCGCTCGAACTCGATCCCCTGATTCAGCACGGACACGTGATTGAGGTCACCGGCAAAACCGAGGCGGGAGCCCGCGTCATGGTGAATGGCAAGGAAGTGCCTATCGTCGGCGACGATGGCAGCTTCCACTATTTCACGCCGCCTTTGCCGAACGGAGAAAACCTGGTCACGGTCACGGCGCAAAATGCCAAAGGTGGTGTAAATACCCACCAGGAAAAGGTCGTGATCCAGTAAGCGATTCGAGGTAACTAGAGTGGTGACGGGACTCTGCCCCGTCCCAGAAGACGGTTTTCGAAAGCGGTGTTCAGAATTGAACAACCGGGTCCCCAGTTGACAACCCGTTCTGCTGAACATCGAAGTAGAATAGAAGAAACAGGAAATAGAAAGAGAAACTGAACGGAATCGGTCAACGCCGGGGTCCGTTCTGGGTCGAATTCCAGAGAGAGACGTACTGCTATGTCAAACAACGGGTTTCATAACGGGTCATCGCGGTCGCACAATCTGCGCTCGCTGTTCAGTATGTTTTCCAGCGACCTCGCCATCGATCTTGGGACGGCCAACACCCTGGTCTACGCGCGCGGCAAGGGCATCGTTGTCAACGAGCCTTCGATCGTCGCCTTGAACAAGAACACCAACGAAGTCGAAGCCGTCGGCAAAGAAGCCAAAGAGATGCTCGGCCGCACGCCCGGCAACATCGTGGCCATCAAGCCCATGAAGGATGGCGTTATCGCCGACTTCAAAGTCACCGAAAAGATGCTGAACTACTTCATCCAGAAAGCGCACAACCGCAAAATGCTGGTGCATCCGCGCATCGTGATCGGCGTGCCCTCGGAAATCACGCAGGTAGAAAAACGCGCGGTCATGGATTCCGCCTATCGCGCCAAAGCAAGCGAAGTGCACCTGGTAGAGCAAGCCATGGTGGCCGCGATCGGCGCGGGTTTGCCCATCACCGAACCGAGCGGCAACATGGTCGTCGACATCGGCGGCGGCACTACCGACATCGCAGTGATTTCCCTAAGCGGCATCGTTTATTCGCGTTCCGTGCGCATGGCCGGCAATCAGATGGATGAGGCCATCATGAACTACCTCAAGCGGAAATATAACCTGCTGGTAGGCGAGCGCACCGCCGAGCAGATCAAGATGGAAATCGGCAGCGCCTATCCGCTGGACAAGCCGCTTACCATGGAAATCAAAGGCCGCAACCTGATCGAAGGCGTGCCCAAGACAATTACCGTAGACGACAGCGAAATCCGCGAATCGCTGAGTGAATGCGTCTCGACCATCATGAATGCCATCCGCGTAGCGCTCGAACGCACGCCGCCCGAACTCTCGGCCGACATCAGCGACCGCGGTATCGTGCTGACTGGCGGCGGCGCGCTGATCAAAAATCTGGACAAACGCATCCGCGAGGAAACCGGATTGCCGGTTTCCATCGCCGACGATCCGCTCTGCAGCGTAGTGCTGGGCACCGGTAAAATGCTTTCGGATTTCAAACTGCTCAGAAAGATTTCAATCGAGTAGAGCTGCGAGCTTCGAGCGACGCGCGAAAAGCAGGTCCTTCCCCTTCGACTATGCTCAGGGTCAGGATGACAATCTTCAGACGGGACGACCGATCTCAGCGATGGCGGGTTTACTGAGAACTGACAACTGAGAACTGGGAACTGGGAACTGGTGTTATGGACGTCCTCGGACGCTACCGCAATCTGATCGTGCTGGTGGGAGTCTTATTCGCCCAGGTTCTCGGCTTGGCCGTGCAGGTCAAGCGCACCACCGCCAGCGAACCGACGCGCCTCATCCGCGTCTGGGCGGTCGGCGCGGTCACTCCTCTGGAAAAGGCGCTGGAGTGGCTGCAAACCTCCACCGGCAACATCTGGCACAACTATTTTTACCTGCGGGGCGTGCGAGCCGAGAACCGCAGCCTCAAAGCGCAGATCGAGCGCATGACTCTCGAACAAGTGCGCCTTACCCAGGACGCCGGCCAGGCGCGGCGCTTGCAGGCTTTGCTGGCCTTCAAGGAGCAGTTCATTTCCGAAACTATGGCCGCGCAAGTCATCGGCGGGAGCGGCAGCGAGTCCTCCCGTTCCGTCTTCATCGACAAAGGTTACAGCGACGGCATCCGCCCCGACATGGCGGTCATCAC
>JBEKED010000222.1:0-6894 GCA_050014035.1 Terriglobales bacterium
TAGGTATCGGCGCGAATACCGCCATTTTCAGTGTCGCCAATGGCGTGCTCATCCGCGATCTTCCCTACAACGACCCGCAGCGTCTGACGTTGTTGTGGGGCGACACGCGGGATGACAATCGCAACCAGCTTTCAGCTACCGACATCGACGATTACCGCTCCCAAAATCACGTTTTCGAAAATGTTGTTGCGTTTGGAAACTGGAACGCCCAATTTGCAACACCGGGTGATCCGAGTCCGATTCCCGGGATGCAGGTTGGGGACGGTTACTTGAAGCTGATGCGCGTCAAGCCGATGCTGGGCCGTGATTTCCTTCCCGAGGAGCAGATTGAGGGTAAAGACCAGGTCATTATTCTTACCTACGGATTATGGCAAAGCCGTTTTGCAAGCGATCCGCAAGTCGTGGGAAAGCAGATCAACCTGAGCGGGAAGCCCTACACGATTGTGGGCGTTACTCCCAGGAATTTTCCTATGCTGCCGGTCACGCTGGTCGATGGCCCGGCGCAATTCTACCGGCCCGTCGCGGAAAAGCATGACGACAAGGAAAGACTATCCCGCCATTTACGCGCGATTGCCCGTCTCAAGCCCGGAGTTTCGGTGCAGCAAGCACAATCCGATTTGGAAGTAATCAATCGCAGCCTCGCCAAGCAATTTCCTGACGAATACTCGACCACCGGAGTGCGCGTCATTAAGCTGCAGGACGATATCGCCGCCGGCTTGCGACCCGCATTAATCGTGCTTTTAGGAGCGATAGGCTTTCTGCTGCTCATCGCCTGCGCCAACCTTTCCAACTTGCTGCTGGCACGCGCCATCGGAAGACAAAAAGCGGTTGCCATCCGGTCGGCCTTGGGGGCAAGCCGGGCGCGGCTGGTGCAGCAGGTTCTTTCCGAAAGCGTCATGCTCGCACTCTGCGGCGGCGCCGCCGGAATCCTGCTGGCTTTGTTTGCCGTGAATGTCGTAGTCGCGCTGGGAGCAAAAGTAATTCCGCAACTCCTGGC
Organism: Terriglobales bacterium; assembly: GCA_050014035.1. Classification (GTDB taxonomy): domain Bacteria; phylum Acidobacteriota; class Terriglobia; order Terriglobales; family Acidobacteriaceae; genus Acidiflorens. The sequence continues at coordinate 998 of JBEKED010000222.1, forward strand.
CGTCTCCATCGACGGCCGGGTGCTCGCGTTTACCGCCGCTCTAAGTCTTGGAACCGGTTTGATATTTGGCTTGGTTCCCGCCTTGAGAGTTTCTGCGGTGAGCCTCAGTGACACTCTGAAAGAAGGCGCGCGAAGCTCTGGTGGGGTCCACAACACTTTCCGAAAATGTTTGGCGGCAAGTGAAATCGCCCTGAGCCTCGCACTGCTGGTCGGCGCCGGATTGCTTCTGCGCAGCTTCAACAAACTTTACGCCGTCGATCCGGGCTTTCGAGCCGATCACCTGCTCACGATGGACATCGGTTTGCCTTTCGCCAGGTATCCGCAGGGAGCTGAGAAAACGATGACCTTCTATCGGGAACTGCTGCGCCGCGTGAACGCGCTGCCCGGGGTCGAAAGCGCGGGCGCGGTGAACGTTCTTCCGCTCGGGACCAATTTCGATACCGCGGGTACCGAGCCCGAAGGATTTGTCTACAAGCGCGGCGAGATGCCATATCCCGAACGTTACATCGTTACGCCCGGCTACTTGGCCGCGGTAGGGATTCGGCTGGTTCGCGGGCGACTCCTCACGGACGAGGATCAGGAAGGCGCGCCGCTTGCCGTCTTAGTCTCAACTACCGCAGCCGAACGCTGGTGGCCCAATCAGGATCCTATCGGGCGACACGTGAAGGTGCCAGGCTTCGACGTTTCGCCGCAGCCCTGGCGCACGGTTGTCGGAGTCGTTCAGGACGTTAAGCAGGCGGGTCTCGATGCGCCGCACACCATGCAAATCTACTTGCCTCACGCCCAGTACAGGGTTGGAGACCTGACGCTGGTGGTGCGCGCAAAATCCAATCCGCTAGATCTCGCTCCCCTAGTCCAGGGGCAGGTTCGAGAGTTGGATCCCGATCAGGGGGTTTCAAACGTCGCAACCATGGATCAAGTGATGTCGGATTCAGTCGCCTCGCGCCGATTCTCTACGACGCTGCTCGGCGCGCTGGCCGGCTTGGGATTGCTGCTGGCATCGGTCGGAGTATACGGAGTGATTTCCTATGGCGTATCGCAAAGAACCCGTGAGATCGGAATTCGCATGGCGCTCGGAGCCAGACGAAAAGATGTCCTGTCCCTGGTGGTAGCTCAGGGGATGAAACTGCTGTTGCTGGGAGTTGCGGCGGGAGCCGTCGCAGCGTTCGTCTTAACCCCAGTCATGTCCAGTTTGCTGTTTGGAATAAGCCCCACCGATCCGGTCACGTTCGCCGGCAGTGTGATTTTTCTCGCGTTGGTAGCGCTTTTAGCGTGTTACATTCCCGCGCGTCGCGCAGCCAAGGTCGAACCCATGGTTGCGTTGCGGTACGAGTGAGGAGGACGCATGAACGGATTACTCCAGGATCTGCGCTATGCCGTGCGCCAGTTGCGCAAGTCGCCGGGATTTGCGACGGTTGCCATCCTCACGCTCGCTCTTGGCATCGGCGCCAATACCGCGATTTTCAGTTTGCTCGATCAGGCGCTCCTGCGCAGCCTTCCCGTCAAAGACGCGGACCGTCTGGTGATTCTGAAGTATTCCGGCAGCAACATCCCCGGCCTCCTGCGCTCGCGAACGGATGGAAAGTTCTACTTCTCCTATCCAATGTACCGCGACCTGCGTGACCGCAACTCTGTGTTCAGCGGCCTGATTGCCACGGATTGGACGCAGGTCGGAGTGCAATGGCATAACCAGCCCGATCTGGTCGAAGCGGAACTCGTGTCCGGCAATTACTTCGACGTTCTTAGCCTGCAACCGGCTCTGGGACGGTTGTTCGTTGCATCGGATGATCTCAAGCCGGACGCGAATCCGGTAGTCGTGTTGAGTTTCAGCTACTGGCAGCGCCGCTTTGGAAGCGACCCGGGAATTGCGAACCAGAGCATCCTGGTGAACGGGTATCCCTTTACGGTGGTCGGAGTTGCGCCGCCTGGATTTCATAGCGTCGTGATGGGCGACACTCCCGATGTCTTCGTGCCCATGATGATGCGAGCCGAAGTCATGCCCGGCAGCAAAGATCTCGACGACCACCACTCGAGTTGGCTGAACATCATCGGAAAGCTAAAACCTGGAACCAGTCGCGAGCAGGCAGAGGCGGGCCTCGCTCCTCTGTGGTATTCGCTTCGGTCGGATGAACTGAAGGACGTTAAAGGTGAGTCGGCAGATTTCCCCGATCGCTTCCTGGCCAAGTCGCATTTGCTCGTTCTCGACGGCGCCAAGGGCTTATCTCCACTTCGCAGTGATGTCCAGATGCCCCTGCTGATTGTGATGGGCATGGTTGGACTGGTGGCGCTCATGGCCTGCGCCAACGTAGGAAGTCTGCTGCTCGTCCGTGCGTCCGGACGAATCCGTGAAATGTCGGTGCGTTACGCGCTCGGCGCAAAACGCAAACGAGTCATTCAGCAATTACTGGTAGAGGGACTCCTGCTCGGCTCTGCTGGTGGATTATTGGGCATGTTGCTGGCCCCTCGAGTTTCTGCCCTGCTGATCAACATGATTTGGAGCGGAGGGACCGGCGATCTTCCTTTTTCTTCCAAGCCCGATCTGCGGATCATGCTTTTCAATTGTGCGCTGGCGCTGTTTGCCACTCTGCTTTTCAGTCTGGCTCCAACCGCGCAATTCTGGCACCCCGATCTCGCTCCTGCGCTGAAACAGCAAGGCATGACTGCCAGAAGTAGCCCACTCCGTTTCCGTCGCATATCCGTGGCACTGCAGATCGGTCTGAGCCTGATGTTGCTGGTGGGCGCTGGCCTGTTCGTGCGCACGTTGCACAATCTCAGGTCGCTCGATGCCGGATTTGCAACCGACCATCTGCTGACGTTCGGGATTGATCCCAGGATGGCCGGCTACGAACCCGCTCGCACGTTTGCGCTCTACCAAAGAGTCTTCGAGACGATGAAGGTCTTGCCCGGAGTTCGTTCCATGGCTGCGACCAACGATCCCGAGTTGGCGAGTGACGGCGAAGGTGGAGACATAGCCATCGCCGGCTACAGCAAAAAACCGCACGAGGACATGAACGTCGAGCAGCCGAATGTCAGCGCGGATTACTTCTCGACTCTGCAAATGCCGTTGCTCGCGGGCCGCGCATTCACCGAGCAGGACTCCGCGGAATCGCAGAAGGTGGCTGTAGTCAATGAAAGTTTCGCCCGCCACTTTTTTGGAGACCCGCAGCAGGCGCTCGGGCGTTCTATCGGCTACGGCGGCACGGTAGTAAAAACCGACACGGTCATCATCGGGGTCGTGAAAGACGCGAAGCATACAAGCCTTCGCGGGCCCGTCATACCCACGCTCTTCCGGCCCTACCTCCAGATTTCCGCGCCGCACGGAATGACCTTCTACGTCCGCACCTGGCAGCAACCCAGAAGCGCGGAAAGCGCGATTCGCCGTGCCATGCAAGCGCTCGATTCCAATCTAGTGCTCGACACTTTCCGCACCATGGACGAGCAGATTGACGACAATCTGACTGCCGAACGCGTGATTGCATTGCTCGCTTCTGGTTTTGGCGTCCTGGCCGCGCTCATGGCTGCCGTTGGGTTGTACGGAGTGCTGGCGTATACGACCACGCAGAGAACCAGCGAGATCGGCATCCGCATGGCGCTCGGAGCGACCCGTGCCTCGGTAATAAAAATGGTGCTGTTCGAGGTGCTGTGGCTGGCGGGCATCAGCATCGCAGTTGCCCTGCCCATTTCGCTGCTGCTGATGAGCGCAGTGAAAAGCCAGCTGTACGGCATTTCCAGCAGCGATCCGCTGACGCTGTGTCTCATGACAATTCTTGTCACCATAGTCACTCTTGCCTCCGCCATGTTGCCGGCGCGACGGGCGGCGCGCATCGATCCCATGCAGGCGTTGCGCTACGAGTAGGAGAGAGTAATGAACGAACTATTTCACGATCTTCGCTACGCGCTCCGGCAGCTGCGCAAGAACCCGGGCTTCACCTGCACGGCCATCGTGATTCTGGGTTTGGGGATCGGAGCCAGCACGGCGATTTTCAGCGCGGTGAACCCGATCCTGTTCGAGCCGTTGCCCTATCCGCATGCCAGCCGGATCATGATGATCTGGTATGCCGCGGAAGACGGCTCCCGCATCCCCCAGACCTTCCACACTTATCGCGAACTGGCGGAGCGGAGTCGCTCTTTTGACGCAATCGCTGTAATGAAGCCATGGCAGCCGACCCTCACTGGAGCGGATCGGCCGGAACGTATCGATGGACAGCAAGTCAGCGCCAGCTACTTCCGAACGCTTGGCGTGGCGCCGGTGCTCGGACGTGACTTGCAGGATTCCGACGACGTGCTTCATGGCCCGAAAGTAGCGATCATCAGCAACGGATTTTGGCGGCGGTGCTTTGGCGGCGACCCTACGATTATCGGACGCCAGGTGGCGCTCGACGACGACAGCTATACCGTCATCGGCGTTCTGCCCCGCGAGTTCGATAATGTTCTTGCTCCCACGGCCGAGGTTTGGTCGCCGTTGCAGTACGACACAGGAAATATCGCTTCGATCGAAACTCGCGAGTGGGGACATCACCTGCAGATGCTGGGACGCCTACGGGAGGGCGTCAGTATAAACCAGGCGAGGAGCGATCTTGACCGGATCGCCCACACTCCCATGCCCGAGTTCCCTCGGCCCGATTGGGCGTCACTCAACCGCGGGTTCATTGCCAACTCGCTACAGGACGATGTTGCCAGAGGCGTCAAGCCGGCCCTGTTCGCCGTTCTCGGCGCGGTGACTCTGCTCCTGATGATCGCCTGCGTAAACGTGACCAACCTGCTGCTCGCGCGCGGCGCACAACGGCGTGGCGAATTCGCCATGCGGACCGCGCTTGGCGCTTTGCCATCGCGCGTGATCCGGCAATTAGTTACCGAGAGCCTGCTGCTTGCCATCCTCGGCGGCGCCTGTGGGATGATGGTCGCAGGTTTTGGCGTGCGGACGTTAGTGGCAATCAGTCCACCCGGATTGCCGCGGGTGAATGCAATCCGTTTCGATGGCGTGGTATTTGCTTTCGCCTTCGCTATCACCGCACTCATCGGTCTCGCGATCGGGCTGATTCCAGCACTGCATTCCTCGTGGGGAGACTTGCGCCTCGGAGTGCAGCAAAGCTCACGCCGCACCGCCGGGGGGCAACAACTCGCTCGTCGCTCGCTCGTTGTCGCTGAGATTTCCCTCGCCCTTGTGCTGCTCGTAAGCGCGGGCCTGCTATGGCGGAGCTTGGAGCGTCTATTCGCGACCAATCCGGGATTCGACGCATCCCACGTGCTGACCATGCAGGTGCAAGAATCCGGGCGCCAGTTCGATACCGACGGTGCGCGGGACCGATTCTTCACGCGGGCCCTCGAGGCCGTGCGTCAGGTTCCGGGCGTCACCGCCGCAGCGTTTACGAGCCAGTTACCGCTCAGCGGCGATTTTGAATCGTTCGGGGTGCAGTTCCAGTTGGACCCAAATGACAATTCCGAGGCGGGGCTTCGCTATGCCGTTAGCCCCGGTTATTTCGAGACGATGCGCATTCCGCTCCGCCGCGGCCGCTTACTGGATGAGCACGATGTGGCCGGCGCGCCTCAGGCCATCCTGCTCAGCGAATCGTTTGCGAAACGCAAGTTCCCGGGGCAAGACCCGATTGGGCAGCGTGTTCGCGTCGGTCCCGATATTGGCCACGCTGACCGGCCGTGGGGCATGATTGTCGGGGTAGTGGGCGATGTGAAGCAGGCCTCGCTGGCACTGAACGCATCCGATGCCTTCTACACGACAACTGCACAGTATTCGTGGGTTGACAACGTGCAGTCGCTGGTCGTCCGCACACGTGGCGACGCGGCGGCACTTGCTCCCGCGATCGAAAAGGCTATCTGGTCCGTGGATAAGGACCAGCCGATCGTCCGGGTTGCCACCATGAGCAACCTCCTCGACCGGT
>JBEKED010000223.1:0-6858 GCA_050014035.1 Terriglobales bacterium
TGCGACGCCATCGTCTTCCCATTCGTAGCCGCAGGAATCGCAGCTCCATTGGTATTTTTGGGAAGGGTCATCGGTTGCGACTACCAGCGTGGAGGTTCCACCCTCGAAGACGACTTCCTCCGAATGGCATTGAGGACAGCGAACCGTAAGCTCGCCGGGCGGTGCAGTTTCCTATGGAGTGCGATCGTCTTCGGGGTCGTAGTATTGCATTGCCTGTCGAGCCCACGGCATGCCGATGCGCATGATTTGCACGGCGATTCCATTCAGGAAATTCGAGGTCACTTCGTCCACGGCCGTCGCTTTTTCTTTTCCCATGAAAAATGGAAGTCCTGCCGTATCGAGAATCGTCTGTACTTTGAGCGCGTCGCGCAGGCTCCAAACGGTGCACAGTTCGACCAGTTTGCGGTCTTCTTCGTACGGATCTTCTTCGTATAGATCATTGTCCACAGAATCCTGATTGGAAGAATTCTGGTGTAAGGAAGCACCGGCGGGAAAATCTACGCCCGCCGAATCGCGGAGCTTGGTCGAGTCCTGACCGAAGAAAGTCGGCGGATTGAACTGTGATCGCGCAGATGGCTTCTTGTCTTTTTCTTCTGCTTCTACTTCCGCTTTCAGCCCGCGGGAACGGACTTCGTTGGCTAGAGCCTGTTGCGCAAACGGCGTCAGGTCGGCGCTTTGGGGGATGAGAAGCAGGAGTTCGTCGTCGCTCATCTGCCGATAATGTTCGGCAAGACGCAGAAATTCCCCGCCGGCTGCTTCGAAAGTGTCCATCGTTTGGGAATGATATACCGGCGATGGCCTGGATTTGAACCCTGACGCTCGGCCCATCTTTGGGACGGCGGCGTTACAATCACCGTGCCGGAATTTGGGACACTGGCGGACTTTGGGAGGAATGGACAAATGAGGAGTGGACAAATGAAACGACGGATTGTATGTACAGCACTTGCGGTGGGGATTTTTGGCTTGGTTGCTTTGGCACAAGACACGATGAAGAAGGACTCGGCACCGAAACCGGCGGTGGGGCCGGCGCAGGCATTGCTGGAGAACTGGAACGACGTGGGGCGGAAACTGATTGCCATGGCGGAGGATTTTCCCGAGGGCAAGTACGACTTCAAGCCCACGCCGGCGCAGCGCACTTTTGCCGAACAATTGCTGCATGCGGCAGGTGCGAATTATTACTTTACGAATCCGGCGATGGGGCTGAAGCCGCCGGCTGATGAGGGTCCGAAGCGCGAGCAATACAAGACGAAAGCCGCGATCGTCGAGTTTGTGAAAAAATCGTTTGCTGATGGCGCAGCGGCGATCAAGCAGAAGGGTGATAAGGGCTTGAATGATCTGGTCGTCGATCCTTTTGAGAATCAGCAGACGCGCGTCTCCGATATGGCTTGGGGTCTGATCGAGCACTCGGGGGAACATTACGGGCAACTGGTGGTGTATTACCGCTTGGCGGGATTGGTGCCTCCGGAATCACGTCCCAAGAAGTAGGGGTAGCGCTGATACCATAGGTTTCGTGCCATCGTTGCTTGATGTCCGCGGGTTGACCATCGAGTTCCCGCAATCGCTTGCTGGGCGGGAGGTTTCGGCTGCCGCTGCTTCGCCGACGGGAGCCGAGTTGCGCTCGGCTGGACAGATGAGGGCATCTGTCCCTACGCAAGCCTTCCCTTCGCGAAGCTTCCCTGCTGCAGTTTGCGGGCTGTCATTCTCTATTGCTGCGGGTGAAGTGCTGGGGTTGGTGGGCGAGTCGGGATCGGGGAAATCGATCACCTCGCTGGCCATCATGGGACTGCTTCCTGCGACGGCTCTGGTCACGGGCGATATCAGTTTTCAGAATGGCGACGGCTTGCCGTTGCATCTGACTACGCTTGCTCCCGATCAGATGCGCCAGCTTCGCGGGTCGCGCATGGCCATGATTTTTCAGGAGCCGATGACCGCGCTCAACCCGGTTATGCGGGTCGGCGACCAGATTGCGGAAGCCGTGGTGGCTCATCACCGCGTCTCGAAGGCGGAGGCATGGCGGCGCGCGGTCGAAGGAATGCGCGAGGTTGCGATTCCCGAACCTGAGGAGCGGGCTCGCAGTTATCCGCACCAGCTTTCGGGAGGGATGCGGCAGCGCGTCATGATCGCCATGGCGATCGTCAACCGGCCGCAACTGCTGATTGCCGACGAGCCGACTACGGCGCTCGATGTCACCATCCAGCAGCAGATTCTCGACTTGCTGAACGACTTGCGCCACAAATTTGGATTGGCGATGCTCTTTATTTCGCACGATTTGGCTGTCGTGTCGCAGGTTGCCGATCGCGTCGCCGTTATGTACGCCGGTAATTTGGTTGAGCTGGGCGCTAAGGATGATATTTTTCGCGCCGCGGCTCATCCTTATACTCAAGGACTGCTGCGCGCTATTCCTACGCTGGCTACCGATCGCGCACTGCCGCTTGCTACTATCGAGGGGACGGTGCCTTCGGTAGCTCAGCTTCCTTCGGGATGCCCGTTCGAGCCGCGGTGTTCTTATCGCGTCGCCGGGTGCGCTCTTGAACTTCCAGCGCTTATCGAAGTCGGCACCGGACATTGGGCGCGCTGCCCGGTGGTGAACCGACTTAAACCTTGAACCACCAAGGGCACTGAGGTGCACTAAGGAAATACCCGAGACCAAACCTTCGTGACCATTCGGAAAAGGCTATAATCGTGCCTCTGTGCGCATCCTTCTTCTCAGCGACATTCACAGTAACCTGGAAGCGCTGGACGCCTGCCTGGCCGCGGCGCCCAGTTATGACCTGGTCGTCAACCTGGGAGACAGCGTTGGCTACGGCGGAAATCCCAACGAAGTCATTGCCAAGGCACAATCTTTGGGACACGTGTTCGTGCGCGGGAATCACGATAAAGCCGTGAGCGGGCTGATGAACCTTGACGACTTCAATCCGGTGGCCGGATTGGCTACGCTGTGGACGCGCGACCAACTTACTCCCGAGAATCTGGAATGGCTGCGCGGGCTGCCGCAGGGTCCGATCAAACTTGACGATCTGCCCGGCTTGCAGTTCGTGCATGGATCGGCGCTTGACGAAGATGAATACATGGTGAGCGCGCGGGACGCCATCGCACCGCTGATCACCGATCCCGTGCCCGTCACGTTTTTCGGACACACTCATCTGCAGGGCGGATTCGTGCTCACGGGCGAGGTCAGCGAAGCGTACCGCCCGGGATATCGCACGGTGGGCCAGCCGGAGTCTTCGGACTGGCCGCTGCGCAAGGATCGCCGCTATCTTGTCAATCCGGGATCGGTGGGCCAGCCCCGGGATGGCGACTGGCGCGCGGCGTTTGCGGTGTTCGACTCCGAGACCTGGATTGTGAATTTTTATCGCGTGCCTTATAACCTGCGCGTGGCGCAGGAGAAAATTCTGGCGGCGAATTTGCCACAACGGCTGGCTACCCGGCTGGCTACGGGAAGATAACGAAAATCGAGGCCAGGCCCGCGTTGTAAACTCTGCATATGGCTTTGCGTTCGCGGTCCCACCCTTCGGAATCCAGCAATCTTTTCTCCGCGCCTAAATCCGCGGCCGCGGCGCATACGGCTCACGTCGATGGCGGAGCTCGCGGCAATCCTGGGCCTGCGGGTTATGGGGTTGCTATACAGGATGAGTCGGGGCATCCGGTGGCCGAGTTTAGCGAATACCTTGGACACCGGACTAACAACTACGCTGAGTATCAGGGACTGCTGGCCGCTTTGCGCTATGCCGCTGAAAACCAGATCAAGGCGCTCAAGGTGATAAGCGATTCGGAATTGATGGTGCGGCAGATGAAAGGCATCTACAAAGTGCGGCATCCGGAGTTGCGCAAGCTCTATGACGAGGCGCAGAAGCTGGTGCGGCGGCTGGAGCACTTTGAAATTCGGCACGCGCTCCGCGAGCACAACCAGGTGGCGGACCGGTTGGCGAATGAGGCTATGGATCGGGGACGGTAGCGTGGGCAAGGCTTGCGGAGGGACGGGCGCCCTCGCCCGTCCAGCCTAGCGCAGCTCGGCATCTGCCGCGGCCTTCGTAACTCCAGGCCAACCTTAACCTCGGTTTACTCGGCGGCGGAGTGGTCGTGGATGATTTTCCAGCCTTCGGGAAACTTGCGGAAGATTAGAGTGAACAGGCCGTGCGGCGTTTTGCCGTCGGACATGGTCAGATGAAATTCTCCGCGCACGAGGGCTGCGTCCGGGCCCAGCATCTGGATGCGCAGGTTGGCGAATTCGAGCTTGCCCATTTCGTGGCCCGCGCCCTGATAGTTCTTCTGGTAGCGATCGAGCGCTGCCTGCCAGCCCTTGGATTCGTGAGCTCCGGAAAAAAATGTCAGGTCGGGGGAGTTCCAGTAGCCGGCCATGAAGGTTTGCAGGTCCTGGCGATTCCACGCGGCTTGCTGCTCTTCGATTACTTTTCGAATCGCTGGCGCAGCATCGGTGGAGTCCTGGGCGCTGCCGGCAATCGTCAGAGCGATGGCTCCGATTAGTAGAACGAGATCTCGCATACGGCCTCCGTCGCGAGACAGTTTCGCATCAATCGGGGAAAAGGGCCAAATGAGCGGGCGCGGCATGTTGAAACGGCGAAGAAATTGGAAGAGGAGAGTGGAATTGGCTCGCGAGTTGGCCAATGGTCGCCGCAGCACTCACGGCTGAGAGCTGATGGCTGACAGCCGATGCTTTTACGCGCGGCTCTTTTTTGCCGCCGTGGCCGCTTTCACCTTCACGGTTTCCCACGGGCGCTTCGGACGCTCCACCTCGGGCTCGTCGCGGTCTTTGATGCGATCGTAATGATAGGAGTCGCTGACTGTGCCGAGCGACTCGTTGTAGAGGCTGGGTAGTCCCAGCGCTTCTTTCAGTTCTTCGGAGAACTGCTGCAGCGCTTTCAGGTGGTCGGCCGTGGCTGGCACTTCGGTTTTAGTCGTCTTCATGAACTGCTGGTAGCCGCGATTGATCAGCTTGGAAATTTCGCTGCCGATCATGTACCCGGGATAGGCGAAAATTTTTACGCCGCCGTCCTCGGTCTTCTGGATCGCCGCCGAGCAGTTGTACTTCTTCAGAAACACGCGGGTTTGCGCACCCGGAGCTTCAATCAGATCAAAGCCATGATCGCGCAGCCAGCTGACTGCATCTTCGTAGGTTTTCTGTTCGACCTTCGCTGTCATTTTATGAACTCAATTCCCGTCTCACCCGGTTAGATGCGGCTGGCACGGTTTCGATGGAACCAAAACCGTTGAGCACGAATCTAATGACTGTCAGATTTCAGCAACGCTAGTATAGATATACCTTTTTAAGATTGCGGGCACATTACTCTAGTCACTCAAGGATTTCACTCGATGACGTCGGCAGCGTCCGGTCCGGCACCATCGCACGCTGATGGAGAAGCCATTCTCGCGCGCATCGGCAACACGCCGTTGCTGCCGCTGCACGCGCTCACTCGCAATCTTCCCGGCGTACAGCTTTGGGGAAAGGCCGAATGGTACAACCCTGGCGGATCGATCAAAGACCGCGCCGCCGCCAACATTGTGACGGAAGCACGGCGCTCGGGTAAACTCGCCGCCGGAAAGATTCTGCTCGATTCCACCAGCGGAAACACTGGCATTGCCTACGCCATGCTGGGCGCCGCGCTCGGATTTCCGGTGACGCTGTGCGTGCCGGAAAATGTTTCTCCCGAGCGAAAACGAATTCTACAGGTATACGGCGCAAATATCATCTACACCGATCCGGCGGAGGGTTCGGACGGGGCGCTGAAAATTGCGCGGCAACTGGCGGAGCGGCATCCCGATCTTTATTTTTATGCCGACCAGTATTCGAACGACGCCAACTGGCGGGCGCATTACGAGACGACGGCCAACGAAATCTGGCAGCAAACGGAAGGACGTATCACGCACTTTGTTGCCGTGCTGGGCACGACTGGAACCTTCGTGGGAACGACGCGGCGGTTGAAGGAGCTGAATCCGGAGATTCGTTGCATTTCCCTGCAACCGGACTCGGCTTTCCACGGCATCGAGGGCGCGAAACACTTGGCGACGGCGATCGTCCCCGGCATCTACGATGCTTCGCTCGCTGACCAGAATCTTGAAATCACAACCGAAGCCGCGCACGCGATGGCTCGGCGATTGGCTCGCGAACAGGGGTTGCTGGTCGGAGTCTCGGCGGCGGCGGCCCTGGTGGGCAGTGTGCAGATAGTTGAGAACCTGAAGATAAATCAGGGTGCGACTATCGTGGCGATTCTCTGCGACTCGGGTGAAAAGTATTTGAGCGAGAGGTTCTGGCAGGAAGAATAAGATTGAGTCATTGAACTATATGAACTATTGATTCAATGATTCAATGACTCAATGATTCAATGGTTCAATCTTTTTCCAATGCTGACGCTCTCACAATCTGCTTACGTCTCGCTTCGTCAACACGGAGAGGAAACTTATCCGCACGAGTGCTGCGGCGTACTGCTGGGACGGTTCCGCGACGATGGCTCGAAGACCGTCACGCGCAGCGTTCGCTGCGGCAACACGCGTGACGACTCGCCGCACAACCGGTATGGCATCGATCCCAGGGAGCTAATTCGCATTCAGCGCGAAGGGCGCGAGCGCGGCGAAGAGATCGTCGGCTTCTATCACTCTCATCCCGACCATCCTGCGCGATGGTCGCCTACCGACCTTGCGGAAGCCCACTGGTTCGGCTGCTCCTACTTGATTACCAGCGTGGAGAAGGGCCGGGCGACGATCACGAATTCGTTCGAATTGACGGGTAGCGGCGAAGGCGACAAGAATTTTGTCGACGAAAAGACGGAAGTGGTCTGACAATGAGGCGCGGGCGCCATTGCTCGCGCAGGGCGGACTAGGCGATGCGGGAGATTTTCGGCA
>JBEKED010000224.1:0-6844 GCA_050014035.1 Terriglobales bacterium
GCAAAAGCCCTTGCTAGAGGCTTCCGTGGAATCCCCCCTTCGACTTCGCTCAGGGCAGGCTCTTGCGCAAACAACGCGCAAGGATGGGGCACCCGCTGCTCCACACAGAGGCAAGAACAAATCCTGAACGAAATGTCGATTATACAAGATGGGAATCATGGCTTTGCAGGCGCGGGCTTGTCTTGCGGGTTTTCCTGCGGCCAGAAATCCGCTTCTACAGTTTTTGTGGTCTCGTCGTCGAGGCTTTCGCTGATCAGCACTTCGTCGCCTCGGACTTCAATTACTACCACTCCTTCATCGGTGAGCCAGGCGTGGCGTCCGCCCAGGGTTCGCCAGGAATCTGCGGGCGGGGCGTCGTTCGCCACTTTGCCATCGGGCCCGAGGCCTTGGTGTTTCTGATAGCGCTCGGCTAGAGATTTCGCGTAGACAGCGGCGAACTCCGACGCTTTGGCTGGAGACGACCAGCGGGAAACGTAGAGGACTCCTATGGGAGCGGATTTGTCTGCCTTGGGCTTGCCGGCGAAATAGTAGCCGCCGCGCCACTCCGGGTACATTGCCTTGGCTTCATCGCGACCGGCGTATTGCTCGACTAACACGTCGACGTCGAACTCTCCCATGGCGCCGATGTCGAAGGGGTCGTAGTTCTTGAAGTCTTTTTGCATGTCGATCATCTTCAGCGGCTCTAGCTTTTCGTGCGACAGGTAGGTTTCGGGCTCCATGATTTCGCGCGTGGTCTTGGGCGGATCTTTGAATACGCCCGCGTAGGCCATTTCTTTTCCGCCAGCCTGCAAGAGCGCGGCGGTGAAGTCCAGTCCGTAGCGATAGGGGAAAGTTAGTTCTTCTTTTAGAAACATGGGAGCGTCGCGAAATGCGGGCGAATCGGCGGTGCCTACCAGCATACCTTGCTTGAGCGCTTCGACTACTTGAGGCGATTCGAGGAGCGTCTTGCCGGTGGGGGCTAGGGAATAGTCCATTAACACGACCATGGCTTGGCCTTCGATTACGGCTTGGCGAGCGGAGGTTTCCTCGTCGTTCGCGATATCGTCTTGGCTGGGATCCTCTTTCTTATCATCGTCTTGCTCCGATGCCTTCATCCATTTCTCGATGCCGTAAGATTGGTCCTGCAGGGCGTGGGTGAGTTCGTGGGCCAGCACGGGCTTCTGTTGTTCCGCATCGAGCCAGTTCAGCAGATTCACAGTTTTTGTTTTGACATCGTAGTAGCCTGCGACTTGCTCGCGCAGCATGGTCACTAGAAAACTGGAAAGGTCGAAGTTGCGTGGGAGCAAGCCGAACTTTTTCAGGACGGCCGAGGAACGCTCCAGACGCTTTGCGTCCTTGTCCTCTTTCATATTCTTTTCGATGTAGGACTGGACTTCGTCGCGTTTGGTCAGCCTGCGCTTTACTTTGTGCTTGATAGGGAGATCGGTGTCATGGCTGGCGAATTCCAGGATCTCGTCTACCGAGCGGAAGAGTTCTTTCGCCTCTTTGGGGGAGATAGTGGTTTCGGGGGTGGCTGGGGTGGGGGATTGATCATAGGAGGGCGCGGTTCCGCTCGATGATTGCGCCGAGAGCGTGCCGGCTAACAACGTGAGCACAGCTAGTTGCGAAAACCATTTCAAGAACTTTTTGGCTAGCGGCTTGAGACAGTCCATTGAAATCGAGTCTATACGAACTGGCGAGTGCCGTGTGCGCGCGCAGAGGAGTTTCGGCGGTTTATTCCTTGCGATCCTCATCTACGCGCACCGACGCGGGCGAGGGCGCCCGCGCCACACTTGTGGCGACCCAATCGGCTGCTTCGGTTGTGCTTAGCGTTCCGCCTATGTCGGGTGTTGTTTTTTTCTGCTTCACGGCTTCTTGCACGGCGGCTTCGATCTTGTACGCTTCGGTTGTCATTCCCAGATGCGCCAGCATCATGGCTGCGGAGAGAATCGCTCCGAAGGGATTGGCTTGGTTTTTTCCCGCTATCGGCGGGGCGGAACCGTGCACGGGCTCGAACATCGACGTTTTGCCGGGATGCAGATTGCCGCTGGCGGCCATTCCGAGGCCGCCCTGCAATCCCGCGGCTAGATCGGTGATGATGTCGCCAAACATGTTGTTGGTTACTACTACGTCGAAGACGCGCGGATCGCGCACCATCTGGGTGCAGAGCGCGTCTACGTACATATGCTGCGTCTCGAGGTTGGGATGCTCGGCGGCTACTTGTTTGAAGACTCGCTGCCATAGGCTTCCGGCGTGGGTCATGGCATTGGACTTGTCGCAGATCAAGACTCGCCGGCGCGGCGAGCCGTCGAGCTTTTTATTATCGGCGCAGAATTCGAAGGCGTAGCGGATAATGCGCTCGACCCCCTTGCGCGTGTTGATATCTTCCTGGATGGCAACTTCGTCGGGGGTTCCCTGCTTGAAAATGCCTCCCAGGTCGCCGTAGACGCCTTCGGTGTTTTCTCGGATCACTACGAAATCTAGATCGTTTGGCTCGATGCCTTTTAGCGGGCAGAGCGATGGATCCATCAGGCGCACCGGGCGGACGTTGGCGTAGAGGTCCATTTTGCTGCGCATGCCCAGCAGGATTTCCTTGGCGTGAATGTTGCTAGGGACGCGCGGATCGCCGAAAGCGCCTAGCAGGACGGCATCAAAATCACGGGCCAACGTGCCGAAACCGTCGGGCGGGACGGTGACTTTGTCGGCTAGATAACGGTCGGCTCCCCAGTCGAAAGTGGTCAGGTCAACGGCGGCGCCTGTGGCTTCGAGGACTTTTACGGCTTGCGGAATGACTTCTTTTCCGATGCCGTCTCCGGGAATTACGGCTATGCGCTTCTTTTTTATTGCGGTCACGCTGGCAACGTTAACACAGCATAGAGGCACTCATAAACTCTCTCGATAGTTGGCCGGGCGGACGGATGGGATCGCCGTCCCTCCACTAATCCTTTCGTTATAATCAGAGATTGAACTTATGACTTTGACTACACTTCCTGGGACTAAGCCATCGACGGCCAGTGGCGCTGCGGGTGACTTGGGCGATGCTCGCGCCGAATTTCAGAGCTTGCTGTCGGGGTGCGGGCTGTATGACTTGAGCGGGCGCGCCAAGATCGCGGTTACAGGCGGCGATCGCGTGCGGTGGATGAATGGCATGGTCTCGAACAACGTTCGCGATCTGGCTGCTGGACGCGGCGTCTACGCTTTTCTGCTGAATGCGCAGGGGCATATTCAGGCCGATCTTTACGTATTTCAGCGTGGTGATTCGCTGCTGGTGGATACGGAACGCTCGCAACTGGAAAAAGTATTGCAGCTATTCGATCGCTACATTATTGCCGACGATGTTGAGGTCTCCGACACCAGCGGCACGCTTAGCGCGCTGGGAGTGACTGGGCCGGTAGCGCGCGCTGTGCTGGAACGCGCCGGGATCGCGGTTCCCGATCTCGCGCCGCTGGAGTTATGCACGCCGAAATGTGATTGTGCTTGCGACTGCCTGCAATGCACGCTGGTGCGAGGCGATGATTCTTTAGGAATGTCGTACGAAATCTGGCTGACGCCGGACAAAGTGAAATCCACGTGGGATGCCCTGCTCGCAGCGGGCGCCACCGCCGTCGGTGGAGACGCGCTGAATCTTTTCCGCATCTCGCGCGGCATACCGCGGTTTGGCGTGGATATCCGCGAGCGCGATTTACCGCAGGAAACGGGACAGACACGGGGTCTGAATTTCACCAAAGGATGCTACCTGGGGCAGGAGATTGTGGAGCGCATTCGCTCGCGTGGGGCGGTGCACCGGATGTTTGGCGCGTTTGCGGTTGAGGGTGCGCTGCCGGAAGCGGGCACGAAAATTGTGGCTGGCGAAAAAGAAGTTGGCGAGATTACGAGCAGCGCGATTTTGCCTTTGGCTGGCGGAGATCGGGCCGTCGCCCTGGGTTATCTGCGGCGCGAGGGCTCGGGGAAAGAATTACGGGCGGGCGCGGCGAAGCTTACGGCTGCGTCGGTGCCGATTTCCTGAATCGTCCGGGGCGATCCGAATTTTGGTAGTGGCTCATTTTGCCAAAACGTCCACCACCAAGGACACGAAGGTCCACGAAGGAAAACTGGAGGACAAAGAGCTTTGTGGCACTTGGTGTCTTTCGTGGGTCGTGGTTTTTGAGGGCGCGTCGTCAAATTGAGCCGTACCCGAATTTTTGATGCATTTTCTAGATTAGGAAAACTAATATGGCGCAAAAGAGAAAAGAAGACAGCGAATTCAAGGTTAGCGACAAACGCTTGTTTACTGCCGATGGAGAGTTGCGGACGGACGCCGCGGAAGAAGAAACGCAGCCCGTCGCGTCTACGGCTACGGCTGCGGTACCAACGACTGCTCCGGCTCTGGCGTCAACGACGGCTTCAGCGGCTGGCGTTTCTGCAGTCCCGGAAAGCGCGGCCGGGCCGGGGTCTGACGTCCCCGAACCGCCAACGGACGCTGAACAACAGGTACAGCACGACGCCTATAAACAATCTTCGCGTGATCTGGATACGCGCGTCGAACTCAGCGGACACTCGGCCAAGGAACTCGAAATGACTTTCGAGCGCTTCATGGCATCGCTCTACATGACGGCGATGATGCAGCTGGGCCTGATGCACGAACAGGGCGGACAGCCGGGAGTCGACATCATCGGAGCGCGGCAGACTATCGACACGCTGGGTATGATCGCGGAAAAAACCAAGGGCAACCTCAATCCGAAGGAACAGGGATTTTTGCAGAACTGCCTCTATGAACTGCGCATGGCTTATGTGGAAGTGACGAATGCTCTGGCGCGTCCTCCGCAGGCGCCGGGGCCGATCACAGGTACGAACGGCTGATGCAGGCGACTCTGACGGTATTGGGCAGCGGCACATCGATGGGCGTTCCGACTATCGGTTGCGACTGCGCCGTTTGCCGGTCGCCGGACCCGCATGACCGCCGCACTCGCCCCTCGGTGATGATCAGCTACAACGGGCGGCACATCATGATCGACAGCACGCCCGACTTTCGCGAGCAGGCTTTGCGCGAAAACATCACGCAGCTCGACGCCGTGCTTTATACGCACACGCACGCGGATCACATTCTTGGACTCGACGACTTGCGGCCGCTGACTTATCACCACAAGCCGGGGAAGTTGCCGCTTTATGCCACGCCGCGCGGCTGCGAATTTCTGCGTAATATGTTTCGCTACATTTTTGAGGCTACTTATAAATTTGGCGGATTGCCGCTGGTCGACTTGCAGCCGATTGACGGCCCGATTGAATTGTTTGGGGCGCGGTTTGAGCCGGTTACGGTGATTCACGGCGAGACGCCGATTTTGGGCTTCCGTTTCGGATCGGCTGCTTATTTGACGGATCACAGCGAAGTGCCCAGCGATACTCTGGAGAAGCTGCGCGGGCTCGACATTCTGTTTCTGGACGCGCTGCGCTATAAGCCGCATCCCACGCATTCGACGGTGGAGCAATCGCTGAAGATTGTGGAGGCGGTGCGGCCGAAGCGGACGTTCTTTACTCACATCTGCCACGACCTGCCGCACGAGGCTACCAACGCGGTGTTGCCGCCGGACGTGCGGCTGGCGTTTGATGGGATGAAATTGGAGTTTGAGATTTAAGGATCACCGCCGAGACGCCGAGCTCGCCGAGAAAGGCCTTCTTAAGAAAAACTTGGCGACCTCGGCGTCTCGGCGGTTCAATGATTTTCGATGCGGACTTTTCATAAACTCGACGACGTTCCGCGGGAGTTTGGGCCGGCGGTGGTTAGCGTTGGTAATTTCGACGGCGTGCATCGCGCTCATCGCCATGTTCTGGACGAGATTGTCCTACGGGCTCAGGCTGGTCATGCGCAGTCGGTGGTGGTTACGTTTGAGCCGCACCCGGCGCGCATCTTGCGACCCGATCACAATCTTAAGCTGTTGACGCCGCTTCCGGAAAAGCTGCGGCTGCTCGAAGCTACCGGAGTCGATGCGGTTCTCCTGTTGCCGTTTTCACGCGATCTTTCGCTGATGACTCCGCATCAGTTTGCTCATGAAATTCTGAAGAAGCGGCTTCGTGCCCGGGAAGTTCACGAAGGATATAACTTTCACTTCGGACACAAGGCGGCGGGAAACATTCAGATGCTGCGCGAGCTGGGACGAGAAATGGGGTTTGAGGTGCACGATTATCCCGAGATGAGATTGCGCGGGGAAAACGTTTCCAGCAGCCATATTCGCAAACTGCTTTCAGAGGGGCGGGTGAACCGGGCGCGACATCTGCTGCAGCGTCCGTTCAGCATTCTTTCGACGGCTGGGCGCGGGCGTGGATATGGGGCGAGATATACCGTCCCGACTATTAATTTGTCGCATTATGACGAGCTCGTCCCGAAACACGGCGTGTATATTACTCGCACTCGCGTCGGCGGCGAGTGTTTTGATTCGGTTACTAACATCGGGAACCGTCCGACGTTTGGGAATGATTCGTTTGCCATTGAGTCGCACTTGCTGAATTTTCATCCGATTCAGCTTTCGGCGGAGACGGAAGTTGAACTGCATTTTCTGGATCGGCTGCGCGATGAGATAAAGTTTCCTTCGGTTGAGGCGTTGAAGGAACAGATCGGGCGGGATGTGGGGACGGCGCAGAAGTACTTCCGGCGGCTGGGACGGGCGGCCGCCTCAGCGGCGTAGACGGCCCGCGCGAGGACGGGTTCCTCAGCGGCTAAAGCCGTCAATAAAAATGTGCCACTTATCGCAGCGGTAAACCGCTGCGCCACCCAAAAACGAGATCAAATGCAAAAGCCCTAGATGGACGCTGCCGTGGAATCCCACCCCTTCGACTTCGCTCAGGGCAGGCTCTTGCGCTAAAGCCGCGCAACCCACGGCTGCTGCAGTCC
>JBEKED010000225.1:0-6809 GCA_050014035.1 Terriglobales bacterium
CCGTGGATCGGAGCGCATACCGTCGAATTGGAAGCTGGTGTTCAAACAAATGAGCACCCAATCGTGCTCCTTGTAAGCGATGTCGAGCCAACGGAAACTCTGCTCTTTGTCTCCCAGGTCGGCATAGAACCGCGCAATCATGAACGCCGAGTAGTAGCCAGTGGTACGTTGTGATTGTGCGTATTCGATGGCTTTTGCCAGCGCGCCTTTCCAGCCTGCGGAACGAAATCCTTGTTCCATGGCGGCCGCATATCCCCAATCACCCAGCGAACTGGACAACCGTCCACAGGCCTTCCACTCCTCAACCACTTGCGAGTACATGCGTTTGCCCCAATAGGCATAGGCCAAACAGTCGTGAGCGATGCCAAATGTCGGGTTCTCATTCGCCAATTTCGTGCAAATGGCAATGGACTCGTCGTACTGCCGCGCGAGGTAGTGAACATCTCCCGCCACCCGGCGAATGACGGGAGACTGAGGATCGAGCTCCAGCGCGCGATTGATTTCCGCTAAGGCATCCTTTTCTCTGCCGCCAATATAGCCAAGATCATTCGCGTACCACTGATGCGCCGTGGCATCGCTGGGGTCAAGTTCGAAGGATTTCTTGAACTCCGCTTCTCCCGCCGCAAAATCCCACTCGTAGAGCATCTCGTTGTTGCCGAGAACGGCATGCGGATGAGCCAGGGTCGGATCCAACTCCAGCGCCTTGCGCGCGGCGCCGTTCGACTTCGCAAAGTCTTCCCCAGGATTGCCGCCATAGTTCGGCAGCACCGAATAAACATCGGCCAGACCCGAATACGCCAGAGCGTACCCTGGATCTTTCGCGATCGCTTGATTGAAATAAGAGATCGCCTTCTCCAGCTCACTATACGTCCGGTTGTTCCAGGCGTAACGCCCCTTCAAATACAGCTCGTAGGCCTCCGGATTATGCGTTCCTAGCCGGGTTACCTGCTGCTTTTCTGAGCTGCTGAGCTTAGACCGCAATTTTCCCGCAATATCGCCCGCAATCTCCGTCTGCAACGAAATGATATCCGTGTCCTTCCCGCTGTAGTGGTGCTCCCAGATTTCGGTGTTGTCCCGAACATCGATCAGCTCCGCGCTCACCTCGATGCTGTCTCCGCGCGACGTCACCCGTCCACTCACCAGCGCCGACACGCCCAAATCATGGCCGACTTTTTGTGCGTCCACGTCCTTCCCTTTATAGCGAAACACCGAACTCCGAGATTTCACCTTGAGCTGCGGTACGTGGGCCAGGTTGCCGATCAACGATTCGGTGATGCCGTCGCTGAGATAATCGGTGTTCGCATCTCCACTGCCATTGGTGAAGGGCAGCACCGCGATGGAATCGGTATCGGCGTGGCGATAAAACAGCACCAGACTCAACACGACCAAGCCGCAAGCGGCCGCCGCCACCACCAGCCCAGCCATCTTCCAGTTCCAAGTCCAATTCCAGATCCCACTCCTCGCGGAAGCGGAAGCGGGTGCCGCAGCCGTCGCGGCCAGATCCTCAACTTCAAGCTCCCCAGCGACCTCCACTTCCGCCGGCGGTTCTCTGTGTGTCGGAGCAATCCAGCGATAGCCGCGCCGGTCCACCGTCTCCACGAAGATGGGATTCTCCGCCGCATCTCCGAGCGCGTCGCGCAGCCGCTTAATCGCGCTGCGGATTCCAAGATCGAAATCCACGAACACATCATCCGGCCACAGCGCCTGCCGGAATTCCTCGCGCGTCACGACTTCATTCGGACGGCTCAGCAGAAGCTTCAACGCGCGAAACGGTAGGTCCTGAATCCTGACCTTGACTCCGTTTTTGCGCAACTCGTCCGCGCGTAAGTCAGCCTCGAACACGCCGAACAGTATGACCGCAGGCGTGCGATTCAAGGAGTTAATAGGCATAAAACGGAGTCGCTTCGGGGGAGACCGCAAGTTTACCATCAAACCATCGACGGCGGAAGCGAACCTTCTTTGGCCTCGCCGCTATTCTTAAGCCCGCCGGCGCTCCATCCCCCGCGTCACAACTCCGTGCATTCTACTGCAAATAAACCCCTTAGCGCGTCACACTCACTGCACGAACGCATCACGCCCAGAACATTGACCCAGCCCGCATTTCAGGGCAAAGTGGCCGCCGTGTTCAGAGTGGTCGGGTCCCAATCTGGAGCTTGAGCCGGCGAAGACCTGCGGCGCATTTTCCCAAAGTGCCACACAAAATCAAACTCTCAGGAGAAGAACTATGAATTGCATTCGCCAACAAGTTGGGACATTCCGCATAGCCGCATCCGCGCTCACCACGCTCACCCTTTTCATTCTCACAGCCGGAGCCAATCTGCCGCTCCAAGCGCAAACCGAGCCAATCGATAGGCATACCCCTGCCGTCTCCCACAACACCTGGACGAGCGGAGCGGCTATACCGACTCCCGTCTATTACGCAGCTGCGGGAGTGGTCAAAGACGAAATCTATATTGTCGGCGGCGGGATCACCTACACCGAACCCACGGCTGACGTCCAGGTCTACAACCCTGCAACGAATGCCTGGAGCTCCGGCGTCTCCCTGCCGACGCCAATCAGCGCTGCGGCTGCCGCGGTGGTTAAGAACATCTTGTACATCATCGGCGGCTCCCCCGATGGCACGACAGCCTCCAACGCGGTGTGGGCTTACAGCCCGAAGACGAAGACCTGGTCCGCGAAAGCCAACATGCCAACCGCAAGATATGGGGCGGTCGCGGTGGTGGACAAAAACATCATCTATGTCATCGATGGCTATAACGGGACTTTTCTAACCACCGTCGAAAGCTTCAACACCCTCACCGATACCTGGACCGAAGAGGCGCCTGAGCTGGTTGCGAAGGAGCAGTTTGCGGCCGGGCTAATCGGGACCACCATTGTGGCCATTGACGGTATCAACGCCGAGAACGTCGGTTTGGCCGACAACGAGGGCTACAACACGAGCACGAATACCTGGACGTCGCTCACGGCCGATCCCACGGCCCGAACCGGGGTTTGCGGCGGGGCCATCAGTACAGAGATGTATGTCGCCGGGGGCTACAGCACCGGGACCACCACCCTGACCGAATCGTTCAAGCCGTCCGACAGCAAATGGACAACGCTGGCTCCCATGCCGCAGGCCACCCTCTTGCCCGCTTCCACTGTGTATAAGAAGCAGCTCTACTGCATCGGAGGCCTAACCACCTTCGAGGGGACCATCCTCAACAACGTGCAAATTTATCAACCGTAAATGCAGGTGTGCCCCGCTCATCGCGCACTTTGCGATGAGTGGGAGTCCACGAATCGGTGCCGCATAGAATTTCAGACAGCTTTTGTATAGGAGAGAAAATGAAAACCGCATTTCGATTGATGGTGGTATCGCTTCTGTTCGCCGGCACTTCGCAAATGAACGCCCAGAGTGCCGAGCAAAGTGCCAAACAAAGTCCCGAAGTCACCCACAACACCTGGACGAGCGGCGCACCCATGCCGACGGCGACAAGTTTCGAGGCCACCGGAGTGCTCAAAGGAGAAATCTATGTAGTCGGCGGCTACAACGAGACCGAAGCCATCGCCGATACCCAGATCTATAACCCAGCCACCAACACCTGGACCACTGGCACCGCCCTGCCCGTCGCGACGGCCCAGGCGGCCAGTGCCGTGGTGAAGAACATCCTCTATGTCATCGGCGGAAGTAACAACGGCGGCGGGAATCTGTTTAACGCCGTGTGGGCCTACAACCCGAAGACGAAGGCATGGACCTCAAAAGCAACCATGCCCACGGCAAGATGCAGCGTAGCGGCATCGGTTCAGAACAACATCATCTACGTGGTCGGCGGCTACGCTAACGGGACGCGGCTCAACACGGTCGAGGCCTACGATCCTGCAACCGACACCTGGACGGAAGAAGCGCCGCTCATAGTCGGAAAGTCAGAGCCGGCCGTCGGCACGGTCGGAACCACGATTGTCGCATCCGGCGGGTACACGCAGTCCGGGGATGATGGTGACAACGAGGGCTACGACGTGACCACGGACTCGTGGACGACATTCAAACCCGATCCCACCTCTCGCAACGGAGCTTGCTTCGGTTCCGCCAAGGGATCGCTTTACGTCGCCGGCGGCGGAGGCAATAACGCCCAGGCGCTCACCGTGACCGAATCGTTCAAAGTGTCCAAGGACGCTTGGACCACGCTTGCTCCCATGCCGCAGGCAGCCGGGATTCCGGGCTCCGCTGTCTACAAGAACGTGCTGTATTGCATGGGCGGTGCCGGCAGCGGTTACGTTTTTCAAAATACTGTTTACAACATCGTGCAGATCTATCAACCATAAACGCACGGTGGGTGGGAATGTGGGTGCCCGCGAACCTGTGCACCATGGGATTTAGCCAGCCGATTCAAGGACAGATTTCTAGGAGAAAAAATGAAGACTGCAGTTCGATTGATGTTCGCATCGCTTTTGTTGATTGGCACAGCGTCGCTCGTGAAGGCCCAGAGCCCCGAGGTTACCCACAACACCTGGACCAGCGGCACGGCCATGCCCGTCGCCCTTAAATTCACCATGGCGGGGGTAATTGGCAGCAATATCTATGTCGTCGGCGGGGTCACCGATACCGCCGTCGTCGCCAACAACCAAATTTACAATCCCGTCGCCAACACCTGGAGCACCGGCGCGGCCATTCCAACCACGACCATGGACGCAGCCGTCGCAGTGGTGAAAAAAGTCTTATATATCTTCGGCGGAGAAAACGACGGAGTCACGCAGACCAACGCAGTGTGGGCCTACAACCCGAAGACCAACACGTGGACGGCGAAAGCAGCCATGCCCACTGCCAGAACCAGCGCCGACGCTGCGGTGTACCAGAACATCATCTACGTCATTGGCGGCTACAGCGACAGCGGTGGCCGGCTCAACACCGTCGAAAGCTACAATCCGGCGACCAATACCTGGACCGAAGAGGCCCCGCTGCTGGTCGGGAAGTCGGAACCTTCAGTCGGACTGGTCGGGACCACGATCGTGGCCGCGGGCGGTTACAGCGCCTCTGAGGACACCGGCGACAATGAAGGCTACAACGTGTCCTCGAATTCGTGGACATCTCTCGCGACCGAGCCCACGGGAACTAACTCTTCCTGCGTCGGCTCGGCCAAAGGGTCGCTGTACCTGGCGGGCGGCAGCAACAGCTCAGGGAACGCGGTCGACAACACGCAATCGTTCAAGGTGTCGAAGAACAAATGGACGACGCAGGCCTCGATGCCGCAGGCCGTCGTCGCTCCCGGTTCTGCCGTCTACAAGAGTGTGTTGTATTGCTTCGGCGGAGGGAGCTTTGGCACTCAGTTCGAGGGGAGCGTCTACAACAACGTGCAGATTTATCAGCCGTAAAGGCGGGTGGGTGGGATCCGTGGGTGCCCCACTCATCGCGCACTTTGCGATGAGTGGGATTCCACGAACCCCTACCCCACGGGATTTGCAGATAACTGTTGTAAGGGAGGAAAAATGAAAACTGCATTTCGATTGATGGTGACATCGCTCCTGTTCATCAGCGCGGCTTCGCAAATGAAGGCCCAGAGTCCCGAACAACGTCCCGCCGTAACCCACAACACCTGGACGACTGGCACGCCGATGCCGACAGGCGTCGTAGCGCCCGCCGGTACGGCTGTACTCAAAGGACAGATCTATGTGGTCGGAGGAGAAACTTCCCCGGGCGCGCTCATTGCCGACACCCAGATTTATAACCCAGTCACGAATACGTGGACTGCGGGCGTGCCCCTGCCCACGGCAACCGCAGACGGCGCCGCGGCGGTGGTGAAGAATATCTTGTACGTCATTGGTGGGGACACAAGTGGAGGAGCAACCAATGCAGTGTGGGCGTACAACCCGAAGACGAAGACGTGGTCGGGGAAAGCCGCGATGCCAACGGTGCGGGACAGCATCGGGGCGGTCGTGGAGAAGAACATCATCTACGTGATCGGCGGGGAGGACAGCGGCACGAGGTTTGCCAATGTCGAAAGCTACGACCCGGCGACCGATACCTGGACGGAAGAAGCGCCGTTGCTGGTTGCAAAGTCGGAGCCTTCGGTAGGGCTGGTCGGATCCGCGATCTTGGCCGCCGATGGGTATACGTCCGGCGGGGACACCGGCGACAACGAAGGCTACGACGCGACCACAAATACATGGACATCCTACGCTGCTGATCCCACGGTCCGAAACCAGGCTTGCGGTGGCGGCATCGCTAAATATATGTACGTCGCCGGGGGCTATCAAGGCGGCGTCTCGGGCTCGCCGGCGCTCAGCTTAACCGAATCGTTCGAGCCATCCAAAGACGCTTGGAAGACGCTGGCTCCGTTGCCGCAGACCGAAGCGTTCGGCGGTTCCGCAGTCTACAAGGACAAGCTGTACTGCCTCGGCGGGTGGGCCTCCTATGAGGGGACCGCCCTCAACAACGTGCAGATTTATCAGCCGTAGATCAGCCACGAACGTAGGACCGGCGGGTGCCCCATCCTAATCGCGTTTTTGCGGCAGGATGGGGACTTCGACATGAATACCGCGCGATAGTGCCCCCGCTCCATCGCTGCAAGCCTAAGTATTATCAATAACTTGTCGATGTATGTACATCGCATGTACGTACAAAATTAGCTGCATAGTGTTTCACGTGAAACATATCTCCATTTTGCAAAACAGGAGGATGCCTACTTGATCGTAACCAGCTTCTCTACCAGACCCGAGTAGTCCTTCTTCTCCAGTCCATGCACCTGCTTGTTGTATTCGTCCACCTTGCTGGAGTAGTTCATGGAGCAGAACTTCGGCCCGCACATGGAGCAGAACGCTGCGGTTTTGTATCC
>JBEKED010000226.1:0-6805 GCA_050014035.1 Terriglobales bacterium
AAAGCATTCCGCGCGAGATGCGGGAGGCGGCCACGATTTACCGTTTCAACCGGTGGCAGCGCTTCCTCGAAATCGAATTGCCTTTCGCCACCATCGGACTGGTTTGGAATTCGATGATGTCGGTCGCCGGAGCTTGGTTTTTTCTGATGGCCTGCGAGCAGTTTGGCGATTTCCGCCTGCCCGGGCTGGGGTCATATCTTCAGGCCGCAGCCGATGACGGCGACACGCGCTCCATTCTTCTGGGCATTGTCACCATGGTCGCGGTGATTGTGCTGATTGACCAGTTGGTGTGGCGTCCGGTGATTGCCTGGGCTGAGAAATTCAAGATGGAGCAAGTGGAGAGCGCGACCACCCCGACTTCCTGGGTGCTGGATTTTCTTCGGCGGTCGCGTGGCGTGGCGCTGTTTCGCAAGCGCGCCGTTCGCCCGCTGCGCGAGCAGATGGTGCATTACTTCGGACGGAAAAATGAGATTCGCGTCGAATCTGCGGGCGAGAACATCGCGGTCTTGTGGCTCTGGCGAGTCGTGGGAGCCGCGGCTCTGGGCGCGATCGGCTATGCCGTTGTGCGAGTCGTGATGATCTTGACCAGTCTGCACGGTTCTGATTTTCGCCAGATCGGCATCGGCCTTTTCGCCACCTGGCTGCGTGTGAATGTCACACTCTTGCTGGGCGCGCTGTGGACGATTCCGGTTGGCGTCGCCATTGGCTTCAACCCGCGCCTGGCGCGCATCGCGCAACCGCTCACCCAGATTGCCGCCTCGGTTCCGGCCACGGCGGTATTCCCGGTGGTGCTGCTGGTGCTGATTCGACTGGGCGGAGGGCTGGGCTTCGGCTCGATTGTTCTGCTGCTGCTCGGCACGCAGTGGTACATACTGTTCAACGTGATCGCGGGCGCCATGGCCATTCCCACCGACCTGAAGGAAGCTGCCAGCGTATTCGGCCTTCGCGGCTGGGAGCGTTGGAGCAAACTGATTTTGCCTGGCATCTTTCCTTTTCTGGTTACGGGGATGATTACGGCCTCGGGCGGTGCTTGGAATGTGAGCATCGTCGCTGAATATGCGCATCTCAAAGGCCAAATTTATTCAACCGTAGGCATCGGCGCCATGATTTCCGCGGCGACCGATGCCAAGAATTTCAACATGTTGCTGGCGAGCACGATTGCCTTGGCCGCCGTGGTGGTTACTACCAATCGGTTGCTCTGGCGGCGGCTTTATCGGCTGGCCGAGACTCGTTTTAAGCTTGAAGGGTAAGAAGTTCAGGTCTCAGGATTCAGGTAACTCCGTTCTCCTGACGAACTCAGAAATGTTGCCTGCGATTACTATTTGGGTACTAAGGGTATGTCTATTCACTAAACGTTAACCGTGTCGTAACGAAGCTGCAATCTAGGCCAGCAAAAATTAACTATGCCTAAGTTGCGGGTGGAGACGGAAAGACGAGGCGCACTGGCCGAGCCGCCGCTTTTGCCGGGGCTCCCAGGGTTTGCGGAAAAATTTATTCCCATGGAGCAGGCACGCGAGCTCTATCAACGCGTGAGCACGGCGCCGACGGGGCTTTGGCTGCAGGCGCTGCTGGCCGAGATGAAAGTAAAGCTTGAGGTCCAGCCCGCCGACCTCGAACGCATTCCGGTTAAAGGACCTTTGGTGGCGGTCGCCAACCATCCTTTTGGCGTGCTCGACGGGGCGGCGCTGGCTGTGCTTCTTTCGCGCGTGCGCGCGGACGTCAAGATACTCACTAACTCGCTGCTCAAAGACATTCCTCAATTACATTCGCATTGCATATTCGTAGATCCTTTTCATACGCCGTCGTCTGTCGATAAGAATGTGAAGCCACTGAAAGAAGCGATGGAATGGGTGCGAGGGGGTGGCGCGTTGGCCGTCTTTCCGTCTGGCGAAGTTTCGGCGTGGAATGTGCGCGAAGGGCAGATTACCGATCCGACATGGAGCACCGTGGCCGCTCGCCTGGTGCGTAAGACCGGTGCGACCGCGTTGCCGGTATTTTTCTGTGGTCGTAACAGTGGGACGTTTCAGTTGCTGGGTTTGATCAATCCGCGGCTGCGAACGCTCTTTCTGCTGGGAGAGTTTCTGCAGCAGCGTGAAAAGAACGTACAGATTCGTATTGGCAAGGCCATTCCATCGGAGTTAATTGCCAGTCTCGACAACGACGAGGAGGCGACGGAATATCTTCGTCTGCGAACTTATCTGCTGTCGTATCGCGGCAAGAAACCAATCTCCATTCCCACGAAAGTGCGTGCTGCACTGCCGCGCAAACCGCAGGAGCCGATTGCCGCCGAGGTGCCTTCGCGATTCGTAATCGCGGATATCGCGGCGTTGCCCGCCGAACGCCTGCTGGTTGAAAATCCAGAATTCGCCGTGTATGCGGCGCGCGCTTCGGAGTTGCCGCACGCGCTCGATGAACTGGGACGCCTCCGCGAAGTCACGTTCCGTGCCGCTGGAGAAGGTACCGGACGCAGCGCCGACATCGATCAGTTCGATAGCTATTACTGGCATCTTCTGCTCTGGAACAAGGAGAAACAGGAATTAGCCGGAGCTTACCGAGCCGGTGAGACCGATGCGATTATTCGCGCCCACGGCATCAAGGGACTCTACACCAACACCGTGTTCAAATATGATGCGCGGCTTTTTCTGAAGATTGGTTCGGCTCTGGAACTGGGCCGCTCGTTCGTGCGTCCCGAGTATCAACGCCAGTATGCGCCACTGCTTCTGTTGTGGAAGGGCATCGCGCGTTTCGTGGCGGCGCATCCCGAGGCTCCAGTGCTGTTCGGAGCGGTCAGCATCAGCAATGAGTACAACAGCTTGTCGCGCGAGATGATCGTGCGCTACTTTGAGCAGCGCCAAGATCAGGATGAAGAGGGCCGCGAGTTTGCCGACCTCATCCAGGCACGCACTCCGTTCCGTGCTCCTAAGCTTCGGCGCTGGGATTGCGGTGCGCTGTGTAGTTTGTCGCGCGATCTCGAAGAACTCGCCGAGCCCATCTCGGATGTCGAAGAGGATGGGAAGGGCTTGCCCATTCTGTTGAAGCAGTATGCGAAGGTGGGCGGCAAGCTGGTAGGCTTCAATCTAGACCGCAAATTCTCCGATGTGGTCGATGGCCTGGTGATCGTCGACCTGCGCCAGACCGATCCCCCGGTTCTGGAGCGCTATATGGGCAAGGATGGCCATGAGCGCTTTAGACGCTTTCATCGGCTTGAATAGCGCGTCCTGCGAACCGTAACCACCAGGGGCACGAAGTACACGAAGCCTTTGAGCCGCAGTTTTTCCTTCGTGGTCCTTAGTGCCCTTGGTGGTTTCTTGCTCTCTCCGCGTTCTGTAGTGAAGCTGACGCGCTGCCGAGCGCGGTCGCCCTTTGCTAAATCTGCCCGCCTGTTGAACAATGAATAGTACGCTGGCTGCGGTCGCCGCTTTCGACTTCGGGCCGCGGCATAATTTACGCAAGGAGCCTTCATGTCCGCAACTGGAGAACTGATCCGCCTCATGAATTACATCGACGACATCGCCACCACTCTGCGCCGCGTCAGCGCCTCCGTCCCGATGATGACCAAAGAGGAGTGCGCCCGCCTGGGCGAATATATCCGCAAGTCTGAACCAAGCTATGAGAGCGTGGTGCAGCGCATAGAGCAGGCCGGTAAAGAGGGCAAAGAGTGACGGAAGTCCGCACGATTGCTGTGATCGGCGCGGGCATGATGGGCCGGGGAATTGCACATGCGTCCGCTCTCGGCGGGTATCACACGATTCTCGAAGACCTTTTTCCGAACGCGCTGCGCCAGGCCGGGACGGAAATTCGCGCTCAACTCGACCGAGCCGTCGAGGTCGGCCAGACTGATGCGGCCGCTGCCGACGCGGCGTTTTCGCGCATCGAATACGCCGGTTCAGTCGACGAAGCTGCGCGCCAGGCCGATCTCGTCATCGAAGCCGTTCCCGACGAAATGGAATCGAAGCTGGAAATTTTCATCATGCTCGATAAGTTCTGCCGCCCGGCAACCCTTCTCGCCGCGAATACGTCGTGGCTCAGCGTGACCGAAATCGCCAGCGCCACTTACCGCGCCAAGCAGTGTGCCGGCATGCGCTTTTCGAATCCCGTGGAGGAGATGAAAGTGCTCGAAATTGTGCGCGCGTCCGAAACCGACGACGACACGCTGGCTGCCATGGTCGAAGTGGGGAGACGAATGGGCAAGGAAGTTAAAGTGCTACATGAAGTGCCTGGCGTTATCAGCAGTCGCATTGGGTGACAAGCTATGGTCCGACACTTTGAGCCTCTCGGTGAAATTGGCAAGAAACTCGAAGCCATCCGCGCCGCTGCTCGGTTCGCATATCCGGTTAGCGATATCGACTGCATGTTGGCGGAGATTGAAAAAGGATATCTAACGGATGCACCCGCGCCGGATGCGCTTCCGCCGGACAAGGCGCGGTGAATCTCGTGGACTCCAACATTCCGATTCACTGCGCCTTGTCCGATTCTTCTTTCCCGCGCACTCGCGTCTGATCCGTAATCCAGTTCACTTCCCAAGTCTTGCCGCCATCGTCCGAGAATGACTGTTCGAAGTGCGGGGTGATCGTGGTGGTGTTCGACCAAACAAATCGAATCAGGATGCTCTTTCCGTTCAGGATGTCCTGGGCGTAAAACTCACCGCGTCCATTCTTGAATTCGCCGATCTGCGGTGGGTCCATGATGCCATTTTTGCTATTCGCCCAATAAAGCCTCCATTCGTGGGATTGAGGATTGTACATACGCAGGGTCAAGCCTTCGATGTGGCCGGCGATAGAGCTATCGGTTTCGAACTGTTCCAACTGAGCGCGCCCATCCCAAACTTTTCGGGTGACGGAAGAACCGTCAAACTCGACCCAGGTGGTCGAGCCCGTCAGAGGACGCATTAGTTTCTTGAGGTGAATGTTCCAAGTGCCCAACTCGAAATCAAAATCGTGCTGCCCGTCGCGTTCCGGGAGCGCTGTCTGAGCTTCTGTTTTGGCTGTCTCGGAATTCTGCTGTGCGAATCCGCGCAGGGGCTGCAGGAAGACAAGCAGGCTGCACACGATGAGATAAGTGCGAATGTGTTTGATCTTCATCGCTGCCTCCTTTAACTCCTGGATTCCATCCCGCGAAAGCGGACTGCCGTAAGGCGACGCAGGCGGCGCAGGGTGCGGAAGCCCGCCGCGTCACCGCCTGATGGCTACTGGTTTATGTCCTGCTTGGCCTCCAGCTTCTTCTCCAGACCATCCAGATAGCTCTTCTGGGCATCGGGAGCGACTGCTAGCGCCATTTTCATTTCCTTGGTGGCGTCGTCGAACTTGCCCTCGGAGCTGTAAACACGCGCCATACCCGTGTGCACGAACCACTGATCGGGATGTTTCTTCGCGTTTTCGCGGAAGATGGCGAAGGCTTCCGCGCTGCGCTTCTCACCCTGCAGTTGGCGCGCATAAAGGTGAACCTGCAACGGATTGGCCAGATCGAGCGCCTTCTTTTGCGCCCTCGTGGCTTCGTCCTTGCGATTGAGCGCGGTCAGGACCTTCGACTTGGTCATCTCATTGTCGTAACGATCTTCATTTTCAATCGACTTGTTGGCATAGGTCAGCGCCTCATCCAGCGCGATCTTTTCCGAAAGCAGGTAATTCGCGGCGTCGTCCCAACTCATCCAGGTGTACTGCGAAAGATTGCGGAGCTGTTTCTTCAGGCTGGCCTCGACCACATCGTGCACATCGACCGAGACCTTGAAGGGGACGGCTATCTTCTCCCATTCCAGTTCGACGAGCGCCGAATCCGGCTGTAGTTGGTCGAAATCGTAAGTCAGCGCGTTGTGCATGTCAGCGGCCTGAGGCTTCACTGTCACACGCAGGGCATCTTCGGCCTGGTCGTAGGTGAACGCGCCCCAAGACGTGGAGTTCTTGGAGAAAATAATTGTCCACTCGTCGGCGTTGGGGATCATGTGCAAACCGTAGGTGCCCTTGCCGAGCGGCTTGCCTTCAATCTGGACAGGATCGCTGAATGTGATCGTCGTGTTTTCGTTTGCGCCCGCGCGCCACACCTGGCCGTAGGGAACCAGCGCGCCCCAGACCTTGCGGTTATTCACCAGCGGCCGGTGATAGCTGATCGTGATATCGGTGATGCCGATGCGTTGGGAAATCTCCGCCCGCTGGCTTTGCAGCGGCAGATCGAGTACGAACGATTGCGCCGAAGTTGTGACCGACGCGGCTGTCATCAACAGGCAGAACAGGGCTGCGGGCAAAGATGCTCGAAGCGTTTTTTGAAACATTTGTTGAAACATGAGAATGCCTCCTTCGATGTGCGCTGATCCGAATTGTCTGAAACGGGCCGCGAGTCGCGGGCCCACCCCTGGTTGGCGGGTTAGACGCGCTTCCATCTCAACGGTAAGCAGCGGGGGGAGTTTATTTCTCAGGAGAACCAAAGCCCGCGCGCCGGGATTTTCCTGCCACCTGACACCTGAGACCTGACACCTTGCCCCTGTGTTATATTTCTCCCTAACTTTTGGAGTTGGAGGAGTTATGCGCCCACTTGGTGTCACTCTGGTCGGCTTCTATCAGATTCTGCGTGGTCTGTTGTCGCTGCTGTTAGGGCTTTCGCTGTTGCTCTTTAGCGGATTGGCGGCCAAGTTGGCGTCCTTAGCCGCAGAAGGCACGGCCGTCGAACGCTTTATGCACTCGGCGGGGCACGTGGCTGCTTTGTCCGTCGTCGTCTTTGGCCTGGTACACATCCTCGCCGGTTATGGAGTCTTGCAAATGCAGAACTGGGGACGTCTACTCACCCTGTTCTTTTCGGCGCTCGGATTAATGTT
>JBEKED010000227.1:0-6753 GCA_050014035.1 Terriglobales bacterium
GCCGCGATTCTCGACGGGGAAATCGTCGCCTGGAACTCAAAGGGGCAAGGCCGCGCCCTCCCCTTCAGCACGCTGCAACAGCGGCTTGGCCGCAAAAAAGTGAGCGCCCAGTTGATGCAGGATGTCCCGGTAGCCTATTTAGTCTTCGATGTTCTCTACGCGGACGGCCAACTCCAACTGGATCGTCCGCTGCTCGACCGGGCAGAAATGCTCGACAAACTAATGAAGTCGCTGGCAAACTCGGATTCCACCACGGACCACGTAGGGACGGCCGCCCTCGGCCGTCCAGCCGAGCACAACTCGGCAGGCTCCAAAGGCGCATCGCAAAATCTCTTCGCTTTTGCCGCCACTGAATTTCCCCGCGCACGGGTGCTCCGCGCTCCGGTCGCCTACGCCAATTTGATCGAAGATCTCGAAACCCTTTTCACCGCCGCGCGCAATCGCGGGAACGAGGGATTGATGATCAAGGATCTCGACTCTTTCTACACTCCTGGTCGCCGCGGCAAGTCGTGGCTCAAGATGAAACGGGAACTGGCCACGCTCGACGTGGTCGTGACCGCGGTCGAGTACGGACACGGCAAGCGCATCGGAGTGCTCAGCGACTACACCTTTGCAGTGTGGGATCGCGAGCGCCTGGTGAACATCGGCAAAGCCTACTCCGGGCTTACGGACGCCGAGATTTCCGAAATGACGCAGTGGTTTCTCGCCCATAAGATCAGCGAACACGGACTGCGGCTGGAAGTGGAACCCAAAGTTGTCTTGGAGGTTGCTTTCAACAACATGATGCGCTCCTCGCGCCACGAGAGCGGCTACGCGCTGCGCTTTCCACGGATCGTGCGCCTGCGCACGGATAAGCTTCCGGAGGATGCCGATACCATCGAGACGGTTAGAGAAATTTACGGCCGGCAAAACTAAAGGCGGTCGCTGGTCGTTAGTCGATGGTCGTTAGCAAACCCCCTTGCCCTGACGACCAACGACTGACGACCAACAGCTACCGACCAACGACCAACGACCAGTCAGCGTTCGTGATCGTGGCGTTCGTGATCGCCGTGCGCGTGTGCACGTGCTTCCTCCCGCTCTTCTTCCCGCACTGCGATCACACAACTGTGCGCCGTTTCGCAGACTACGTGCTCCAACTGAATCGTCGTATGGCGGATGCCAAAAGCCTGGCCGAGTTTTTCGTTGATCTCCCGCAGAATTGTGTCGCTCTCCGAAGTCGCCATGTCGGCGATTTTCACATGCGCGGAGAGCGCGTGGTTTTCGGAGCCAATGCTCCACACATGAAGATCGTGCACATCGCTCACGCCGGTGATTGCCCGCATCGCCGATTCCACGGCCTCCAGGCTCATGCCGCGCGGCGTTCCCTCCAGCAGAATGTTGAGCGTCTCACGCACGATGCCGATGCTCGACCACAAAATCAGCGCGCCGATCGCGAACGACAGCGCTGCGTCAATCCAGTATTGTCCCGTCCACAGGATGGCAAAACCACCCACAATCACGGCCGCAGTCGAGAGCGTGTCACCCACCTCGTGCAGGAGCGCGCTGCGCACATTTACATCGCGCCCCGAACGCCACAGCAGCAGCGCGATCGCGCCGTTCATCACTACGCCCGCCGCCGCCACCCAAATCATCACCGCGGCTCGCACATGCTCCGGATGCTGGATCCGCCGAACTGCCTCGTAGAAAATAAAAAACGATACCGCCACCAGCGACAGCGCGTTGACCAGCGCTGCCAGCACTCCGGCGCGCCGGTAGCCGTAGGTCTTGGTCGCGGACGGAGGACGGCCTTCCAGAAACACCGCGACTAGCGACAACAGCAGCGCCAGAAAGTCGGAAAGGTTATGTCCCGCCTCGGAAAGCAACGCCAGCGAGTGCGCGCGGATGCCGGCCACCAGCAGCAGCACAACGTAAACCATGGTGACGGCCAGCGAGATGCGCAGCACCCGCCCCGTCCCATGACTATGCCCGTGCGCGCCGTGCGAATGCATGCTATCAGGATAGCGCAGAAGAGTATGCGTCAGCCTTCATAGTGCCGACAAGAGTGTCGACGGCACAGAAGGCCTCACTCTGGCTTAGCGGAAATCTCAAACACTACGCCGCAGCCGCCATCTCTACATCCCTTGCGTCCGCCGTCGTAGGTGGTGCCGTAGAGATTCCCCTGTTGATCCATGACCAGGCCCCCGTAAGGATCGGCTCCGCCGGCGCCTCCCGGGAAGTTGTGGAGCACGGTCATCTGCCATCCTTTTTCGCGGTGGGTGAGTTTGAAAACCGCACCGCACCCGCCGCCATGGCAGTTAGAACTGGAGCCGCCTTCGGCCGTGCCAAGCAGATTGCCCGCTTCGTCGATGATCAGGGAGTTCGGTGCCACGCCATGGAGGCCAGACTGCGACTCGTAGATCGTGGAGTAAGTCCAGCCGCCGCCGGATGGCGTCAACTCAAATACGCCGCCATAAAAGATCCCGTACAAGTTCCCATCCTTATCGCGGACAGCGGTTGCATAGGGATAGATTCCGCTGCCATTCTGACCAAAACTGTAAAGGATGTCTTCGGGCCAACTCCCACCTGACGGTGAAAGTTCAAAGACGGTGCCATCTCCGTTCGGCCCGCCAAGAAAGGTTGTGGAATACAGGTTCCCCGCCGGGTCGAAGATGACACCCGCGGACGGATACGTGCCGTCGGAGTTATTGCCATCGAAGCAGTGCAAAATGTTTTCGGTCCACCCGCCCTGTGGATTCGGAGACAACTCGTAGACCGTGCCATAACCGCATGGATTGAGGCCCTCGTAGGTGGTGCCATACAAATTGCCACTCTGGTCGGAGGTCACTGGCCCTACAGGGGCTTCCCCGTCTCCTGCCTGAAGCGCGAAAGTGTGAAGCAAGGTCTCCGTCCATCCGTCCGCCCCCGGGGAGAGTTCGTAGGCCGTGCCGTAACCGTATCCGCCATTTTGCACATTGCCGCCGGATGACGTCGTGCCATAGAGACTGCCCGCGCTATCCAGAATCACACCGGAATACACCAGTTCCCCATCCGTGCCTCCCTTAAAGCGGTAGAGAACCTGCGGCGTCCACGTGCCATCGGGCTGAGGAGACAGCTCGAAAACGGTACCGCAGCCCTGTTGGGGCCCGCAGGGGATGATGCCTCCCTGCTGCGTTGTGCCGTACAGATTGCCGGCACTGTCGAAAACCATAGTTCCCCAGAAATGCGCTCCCTGGTTTGGCTTGGGACGGTACAAGATTTTCGTCCTGCCGCCACCCCAGGCTGGGATCACCAGGAAGAGGGCAACGCAAACGACAGCACAAACCAGAGCCAACGAAGTTGAAAATCGGCGAGGGATAGCGAGACGCACTGACATGGGAGTACTCCTCTCAGCGGGAGGAAAATTAGACGGGAAGCCGGCAACCGCCGAGCCAGCTGCACAAATCCTAGACCTGTCGTGGGGGCTATGCAAGGGCAACCGCTGCCGGGTAGTGGCTCAATTTGACGACGCGCCCTCAAAACCTGAACCACGAAGGACACAAAGTGCCACGAAGCTCTTTGTTCTCCGGCTTTCCTTCGTGGACCTTCGTGTCCTTTGTGGTAATGTTTTGGCAAAATGAGCCACTACCCGCTGCCGAGTACTCTCCAGGTAGCGCCGCCGGCCCGGCGGCTGTCTGGTGGGCATCCCTTCGGCAATCTCAGGGCAGGCTCTCGCCCAGGACGACCCGCCGTCAAGACAGCCGGCAAGAAATTCAGCCACTACCACGAATGGAGCCTAGTGGCGCACATCTCTCGGGCGCGCTATTCTAATTCCCCTCACCAGGAGAACACGAAAAATGAAGAAGACTCTTTTGATTCCGGCGTTGTTTCTGATCGCCGCAGCCATTGCCCAAACCGCGCCTGCGCCAGCCGCAACCGCGCCAGCGCAGGTCCAGAACCCCGTCAGCAGCGCGCTGCGCGACATTATGCCCAATCGCCAGAAGAACACGATTGCCGCCGTCGAGGCCATGCCCGCCGACAAATTCAGCTTCAAGCCTAGCGTTGACCAGATCACTTTCGGTCATCTCGTCGCCCACATGGTCGAGGCGAACTATGGCTTGTGCAGCGGTGCCGCCGCCGTACCCGCTCCGAAGGTCGAAGAAGTGAAGGATACGGACGCGAAAGACAAGCTGGTAGCCGCGCTCAAGGCTTCGTTTGATTTCTGCGCCGACGCCCTCGCCAAAATGGATGATTCGAAGCTGGGGGAAACAACCACCGGCGGTCCCGGCGGCCAGCAAATCTCACGCGCACGGTTTGCTCTGGGCATCGCCAGCAATTGGGCTGACCACTACACCCAGGCCGCAATGTATCTGCGCCAGAACGGCATCTTGCCGCCGACCGCAAAGAAGTGAAGTGAGGGCTGGCGGATTTTTTTGATGCACTCATGGAGATCTCTCGATCCAGTTGCTTTCCGGACCGCCGGTCCCCTCACGTCTGCTTTCCTCCTTTTGGGCAAGAAAGATCTGCGCTCCGCTGGGCAGTATATCCACCGCTTACCCTATGCACGTAATTCACGTCCCGAGGCCCCGCTGATCGTTTTGTCGGAGGGGCACGGGACGTGCAGTACAAAACATGCGCTCCTTCGCCGGTTAGCGATCGAACAAGGTTTGGATATCGCGTTAGTTCTTGGGATCTACGAGATGAGCGGGCAGAATACTCCCGGTGTCGGCAAAGTTCTAGCGAGACACGGGCTGACCGTTTTGCCCGAGGCACACTGCTACCTGCGAGTGGCAGGGAAACGAATCGATTTGATGCGGTCTTGGAATCGATCTCCAGCGAATCAAGCTCCAGCCCAGCCAATATCGCATTTTCTGTTTGAGGAAGATATCGACCCGATGCAGATCACGGACTACAAGACTAGCGTTCACAAGCAATTCCTGGCGCAGTGGATTACCGATCAGCGTGAGGTTGCAGGGCGTTCGCTATCGGAGATTTGGAGTGTGCGCGAGGAGTGTATCGCTAGTTTGAGCGGATTGGGACCGCGTGCTTGATCGCCGGATTCTAACGCTACCTGGCGAGTCTTTCGAGTTCTTCTTCCCCAATCACGCTAACGCCCAGCTCGCGAGCCTTATCCAGCTTCGATCCAGCGTCGCTGCCTGCGACCACGTAATCCGTTTTCTTGCTCACAGAGCCGGAAACGCGGCCGCCTGCATCTTCAATCATTTTCTTCGCTTCGTCGCGCGTGTGGCGCGCCAGTGTGCCGGTCAGCACAAAAGTCTTTCCCGCGAGCTTCGTGCCTTTTTCTTTCTTCTGCCCGGTAAACATCAGCCCGGCCTTGCGCAAATCGCTCACCAGTTTGCGATTGTGTTCATCGGCGAAAAATTCCACAATGCTCTCCGCGATGCGCGGCCCGACTTCGTTTACTTCTTCCAGTTCCTCCGCGCTCGCCTTCATGATTGCGTCCAGCGAGCCGAAGTGCTCCGCTAGAA
This sequence comes from Terriglobales bacterium, assembly GCA_050014035.1. Lineage (GTDB taxonomy): Bacteria > Acidobacteriota > Terriglobia > Terriglobales > Acidobacteriaceae > Acidiflorens. The sequence continues at coordinate 5,445 of JBEKED010000227.1, forward strand.
ACTGTGCCGTGCGCTCGCCCACAAACCGTATGCCGAGGCCATAAATCACACGCTCAAGCGGCAGCTTCTTAGAGGCCGAGATTTCCGCCAGCACGTTCTCCGCCGACTTGTCACCCATGCGTTCGAGCTGCAACAGGTCGTCTTTGGTTAGCCGGTAAAGATCGGCGACATTTTTGACCAGGCCGCGCTCGGTAAGCTGATTCACCAGCGCTTCGCCGAGGCCGTCGTTATCCATGACGTGCCGCGAGGCAAAATGCAGAATTGTGCCCTGCAGCTTGGCCGGACAATTCGCATTCACGCAGCGATGGTCCGCCTCACCCGGAGTGCGCACCACATTGCCCCCGCACACGGGGCAATGCTCCGGCATTTCAAACTGCTTGTGGCCGCGAGGGTGGTCTTTGTCCTCGACTACCTTCACCACTTTCGGAATCACATCCCCGCCGCGCTCTACCTCGACCCAGTCGCCGATTTTGATTCCCAGTTGCTCGATGAAATCCATGTTATGCAGCGTCGCGCGCGAAACCGTCGTGCCCCCAATCGGAACTGGTTTCAGCCAAGCCACCGGCGTGAGCTTGCCGGTGCGGCCCACCTGCGGAACGATGTCTTCAATCTGCGTCACCGCTCCCCGCGCCGCGAACTTGTAGGCAATCGCCCAGCGCGGAGCCTTTCCGGTAAAGCCAAGTTCGCGCTGCCACGACGTGCGGTCGACCTTGACGACGATCCCGTCAATTTCGTAAGGCAGCGATTCGCGCTTGCTTTCCCAGCTCTGAATGAATTTCCAGACCTCGCCCAGATTTTTCGCCAGCGTGCGATTGGGATTCACCTTAAACCCGGCCAGTGTGAGCGCATCCATGGTTTTCGATTGGCGGTCGAAAAAAGTCCGGCCATCTTTTAATAAAAAGTAGGCGAAGAAATCCATCCTGCGCTGCGCGGTAATCGACGGTTCCAGTTGCCGTATGGTTCCCGCCGTAAAGTTGCGCGGATTGGCGAAAGTTGCCAGTCCCTGCCGCTCGCGTTCTTCGTTCAGTTTGCGGAAGGCAGCGAGCGGCATCAGCATTTCGCCGCGGGTTTCAAAATCGACGGGAATCCCGGACTTTTTCAATTTGTCTTTCGAAATCGAGAGCGGGATCGAGCGCACCGTCCGCACATTCAAAGTCACGTCCTCGCCGACGCTGCCATCGCCGCGGGTGATGCCGCGCTCCAGATGTCCGTCGCTGTAGACGAGCGCCAGCGACATGCCGTCCAGCTTCAATTCGCACATGTATTCGAGATCGGTGCGTCCGCTCAGTTCATGCACGCGCCGCTCCCA
>JBEKED010000228.1:0-6738 GCA_050014035.1 Terriglobales bacterium
TCCAGAAAACCCCGCTTCCGTTTCACTAGCCAGCTCCCAACAACCGCCGCCACCCCAGCCCTTGCCGATCAGGTCTTCCTCGTTATAGTGTGTTGACGACGCCAACATGGATTTCGATCAGCTAGAAATCTTCCTCGAAGTAGCGCGCCTTTCCAGCTTCTCCCGCGCAGCCGAGAAGCGTTTCCGCACTCAGCCCGCGATTTCATCCCAAATCCGCGCCCTCGAAGAAGAAGTAGGCGCCCGCTTGCTAGACCGCTCCGGAGGCCGAGTCTCCCTAACCGCCTCCGGCAAATTGTTCTTCAAATACGCCGAGGAAACGCTCGAGCGCCGCAAGACCATCCTCACCGAAATCGCCGAAACCGAGCGCGTCCCCCGAGGTGAAATAGTAGTCGGAGCCAACGAGGGCACCTGCCTCCACATCCTGCCCGAGGTCTTCGCGCAATTCAAACGCGACTATCCAAATGTCGCCGTGAACATCAAGCGCTCCGACTACGCTCGCATCCTCGAGTCCATCCTCGAAAACGCGGTTGATTTCGGCGTAGTCTCGCTGCCCGTAAACGACAATCGTCTCGAAGCGCAGATGATTCATCGCGACGAACTAGTCGTAATCACCGCCCCGCAACATCCCCTGGCCGCGAAAAAAACCGTCACCGTAGCCGAGGTCTCAACCTATCCGCTGGTTCTGCCCAAACTCGGCCACACCCGTGACGCGCTCGACGCCCTGTTCTACGACCATCACCTGAAACCAAGACTCGCCATGGAACTCGACTCCAGCGAACTGCTCAAGCGTTTTGTAGCAGCCGACGTCGGAGTAGGCTTCATCGCGCGCTCCAATATCGAAGAAGATATCCGCGCCAAAGCCCTGGTCGCCATCACGCTAACCGACGCCCAAATCCGCCGCGACCTAGCCCTCGTCTTCCGCAAAGACAAAGCGCTAAGCCGAGCCGCCAAGGCCTTCATGGACATCGCCGTAAAAGAAAAGAATTTCCCCACCTCCACTTCCGCCAAGCGCTCCAAATAAGCTGGTTTTGTTAGTGGAGGGACGGGCGTCTCGCCCGTCCTGCCGTGGCGGACGCCCTGCGCTCATTGGCATTTCCGTCGGTGCCTCGAAACACCTTGAAACCCGCCCGTAGTCAAGCCGCAACTCCGCAGGTAGAATGTCTCCCCAGGCCAATAAACCACGCCAATAAAAGCCCGCGGAGGACAATCTATGAACTTCGATCTCAACGCCATGATGCAAACCGTAACCACCATGCTCACCACGGTCGGTCTGAAAATTCTCGGCGCCATTGCCATCTGGATCATCGGCCGTTGGCTGATCGGCCTCGCCATTCGACTCATCGGCAGTGCCATGACCAGGCAGAAAATCGATCCCACTCTGATCCGCTACATCGACTCCGCCGTAGCCGCCCTGCTGAATATCGTTTTGGTCATCGCCCTGCTCGGCTTCTTCGGAGTCGAGACCACCAGCTTCGCCGCTCTCATCGCAGCCGCTGGTGTCGCCATCGGCATGGCCTGGTCAGGCTTGCTCTCGAACTTCGCCGGCGGCGTTTTCCTCGTGATCCTCCAGCCCTTCAAGGTTGGCGACTTCGTTACCGCCGCCGGCGTAACCGGAACGGTCGAGCAGATCGGCCTTTTTGCCTCCACCATCAATACCCCGGATAACGTCCGCACCATGGTCGGCAATGGAAAGATCTTCGGCGACACCATCCAGAACTTTTCCGCCAACCCCTACCGCCGAGTGGAACTGACGGCGCAATTGGCGCACGCTGTCGATCCCCAGGCGGCCATTGCCTTGCTGAAACCCGCGCTGGCGCTGTTGCCCAACGTGATGACCGTTCCCGCCCCCGACGTCGAGATCCTCACCTTCAACCTCGCCGGCCCGGTGCTGGCAGTTCGTCCTTACTGCAACAACCAGCACTACTGGCAGGTATATTTCGACACCAACCGCCTGATCCACGATACCTTTGCCCATGCCGGCTTCCCCGTCCCTGAGCAGCACTACGCCATCAGCGGACCCGAAGAACTCAGGCTGGCGAAGACAGCGTAGAGCACGCAACCAGTTTTCACGGAGAGCAAGAAAGGGACCCATGAGATGAACAGGCTCGCCCACCTCATCCTTCTCTTTTCCTTTCTTCTTTCTCACGCCGCAGCCCAAAAGGCTTCCCCTCCACGCAGTGGAAAAGCCCTGCCCGCGACCACCACCAAGCTTCTCGCCCTCAAAGTCACCGGCACCACCCGTTACACCGACAAAGAAATTCTAGCCGCCAGCGGCCTGCAACTCGGCCAGGACGCCGCGGACGGCGATTTCAAAGAAGCCGTCCAGCGCCTCGGCGAGTCCGGCCTCTTCAACCAGGTTGTCTATTCCTATTCTTCGTCCGATGCCGGTGTGAAGCTCGACTTGCAATTAACTGACGTCGACCAGAGCAAGCTTGTTCCCGCGCACTTCGAGAATTTCGTCTGGTTCACCGACGACGAACTGCAAGCTGCCGCCCAGCGCTACGTTCCGTTATTCAAGCAGTTGCTGCCGCTAACCGGCAATCTTCCCGACCGGGTTTCCGAAGCCCTGCAAGCCATCCTCACCCAGAAGCACTTTCCCGGCCGCGTCGATTACCTCCGCGTCGGAGACGAATCCGGCGGCCCGCTCCATGCCATCGACTATCACGTCGAGGACGTCAGCATTCGCATCCGCAACCTCGAATTCCCCGGAGCCTCGCCCGACCAAACTGCTCTGCTAACCACCGCAGGGCGCCGCCTCACCGGAGCCGAGTACGGCCGCACCGCGCTCGCCGCAACTGCCAGGCTGGACCTGCTCCCGGTCTACCTGCAGCGCGGATATTTAAAGGCAGCGTTTGGCCCGTCCGACGCGCACATCGTGCCCCAGCCTTCTTCAGCAGCGAACGATCAAGCATCCGCCGAGATCGAAGTCGATGCCATCCTGCCCGTGGCGCCCGGCAAAGTCTATACCACGTCCAGCGTCGACTGGAAAGGCAATTCCGCCCTGACCACCGCCGAAGTCGCGCCACTAATCCATTTGCCCTCCGGTCAGCCCGCCGACGCCGTCCATCTTCTACACGACCTCGACAACGTAAGCAAACTCTACCGCAGCCGCGGCTACATGGCAGTCCAGATCAAACCCGAAGCCCAATTCGACGAGGAAAAAAGCACCGTCCATTACGACCTGAACATCGTCGAAGGCGACCTCTACAAAATGGGAGAACTCGAGATCCTCGGACTAGACACGCAAGCCAAAGCCCGCATGGTAGAAGCGTGGACTTTGCGCGAAGGTCAACCCTACAACGCCGACTATCCCAGGAAATTTCTCGAGGACACGAGGAAGATTCTCCCCCGCGGCGCCGAATGGGCCGTGACCACGCACGAGACCTTGGACGCGAAGGATAAAACCGTGGCAGTCGAAATCCGTTTCAAACAGCAGTAGCCGCCTGCCGCAAGCCGTGTCCTAACCTCGTGATTGTGAGATCATAGGGTGAAAGCGGAGATTATTTATCTATTGAACCCTTACTCCGTTTCACAGGAGAAGAAAGAAATGAAAGTCACTCGAATTGCGGCTGCGGTTCTTGCGTTCCAGATGTTGGTCGGACTGGCGGCCATCCCGGCGCTGGCTGCTGGTAAGAGCCAGACCTTGACCGGCGAAGTCAGCGACGCCATGTGCGGAGCAAAACACGAAATGCCCGGCAACGCCGCCAACTGCACCCGCGGCTGCATCAAGCACGGATCGAAGTACGCACTCGTGGTGGGAGACACAGTCTATACGCTAGAGACGTCGGATCAAGCCGCCCTGAGTAAACTGAACGACCTCGCGGGAGCGAAGGCGAAAGTAACCGGAGAAGTGGACGGCACCACCATCACAGTAAAGTCGGTAGCCGCGGGATCGTAACAGAATAGCCCGTGGAGTCAAGGGCGTCCTCGCCTGTCTCGTCTTTACCAGAACGAGTAACAATAAAAAACCGGCGGGCTTATCCCGCCGGTTTCAACTTCTCACTGTAATTTTCGTTACTGCTGTTGCGTCTGCCCTCCACTATCGTCGCGCCGCTTCAGCGTCGGACGATCGTCATCGCTGCTCGAATCCGTGCCGCTGCCAGTCTTGTCGCTGGTCGAGGCGCGCCGCAAACTGGGCCGGCTCGAATCTTTCTCTTCAATCACCTTGTGCCGGTTCTCAATCATAGCCAGCCGCGCTTTCACGTCGTCGAACTCCGAAGTGGTAACGATGTACTGCGGCCGCGCCGGAAGTATGGTGGCAATTTCCTTTTGCGATGCCGCAATCCGATCCGGCGTCTGCGGATGCGAAGCAAACGCCTTCGAGATCGTGCCCGGCTTCTTCTTCTCTTTCGCCTGAATCTTTTCGAAGAAGCTGATAAACGCCTGCGGATCGTATCCCGTCTTATACATGTATTGCAGCCCGAGGTAGTCCGCTTCCGCCTCGAAATTGCGCTGGAACTTCATGAACGTAAGCGGCAAGCCCAATCCCGCTGCCTCGTAAATTCCATACCCAATTCCGCCGCCAACGAAGATCAAGGGAATCGTAGCAAGTTGCGCAATATTCGCGCGCGTCATCTGCCGCATTCCGTGCCGCGCCGCCACGTGCGAAATCTCATGCGCCATCACCCCCGCCAGTTCCGCTTCCTCGTCCGCCGCCAGAATCAGCCCCGAGTTCACGTAGAAAAATCCACCCGGAAGCGCGAACGCATTCACTTCATCCGAGTCGATCACTTTGATCGTGAACGGCACCTTGGCGTCCGAATTTCGCACCAGGTTCTGTCCGATGCGATTGACGTACTCGTTCACCACCGGGTCCTGTACCAGCTTCACGCTGTTCTCGACTTGCATGGCGTATTGTTTGCCCATGCGAATTTCAGTTTCGAGCGAGTACCAATCGCCTATGCCGCGCCCGCCGACGTTGCGGTTCCCGATGGCATCAACATCGTCCTCGCCGCCCGTGTGTTTGACCTTGGTGGGGTCGGGTTCTTGGATGGGAGGATCCCCAACCGGCGCCGGGGTGCTGGCGCTGTCACTCGAAGAAGAGTCCGTAGGCGGAGCCGGCGCTGGATTCTGCTGCGGCGTACTTGGAGGTTGTGCCGTCTGCGTGTTTTGTGGCGGTGTCTGCGAACTTGGCGCCTGCGCCGCCGCAACCATCGCCAATAGCGCAACTAAACTCAGGGAGATCAGCCATTTACGCAACGACATTTGGAAACCCCCAAAAACCCGGTCGGTTACCGCCATTATACTCCCGATAGCAAGCCTGCACCGACGGAGTTTTCCCATCTACTTGGACGCCAACCAGAGCCCCCGAGTTACCCGTCATTTTCGCCAAAGTGGCGTCTGAGGTCGCTTCCATGCGTTCTCAGCCGCCCAATTTCCGGATTTAACCGGAAGGCTACAAAAGCACAAGTGTTCAGCCCCTATGCGGGTTTCCTTAGTGTTCCTTTGTGTCCTTAGTGGTTGATTCGAGACAGCAAGATCCACGCCCTTTCCGCGAACCGGCTAGCAGGTGTACTATGGCGCGTCTTTTGAAATACGTAAGGACGACCGTCCTCGGCCGTCCAGTGGGCCAAGCCCACAGTAAGAGGACCCGAGCATGTTGAACCGCCGCAACTTCCTATCGTCATCTTTCGCATCCTCGCTGGCCGCGGGCGCCACTCTGGGTTGGCCCAAAAACGTCTGGCGAGGAAATCTCTGGGCGCAACTGGAGTCGCTCCCCTCCAAACTGCCCGACCCTTCCCTGTTCGACCACGACGAAGAAGCCTACTGGCGCGAACTCCGCCGCCAGTTCTTGATTCCGCCCGACGAAATCTACCTCAACAACGGCACCGTAGGCTCAAGCCCAGCTCCCGTGCTGAGAGCCGTATTCGAAGCTTATGAAAAGACCGAGAAGCTGAACCAGGAAGATCCCGAAGACTATCCCATCTGGGGATACGGCCCGTGGAACGAGTTCCGCGATCCCCTGGCCGAGTTCGTAGGCTGCCATCGCGACGAAATCGCGCTCCTAAGAAACGCCACCGAAGCCAACAGCTACATAGCGAACGGTGTCGACCTCAAGCCAGGCGACGAAGTCCTCATGACCGACCAGGAGCATCCCGGAGGCGAGCACCCCTGGGACCTGCGCGCCAAGCGTTACGGCATAGTAGTAAAGAAGTTCCCGCTACCAAAGCCAGTCATCAATCCCGAGCAGGTATTGAATCTAGTCAACGCCGTCATCACGCCGCGCACCAGAGTCCTGTTCTTCAGCCACATCACAACGTTCTCCGGAGTAGTCCTTCCCGCCAAGCAACTCTGTGCCTTAGCCCGCGGCAAAGGCATCATCTCCGCCGTAGATGGAGCGCACGTCCCAGGAATGATGCGTCTCGACCTGCACGATCTAGGCTGCGACTTCTATTCCTCCAGCCCGCACAAGTGGCTGCAAGCGCCCAAAGGCTCAGGCTTCCTCTACGTAAAAGACGAAATGATCGATCGCCTCTGGAACACCATAGCCACCGAAGGTTGGGATGACCCCAAGCTCCGAGCCGAACGTTTCCAGCGCATAGGCAGTTCGAACGTCCCCGCGCTCTGGGGCCTGCGAGCCTCGATTCAGCTGGCCAACGACATAGGCATGGAGAGAATCGAACGCCGTCCGCGGCAGCGCGGTGGCGAAGGCGCCGCCGAGCGTGGGCTAGGGTGAGGTCCCGGAGTGGGCTCCACGCTTGCTCCTGGCGGTCAGACCGTCGTCGCCGAGCGGCCCAT
>JBEKED010000229.1:0-6598 GCA_050014035.1 Terriglobales bacterium
TATCGTGGCCTGACCCTTGACGGTGATTGCTGACTCCATGTTATCTCCATTTCATTTTCTGAAACGGAACACCATGTCGAGCGATGGCAAGGTAGCGGGAGGGAAGGGATAATCTGTATGGCAGCCGGACCTGTAAGCCGAATTCTGTCCGCAACGTGAGCTGCGGGACGGTCATTCCTCTGGGCCACGCATTACTGCGCGGCTCAAGCGACCTACCCGGAGGTTGTGGCGCACCGAGCCGGCACGCGTCCAGCCGAAGCTGAAATCCCTCCCTATTTGGTCTTGCTCCGTGTGGGGTTTGCCCTGCCCGCCGCATTACTGCGACGGCGGTGCGCTCTTACCGCACCTTTTCACCCTTACCTGAGCCTTGCGGCCCGGGCGGTATGTTTTCTGTGGCACTTTCCGTCGAACCGGCTTGAACCGGCCCTCCCGGACGTTATCCGGCACACTGCTCTGCGGAGTTCGGACTTTCCTCTGTCTTGCAACAGCGACCGTCCGGTCCGGCTGCCAACCAATTCATTATAGTGCAGGCAAACGTGCAGGCTGACAGTACCGGCCGGAAGTCAGTTTTCCTACTCCTGAATTTTGGGTGCGAGCATGAGCGGATAGATTAGCAGGGCCACGCCGATCAGCAACGGGATCACTCCGGCAAGATAGACCGGCTCCTCGTGCTCAACGCCATGCAGAAATATCATGACACCGATACCGATAGCGGCCGTCACCAGACCGCCGATTTTCAGGCCTTCGTTACGGCGTTTTGCAAAGTTTTTCTCCTGCTCGCGCATCAACTCCAGCGCGCTCTTGGCCCCCTCGCCGGAGCTCTCCGCGATTTTTTTCAGGGTCTCGCTCCGGTAGTACGCTTCTCTCTCCTTGCGCCGCGCCTCAGACCACGACGCCACGCCCAGAAACGAGAACACCGCGATGCTCCCGACGATGGGCACTAGAAAAACAGAAACGCCAACGACGGTCTCTCCCAGATTGGGGTCCATTACGTCCTCCTCATGCGGTTTTTCCGCTCACATCGGGTAGGACCGCCCTCCCGCAGTTCCGGTTGCGTTTTTTTTGAGTTCCGAGGCTTTTGGAAATAATGCAACCGCGGGCTAAAGCGTAGTGTCCTACCATTGAGGCAGAGTCCAGCGTGAGCGCGAGCGACGATCAGTCCGATGTCGGGAGAGTTCTGGCAGGCGACATTTCTGCCTTTGAGGGGATCGTCCGCCGCTGGCAAGGGCCATTGATAAATCTGGCCTACCGCTTCTGCCACGATCGAGGTCGCGCCGAGGAGATGGCCCAGGAGGCTTTTATTCGTGCCTACCGCGCCCTTGCCCAGTGGCGTAAGGATGCCGTCTTCTCGACCTGGCTGTTCGCGCTGGCAACAAATCTCTATCGTTCGGAACTGCGGCGCATTCCGGCGCGCACCGTACCGCTCGAAGACGTTCCCGAGCCTCGGGACGCCCGCCCTTCGGATGGGGGTCTCGAAGACCATGACCGCGATGTAACGGTGCGGCGCGCGGTTGGCGCTCTGCCAGCGAAGTATCGCGAGGCTCTGATTCTCTTTTACTTTCACGACATGGACGTCTCGACCGCCGCGCGAAGTCTCGGCTTGCCCGAAGGGACGGTCAAGGCGAGATTATCGCGCGGGCGGGAGATTTTGCGCAGCAAACTTCCGCAGCTATTGGCTGTGCCACGCTTGAAGGAGGCGTAAATGACGCGCTTGATTAAATCCGAGGATGACGAAATGAATCGCATTCTTTCCCGCAAAGAGGAAATCCTCCCATCGTCGGGTTTCGCCGCCTCCGTCATGGATGCGGTTCGCCGCGAAGCCGCAGCGCCGCCGCCGATTCCATTTCCCTGGAAGCGCGCTCTGCCCGTCCTGGTGGCCGGTGGTTTCGTACTGGTAATGGTTTTCGTTACGCTGGTGGTCGCCATCGTGCAGGTGATCAAATCGTCGGCGACGGCGCAGTTTTCCACGTCCTTGCCCTCAATGTTAGCGCCCATCTTTGGATTGCAGGGATTGCAGGGATTGCAGCGGAATCTTGTAGGTGCCGCGGGCTGGAGTGTGCTGGCGCTGCTGGTGGCGTTTATATCCGTAAAACTCTCTATGCGTCTCGCTGCCAGCCGGGTATGAGAGTAGCTGGTGGAGCGCCGGGCGTCCCCGCTCGGGCGGTCGTTAGTCGGTAGTCGGTAGTCGTTCGGGAACGCGGCCTCCAACGACTAGCGACCAACGACCGCTCCTGCGCAACTGGTTAGCGCGGTTCCGCCTTTCCCGTCCCTGCTAAACTCATCTAGAAAAGGGTCTGCTAGAAAAGGCTCTGCGCCGTTGTTCTAAGAGCTGCAAAATCGATGCACATCACCGAGGGAATCAAGATCGCGTTCCAATCGTTGTGGGCGAACAAACTGCGCTCCGCGCTCACCTTGCTCGGCGTTGTGATCGGAGTAGCCGCCGTAATCGCCGTAGTCACATTCGTCAACGGCATCAACGGCTACGTGGCGACGAAGATCTTCAATCTAGGCGCCGATGTTTTCCTGGTCTTCAAGAATTCCCCCGCCGTCACTAACATCGACAAATTCCTCGCCGGCGAAAAGCGCAAAGACCTCACCATGGAGGATTACGAAGCCGTCCTCGAAGCCTGCAAGCATTGCGAATGGGTAGGAGCGGCGCTGCGCAACGACAGCGGACACGTCAAGTACGGCGAGCAGTCTATAACCGACACCACGGTTCGCGGCATGACGCCCTCCATGGTTCCCATTCTCGATATCGATTTGGTCGCCGGACGCATGATCAACGATATCGACATGAGAAATAACTCCAACGTGGTAGTGATCGGACCCGACGTAGTAGATACCCTGATGCCGGGCTCGGATCCCATCAACAAAGAGGTACGCGTAGACGGCTGGGTCTATCGTGTAATCGGGGTGGGCAAGAGAAAAGGCAAGACGCTGGGCCAGAGTCTGGATAACTACGCCCTGATGCCGATCACCACGTTTCAAAAACAGAACGGTTCGCATCAGAGCATTCGCATCTCCGGCAAAGCCGCGGCCAGCGGCGCCGGATTCGACGAAGCAATGGATGAGACGCGCGCCGTCCTGCGCGCCCGCCGCCACGTTCGCCCCGGAGACGAAGATAATTTCGATATCGAGACCAATGACAGCCTGCTGAGCATCTGGTCGAATTTCAGCGGCACATTCTTTTACGCCATGATCGGAATCGCCGCCATCTCGCTGGTGGTGGGCGGCATCGTGATCATGAACATCATGCTGGTGTCGGTAACGGAGCGGACACGCGAGATCGGCGTTCGCAAGGCCATGGGCGCGCGCCGCGACGATATCATGCTGCAGTTTCTGATCGAATCCGTCACGCTGGCCTTGCTGGGCGGAGCGATCGGCGTGCTCTTCGGCATTGCCATAGCCAAAGGCGTGACGCTAGCCATAGGCATGCCCTCGGTCATCAAACTTTGGGCAGTAGCAGCGGGAGTGTTGGTGGCGGCAAGCGTTGGTATTTTCTTCGGAGTCTATCCCGCGCGCCGAGCCGCCAAACTAGATCCCATAACGGCTTTGCGCTTTGAAACGTAACGATATTCCGATTTGTCATCCCGAGCGACCTGGGGAGCGAGGGATCTGTAGTTTTCTCGGCGCGCTCCGCGTACTCTGCGGTTAAAGGTTCCTGACCTCTGATGCACATCAAAGGCGAATTCGGCGAAGGCCTGAACATGGCGGTCGATACGATCCGCAGCAACAAAATGCGCTCGTCGCTGACCGTGCTGGGCATAGTGATTGGCGTTGCCGTAGTCATCGGAATCTCGTCCATCGTGCGCGGCCTCAACGACAACGTAAGCCAGGTCATCAGCAGCCTGGGCTCCAACATTATTTTCGCGTTTCACATGGAGCCCTTCAGCTTTGGCCGCCCCACCGAAGAGATGCGCACTCGCAAGGAACTGACCTACGATGACGCGATGGCGATGCGCGATCTGCCGCACGTGAAAGCGGTTACCGTCATGGTGCAATATGTCCATCCGCAACTGGGGACTGGGACCTACTCCGTCAAATACAAAGATCGCAAGTCCAAGCAGACCATTCTGGAAGGCGACACCAGTTCCTACAAAGATGTTTTTGACATGGCCATCGACTTTGGCCGCTGGTTCAGCGATATCGACGAGGATCGTCGCGCCCCCGTCATTATCATTGGCCACGATACGGCAGGAGAGCTTTTCCCGAATGAGCAAGCGCTGGGCAAAGAGTTGGACATCGAGGGCCAGTTATTTACCGTGATCGGTGTCGCGAAACTTCGCAAAAGTGTGTTCGGCGGTGGAAAGAATCCCGACGACAACATCGTTTTTTTCCCACTGAGCACGTTCCGCAAATTGCACCCCGAACTGAAACAGTATTGGATCAGCGTCAAGGCCACTTCGCACGACGACATGCCCAAGGCCATTGACGAAATGCGCGAGTTGCTGCGCCGCCGTCGCAAGGTCTCGCCCGATAAGCCGGACAACTTCGCCATCTTCACCCAGGACTCGATTTCCGATGTATGGAATCAGATCACGAGTATGATCTTCATCTTCATGTTTGCGGTCTCCAGTGTGGGATTGATCGTGGGCGGCGTAGGCGTGATGAACGTCATGCTCGTTTCCGTAACCGAGCGCACTCGCGAAATCGGAGTGCGGAAAGCCATGGGCGCCCGCAAGCGCGACATCCTGTTGCAGTTCACGCTCGAAGCCGTCATGCTCACGGCCGTCGGCGGAGTGATCGGGCTACTGCTGGGCGCGCTCATCACCGCAATCGTTCCGGTGGCCTTTCCATCGCTTCCGGCCACCATGTCGATGTACTGGTCCATGTTCGCCTTTGTCGCGTCCGCCGCGGTAGGACTGATTTTCGGCATCTATCCCGCATGGAAAGCCGCCAACCTCGACCCCATCGAGTCGCTACGCTACGAGTAGCATGAAACCGGCGCAGCGACCCGCTTTGACGCTCTGGAAATCGGCCTGTTAGACTGAATAATTGTCATCCTACCTTTAGCCAAAGAAGGAAGCCCGTGCGCGCAGAAACCCGGCATCAACTGAAACAGGACCGTTTCAGCAAGGTCACTATCGAGGCAGCTGAGAACGCCGCCCACTGGAGCGTGGAGCACCAGGCGAAACTCATAGCCGCTGTGATCGCGGTGGTTGTGATTGGAGCGATTGCGTTTGGCGGTTGGTATTACGTCAACTCGCAAGATGAAAAAGCGAGCGCCGAACTCTCGACCGCAGTGCGCACGCTTGAAACTCCAGTGCGCCCGGCGGGCGTGCCCGCGCAACCGGGGTATGACAGCTTCGCGTCGTTGCAGGAGCGCGCCACCGCCGCCCGCAAGCAGTTCCAGGAGATCGTCGATAAATATCCCCACACCCATTCCGCCGACATGGCGCGCTATTTTGTAGGCCTGGCCTCGTCCCAGCTTGGCGATAACGCCGCCGCCGAGCGCAGTCTACAGGAGACGTCTGGCTCTTCGAACGCCGATCTGGCGGCACTGGGCAAGTTCGCGCTAGCGGACATTTATCGCAGCGAGAACAAGGACGCGCAGGCCGTTGACCTCTACAAGCAACTGATCGACAAGCCCACACTCGTCGTCAGCAAGGCCACGGCGCAACTGGAACTCGCAGGATTTTACGAATCGCGCCAGAAGCCCGACGAAGCCAAGAAGATTTACGGCGAGGTAGAGAAAGAGAATCCCTCCACCGAAGCAGCGTCGCTGGCGCAGCGCCGAGCGGCTGCACTCAAACAGTAGTCTTGTGTGGTGACGGGGATTTGCCCCCGTCCGGTGCGGGGCAAAGCCCCGCCACCACACACAAACCTCAGTTGCAGACTTGCCTAGGCGATGCGTCGCAAGCAAGCGATGAGCCGGTCGCAGTCTTCGATGTTGTTGTACACGTGGGGCGCCACTCGAATCGAACTCCCGCGGATGCTGACGAATACTTTTTCTCGCGCAAGCATTTCGGGAAGCTCCCTGGGAATCGCCGTCTTTCTCCGCAGCGCCAGGTAGTGCGGCGCGCGCAACGGTTCGGCCGGCGCAGAGAAGCCGATCTCAGCCGCGGCCTCAGCCAGGCGCCGATTGAGTGCTCCGGCGGTTTCGGAAACCTGCGCCACATCCCACTCCAGCAACTGCTTCATGGCGCGCACGGCGGCAGGGAGGAGCGCGAAGTTCGCGCGCTCGCCCATGTCGAAGCGCCGCGCACCGGCATCGTAGTCTTCGGTGTACAGGATCAGGCTCGAAAAATCGCGGGCATTGGCGCGCTGAATCCAGTTCTCTTCCAGCGGTCTTCCGCCCTGCCATTTGGGCGCGACGTAGAGCAGTCCGACGGAGTAGGGTCCGAGCAGCCATTTGTAACTGGCGGCGACGGCGAAGTCAGGCTGCACGTCGCGCGCGACAAAGGGGAGCGCGCCGAGCGATTGCGTGAGGTCGAGCACGAGCGCGGCTCCAAGCTTGCGGCAAGCTTCGCCGATTCGGACGAGGTCGAGTCTTCCACCGCTCGTCCACTGCACGTGCGGGAGCGCGGCGATGGCCACGTCGCCGGTCAGGGCTTCTAGAACCGCAGCGGTCCAGTCATTGTTTTCCGGCCAGGCGACG
>JBEKED010000230.1:0-6573 GCA_050014035.1 Terriglobales bacterium
AACGCCAACAAACTCAGCAAGAAGAAAAGCCATTTCATTCAGTTGGCTCCGTCTTCTGAACGGTGGACTGGACGAATTATAACGGGTAGACGTGTAACTGTTGCAAAATCGCGATTACACTCGTTGACTTGCACTCACTTGCTCGACAGCACAAACTGGTTCCCGTCGGCGTCCTTGAAAATTGACGAGGTTCCCCACGCCTCTTTCTTCGGCTCCGCCGCAAACTCCACGCCTTTCTCCTTCAGCGTCTTGGCCGTGCCGAACACGTCATCTGTCCAGAACGTGACCGGCTGAAATCCACCGATGCGGTCTTCTTGACCCTCCGGAGTAAACAACACAATCTGCGATTCGGCGCCCGGGATGCCCAGCTCAATCCAGCGTTGCGCTCCAAAGGGCTGGTCGGTCATCACCCGAAAGCCAAGTTTTTCCGTGTAGAACTTCAAGGCGCGATCCTGATCGCGAGTCGGTACGCAGGCAAACTTGATGCCACGAATCATTTTCAATCTCCTTCAAAAAGTGTGAAGCAAAAGTAGTGAAGCCGGTCGTAACCGAAACGAGAATAAAAAAGCGCGCGCCCGGATGCAATCGCCTATTTAATGCTATATTTACTGTCGGTATAGCATGAAATCGTCGATGGTCGTTCGTCGTTCGTCGTTCGCAATGCATCGGTGCCCACCGACCAACGACTAACGACCAACGACTAACGGCTAACGACCAACGACTAGGGTAGTTATGATTCCAATTGACGACTACGTAGTTGACGTCCTGATGCGCGACCTGATCGGCCACGACCGCCGCTTGGTCAGCTTTCTGGTCTACCTGTGGTTTACCGGAGAACAGCGAAAAGGAAGTTTGGTCGAGGCCAGCTACCGGCAGATTGCCGAGTCTATTGGGGTGTCCAAGAGTTCAGCGCAATCGGCCGTCGCCTGGCTTCTCAAGCGGAAGCTGCTCGCCTCCACCAAGAAAACGGTTACGGCTACGCCGCGCTACAAAGTGCTGACTCCCTGGCGCGATTATGAAACCCGCGCCCGAGGCCGGGCGTAAGCACAATAAAATCAGGGGCCGCGTGTGGGTCGGCCCCTGTTCCACGAGATTCAACTCACCTCTACGGCGCCGTTAGCCCCGTATAATCGCCCACTACTTGGCATCGTAAGGTGGGTTGAGCTCGTCGAACCCGTTGCCCGCAACCGCAACCTGTCCCCGCCGGAAAACGATATTCTCTGAGCAAGAACTACGGCCCCACGCGCAGCAAATCTACCTCGCGGCTTCCAGCGAGTTGTCAATAAACTGTAACTTTCTTGTCAAATAAATGAGGGGATTGTCGCAGAAGAGTCGCACCACAGTGCACTTGGCGGCCACCGACCTTACAGCTTATGCTGAAAGTACGTTGAAAGGTTCAGGTTTCGTTTGCCGATGATTTCGCTTCGTCTCTACACCCTGGCACTGGGCACCCTGGGAGTAGCCCTGGCCAGCTATGCTCTTCTGCGCCGCAAACCCAAGCACGCCAAGGATGTCGAACTCGATCGCCGCACCTGGCTGAATACCGTCGGCCGCATCACCGACGGCACCGTAATCGACGTGCAGGAAATCACCACCGCCGCCGACCGTCCCGCCACCATGCTGATCTACCAGTACGACGTAGCCGGAGTCTCCTACGAGGCCTCGCAGGATGTCACCTACCTGCGGCAGTGGATCAATCTGCATTCCTGCCGCCTCGGGCTGCCGACTTCAGTAAAGTACGATTCCCGCAATCCCGGAAATTCCATGGTGATCGCCGAAGGCTGGATGGGCCTAAGACAGTAAGTGGAGCGACGTGCGTCCCTTCGGCAGGCTCAGGGCAGGCTCTCGCCCGTCAACGAGCGCGGTTCGGCTATGCTTTTCCTTCGTGCACCTTCGTGTCCTTGGTGGTTAAGGGGGGGGCGCTCTTAGAGTTTTCCGACCGCAGCCAGCACCATGTACGCAACCTGTGCCGCCGCCAGGCCAATCCAGATTCGCTGCCGAATCCGCGAACGGCGCAGGTCGCGCAGCAAGTCGGCGGCAGTGGGTTCCTTGGAGAGAGCTTCAACCGCGGCTTCGAGTTTTTCCGCTGGCATAGTCGCCGGTTGCAGATTGACCGGCCTCAACGCATCCGCCGCTTTCGGTTTGTCAGGATAAAACACCTTCGGCGTATCCACCACTTCCGACCACAGCGGCAACAGAAGCCATGACTTCGGAATAATATCCAGAATCGGCTTCGAGGTAAGTTGCAGAGCTGGCTGCGTTTCCGGAGCCACCCGATCCGCCAGATTCCGCAGCAGCGATCCCCACCAGAAGTGACTGAGTTGATCGGTGATCAGTTCCCCCACATCGACGGGCTGCGATTCCAGTTCCAGAGGCGGCAGCGTCTCCGGCGAAAGCACATCTCCGATGTTGGTAAACACGGTGCGAAACCAAGGCGTCCGCAGACGCTCGCCAAGCGCCAGTCCGACATTCACCGGCCGCGAGGTGAGTTGGAGCGGCGGCAGCTTTTCCGGCGCAAACGTATCCCGCAGATTGCCCGCCAGCGACCGCCAAAGCGGCTGCGTCAAGCTGGCAGGCGGCAGCAAATCCAGTGGTATTTCCGCCTCCGCCCCGGTAGACGACGGGTCGGAATACCAACTCTCAGCGGCATTAGAGCGATAAGCCATAAGTTGAGGGAAGTGGAGCGACGGGCGTCCTCGCCCGTCCCGCCGAGCGAAGCTCGGCATAATCTATCAATCTTAGATGCCGCACCCAGCATCTGTCACCCAGATTATTGAGGGCATTAGAAGCTCAATGATTCACTGTCTCAATGTCTCAATATCTCAATATCTCAATGACCCCGTCTTCCCATTAGTACATGGCCTTTGATGCCGTTGAGGCCGCTCCCGCCCTCAAGCACAATCAAAATTTGACCGGCGAAAGGTAAATCAGAATTGGTGAAACTGGATTGAGCGGACAAGCCACAGCCAAAACGCAACAGCGCCTGCGCCGCTTCTCTCGTCATCGCTTCGACGTACGCATTCAAGCGTCGGTCTTTCGCGATGGCCGCACCACCACCTGCTGGGGACGTACCAACGAACTCGGCGAAGACGGCATTGGCGCGACTCTAAGCGGTGAATTGCAGTCCGGCGAGGTGGTCTCCCTGCAGTTTCCCATCCCGCTCCAGCCCTACATCATCAATCTGCGAGCCGTCGTGCGCTATAGCGACGGACTGCGCTGCGGATTCGAATTTCTCGTTCTCACCGACCAGCAAAAACTCACCCTGCACCAGGTCTGTGTGGTGTTGTCGAATAATCCCTGACCCCATTTTTTTGCGGGTCTCCACCAGCGAGCTAAATTACCCCAGTAACTACCAGCCAACCACCGCGCCCGCTTACCATCACAGTATCGTCAGCGCATTATGGACAACGATTGCATGGGGGAGAAGATCGCCCCTCCAGCCACTTCAACCGATCCGCCACCGGTGAAGGCGCTCCCGGATTGTCTGGAGCACGGTGCGCCGCCGCTCGTTCCCCAAGCCTCCAATCCCATTTCCAATCCTGCCGCCGCCTTCACGCCCACCAACGGCCATGCCGCTGTCGCCTCGCCTTCCACTGCCGTCTCGCCTTCAATCGAGAAGGCCTACTTCGAGCAAATTATCGAGAACGCTCCGGAAGCGATCAGCATCATTGACCATAAGAGAGGCATTGTCCGGGTGAACGGAGAATTCACCCGCGTATTCGGCTATACCTCGGCTGAGGCTGCGGGAAAACGTCTCGACGAGCTCATCGTGCCCCCCGATCGTTACGCCGAAACCGCGTGGATCGCCGAGTGCATCAAAACCCAAAACAAGCTTTCCCTCGAGACCCGCCGCCAGCGCAAAGATGGCTCGCTGATCGAAGTATTGCTCTCCACCGCGCCCGTCACCGTGAACGGTAAAAGAGTTGGCGCCTACGCCTCTTATCGCGATATCACGGAACAAAAGCGCGCCGAAGAGTTGAATGCCGCGCTCTACGCCATCGCCGCCCGTAGCCAGTCCGCTGAAGATCTGCAGTCGTTCTTTGCCGCCCTCCACAACATCGTCGGTCAGTTGATGAATGCGCGCAATCTCTACATTGCCCTCTACGATCCCCAGTCCCAGTTGCTCAGCTTTCCCTACTTCGTCGATGAGGTGGATCCTGCCCCTGCTCCCCGGCCTCTCGGCCGCGGCCTGACCGAATACGTCCTGCGATCCGGCGAATCCCTGCTCGCGTCTCCGACTGTCTTTGAAGGCCTGGTGCGCCGCGGAGAAGTGGAATTGATTGGCGCTCCCTCCGTCGACTGGCTCGGCGTTCCCCTCAAAAGCGGCGCCGCCGTCATCGGAGCCCTGGTCGTCCAGAGCTATCACGAGAACACCCGCTTCGCGGATCGCGATCGTGAGATTTTGAAATTTGTGTCTCAGCAACTGGCCGCCGCCATCGAGCACAAGCGTTATGAAGAAGCGCTCCGCCGCTCCGAATCCCGCTCCCGCTCGCTGATTTTGAGCGCTGCCTTCGGCATCTGCCGCTGCACCGTCAGCGGCAAATTCCTCGACGTCAATCCCGCTCTGATCACCATGCTCGGCCATGCTTCGGTCGAAGATCTTCTTCGCCTCGACGCCCGCCGCGATGTCTTCATGAGCCCCCAGGATTTGGACCGCCTCGCCGACGACTATCGCCGCACCGGAACCCTGAACGGCGTGGAAGTGCAGTGGAAGCGCCAGGACGGCCAAGTCATCATCGTGCGCCTTAGTGGTTGCGCTGCCACCAGCACCGATGAACCCGAAGAGGTTCTTGAGCTGATCGCCGAAGATATCACCGACCGCCGTCAACTCGAAGAGCAGCTCCGCCAAGCGCAAAAAATGGATGCCGTCGGCCGCTTAGCCGGCGGCGTAGCCCACGACTTCAACAACCTGCTCATGGTCATTAACGGATACACCGAGGTGTTGCTGGAGCAATTGGAAAAGGGCGGCGATATGCATAACAAAGTCCTGTCCATCCAGCAGGCAGCCGACCGCGCCGCGACCCTCACTCGCCAGTTGCTGGCCTTCAGCCGCAAGCAACTCCTCGAACTCAAAGTGATTGACGTCAACAAAGTCATCGGTGACATGGAGCGCCTCCTGCGTCCCCTCATCGGCGAGAATATCGAATTGGTCACCCGGCTCTCCACCCAAACCGGGCACACACGCGCCGACGCCGGCCAACTCGAACAGGTCATCATGAACCTGGTGGTCAACGCCAAAGACGCCATGCCCGAAGGCGGCAAGCTCACCTTGCAGAGCGCCGACGTGACCGTGCGCCCAGGCTTCAGCGAACACCGTTTTATCCAGCCCGGCCGCTACGCCGTGATCTCCGTTTCCGATACCGGCCACGGTATGGACAGAGAAACTCAGTCCCGCATCTTCGAACCCTTCTTCACCACCAAGGAAAAAGGAAAAGGCACCGGCCTCGGCCTCTCCACTGTCTACGGCATCGTCAAGCAGAGCAATGGATACGTCTTCGCTCAAAGCGAGATCGGGAAGGGAACGACCTTCTACGTCTATCTGCCGCGTGCCGAAGATAACGCGGAAGAACTCAGCCCCGCCCAGTCCCCGCCCACCGAAGCCGGTGGCTGCGAAACCGTTCTGCTGGTAGAAGACGAAGACTCGGTGCGCGAACTCGTCCGCCTCACTCTCACCGCTCGCGGCTACAAGGTCTTCGAAGCCGAAAATGGCGAAGCCGGTCTGCGCCTCGCCGAGACCTGCAAAGAACACATCGATATCCTCATCACCGACGTAGTCATGCCCGGCATCGGCGGCCGCGAACTCGCCAAAAAGCTGTCGACTCTCCGTCCCGGCATCAGTGTCCTCTTCCTTTCCGGTTACACCGAAGATGTTGTCGTCACCCAGGGCGCATCCGGTCCCGCCAGCGCGTTTCTGCAGAAGCCCTTCACCCTGCAGAATCTGGCCAAAAAAGTCCGTGAAGTCCTGCGTTCCCGCCCCGCCCCCAAAGCCATAGCCAAATCAGCCTCGACCTAACGTCATCATCCGTCATCCTGAGCGAACTCAAACCAACATTGTCATCCTGAGCGAAGCGAAGGACCCATGTATTTGCCTGCATTGACGCGGCCCTCCGCCCAGAGCCACCATGCCGGCGCACAATAAGTCGCGAACTTGGAGGATGTTGCTCAGCCCGTGCAACTTTCCCCCGATTCCGGAGTCCTATATCGTAGCAAGTGTGGATCTTCGGCGTCGGACCCATCCAAGGCCGCCTGCCGTCCGTAATTCCAGAGTATAGGTAGTTAAACCATGCTGATCGGCAAACCGGCGCCAATTCCGTCATCCGAAATTACTCCCAAATCGACCTACCTGAACCGCCGCAGCTTCCTGGCCGGCGCAGCCATCGCCGGAGCCGCCGCGGTTACTGGAATCGCCTTCCGCAATTTAACCGACCCCGCCCTCACCGCCCAAGCCAATGCCAAAATTGACGGCGTCCAAAAAAGTCCGTTCAGCACCACAGAAAAAGAAACGCCCTACAAAGACGTCACCAACTACAACAATTTCTATGAATTCTCCACCGACAAATACGAACCTGCCGG
>JBEKED010000231.1:0-6573 GCA_050014035.1 Terriglobales bacterium
GAACAAATTCCGGTGTGGGAGCAGACATAGCATTTCTCCTTTAGGCTGGGGTTGAGGGAAAACTACCTTGACGCAAAACTAAAAAGATCGCCTGCGATCAGGCGGGTTCACTATAGTGCAGGGCGATGGGAAGCGCAAATGCGCTGTCAGCGTCCATCGCTAGACCGCAACCGGCTGCTTCGCCCTCACCGGAACTGGAGTGAGCCAGCCATAGCGATCTGGCTTCTCGCCGCGGACGATGCCGTAAAACTCCGCTTGCAGAGATTTGGTCACCGGCCCAAGCTTGCCTTTGCCGACGTTGATTTTGTCGACCGAGCGAATGGGTGTGATTTCGGCGGCGGTGCCGGTAAAGAAAACTTCGTCGGCAATGTAGAGCGACTCCCGCGGAATCTGCTGCTCGATAATCTTGATCCCGAGGTCGCGCGCAATCTGTAACACCGAATCGCGCGTAATGCCCGGCAGCACGGAGTTACCCAGCGGAGCCGTCTGCAGCACACCATTGCGAACGACGAACAGATTCTCGCCCGAGCCTTCGCTCACATAGCCGTTCACGTCGAGCGCGATGCCTTCCGCGTAGCCGTTGACAATGGCTTCCATCTTAATCAGCTGCGAGTTCATATAATTCGCGCCCGCTTTGGCCATGGCGGGCAGCGTGTTGGGAGCGATGCGCGTCCACGAAGAAATACAGGCGTCCACGCCCTCGCTGGCATCGGCGCCCAGATATTTTCCCCAGGGGTAATTGCAAATATAGACCTCGGTCGGAGAGTTGAAGGGATTGACGCCCGCCTCGCCGTAGCCGCGGAGAACGATGGGACGGACGTAACAGGGCCACACGCCGTTGCGTCCTACGAGCTCTACCATGGCGCTCACGATCTCGTCTCGCGTAAACGAGAGGTCGATGCGGTAAATGCGGGCGGAGTCGACCAGCCGTTGGATGTGTTCGGTGGCGCGGAAAATCGCCGGGCCGGTGGGAGGCGCGTAGCAGCGAATGCCCTCAAATACCGAAGAGCCGTAGTGCACGACGTGCGACATCACGTGGATGGTAGCGTCGTCCCAAGCGATGAACTTGCCATTGTGCCAGATTTTTTCCGTCTTCTGAATCGCCATCGAGACTCCTTCGGTATGCGGATTCGCGGAAGCAACCGAGATTTCTCCGACTCGTCGAAGAAAACTTCTTCCAGGTTGGAATTATAACGTGGAACGGGGTTTACCCGGCAAAATCAGCGAGAGCACGCGGCCCGGACTGGGCGTCCGGGCGCAAAAGCGAGACGCCCGATCAGCGAATCTGCACGATGTTATTGGCAACGACTGCGGATTCACCTGCGATCATCAACCGCATCGTAATGCGCTCCGCCTTGTAGTGGTGGGTGCGATGCAAACAGTACGCGACTCCCATGGCTGCGCCAAAACCTAAAGCCGACCCCGCGGCCTCTCCGGCTGCGCCGCGCGTCACAAAGGGACGCATGACGGGATTCACTTCACGAAGACCCTGGCTCAACCCGCGCTGCGTCGTGATGGCGTCGGCGGCAATCAATCCAGCTAGAATGCTGGCGTCTACTTTGTTCTCGAACGTCCAGAAATGGTGTTGTTGGCTGCTGGGTGCATCGGGGAGCGCAAAACGGTTAACTTGGAAGCTTTGCGCCTGCATCGCCGCGCTCAGTAGCAGAATCGTGAGGAGGGCTTTCATTTTTCTTGTCTCCAAGAACTCAGTTTGTTGTTGCTAAGGCGAGAGTAAGTCAGAGGCAAACGGTGGTACATGGCCCAATTCCGTAGGGTGAGTGGCCTTCCGGTAACTGTAACTGGGTGGCTTATGCCGGCTGGTAACTACGGCTCTTAGCATCGATGTATCTGAGACGCAGCGAGTTATATTGTCATCGTAGCGATTGCCGCTTGAGCAGGCAGGTAGTAACTATTACCGTGGTTATCGTTGTTTGCCGGGGGTGCAACGGTTTAGCGCTGCGATAGAAGCCTCATATTCGGCGTCGGCTTAAAGCCACGGAGGGGCGACTGCGCGCAAATCGGTGTTTTCAGCGAGAAACTGCATGTTCGCTGATGGCAGCCGTAAGCTTACTGTGGAGGATGATTGCTATCACTGAGCGGCACCGCAGTCGCGGGTGCACTGATGGCGCTAGGAGGCGCGACGGCGGCCGTTTCATTTTTGGCGCCCACCTCGTCGCCGCGGAAGTAGCGGTCCTTGTTCTTGTCGGTGCGCATTTCCGGCATGGCCGCATAGGGCTTAGTGTAATCGTTATTAGCGTTCCAGAACAGAAATCCTACTCCACCCTTCTGTTTGGCTACCTCAACTTGCACTTCAACATATTGCGGTGAGTAAGTCTTAGTGCGCCAGGCAAAGGCTTGCAGCCATGGCCGAATTACGACATTACTATTCTTGGTAATAAGTTTGAAGCGGTCCATGGACTCACCGATAAAATGCTCGGGTGCGTCGCCCGGGTGCGCAATGCCGTCCATGCCGAAAAAGTGCGAAGGATAGATCATGGGCGAGAGCACGTCACAGTGCTTCGCCATAGCCACGATATCCTGCCCGGTGTGCGCAAGATCGACCGGACGCTGCCAAGCCATGACTCCGAAAACGTCGAGCGACAATAAGACGCCAGTAGGGTGCAATTGGGCATAGGCGCGATCAAGGAAGTTTGCAATCACTTCCGACCGCTGCTCTTTGGGACTCTCAGTCTGAAAGTTAAAAGCCGCATCCTTCTGGTCGCCCTCCGCCGGAAAGCGGACATAGTCAAACTGTATTTCATCGACTCCCGATTGGGCTACGAACTTGGCCAGCGCAATATCGTAGTCCTGGACCTTGGGATTCGAAGGGTCGGTCCAGACAAGTTTGCCGTTTTCGCGCCAGGGTTGACCGGTGCTATGCGACTTTACCGCCAATTCGGGATGGCTCGTGACCAGGTGCTCATCGCGGAAAATGGCGATCCGCGCGATAGCGTGCATATTTTCGGAATGCAGAAAATGAATAAACTTGGGCAGATCAGAAATATAGTGGCGCTGTCCGGTAGCCAGGGGATAGTCGAAGGCGATGTTAACGATGCCGTCGCTGTCCTTGATGTCGAAAACAACCGCGTTGCCTCCAACCTCGCGCCAGTGGCGGATTATACGCAGTCCGTGATCGCTGCCCGCCATGACCCCGGTCAGATAAATGGCGCGGACTTCGAAATCGCTTGCAACTGGTACGGTTCTCTCTACAATAGGCGCTTCGAGAATTCCGGGGATGATGATAGTCTCTCCGGGTTTGAGGAAGGTCCCCTGCCGGTTGTGGTTGGCTTCGCGTATAGCCTCGGAGAGTTCAGTCGAAGTCAGGTATTTGGTCCGCTTCAGGAGTTTGCGAGCAACTGCAGGCAGGCTGTCCCCGCGCTGGGCGACATAAAGATCGCAGCCGGGAGGCGCGGTCACTGGAACCATTGCCGGGGCATTGGACTGCTTGGTGGCTTTAGCGGTTACCTGGATCAGTTGCGCGGCGTGAGGATTCTGCACTCCCGAGGCGGCCGGGGAGAGGAAGCCAAAGCTGGTCAGGGCCACGCGAAAAACGAAGCCGGCAAGGCTGGTTGTTATCGGGACGGTCGCGCCAGAAAGTCGGGCCTTCGAGAATCGGTACAAGGAATGTCTCCAAAGAGGAAATCTGTTTCTAGTGTGGGGCGAAGGTAACCTGGACCGCCAGTTACGTCAGGCCAAGCCCGATTACAGCTTACTGGACATGGGCATACGGGTGGAAGGCGGCAGAGGGAAAGTTCCCGCGAGTCTGCAAACAATTGCTGTTGGGGAAGCTGTGGGTAACGTGACGGACGTGACATCAGTCCTCCTACCCGCATCTAAATCGATGAGAATCGGGGCATTACGGCGCTTCCGGCGGATGGCTAACCGCTTGCACTAGGAGGGAGTGGGTGGGGAAAGCCAACCTTCCTCTCGAGTGGACAAAAATGAGCAGTTTTGCAGAAAAGCGCTTTACCGAGAACGTACAGATCCCGGAAAGGAAACAGGGGCCCGAAACGATGAGAACTAATCTGGCAACCGTGCTCGATCCGAGCCGCCGCAGCAACGACGCTCGTGACTTTGAGGCTTCCTTGCGCCGCAAGATTGTGGGGCAGGATCAGGCGATCGAAAAGGTCGCGCAAATCTATCAGATGTTTCTGGCCGGCCTTAATGCGCCTGGGCGTCCGGTGGGCAATCTGTTATTTCTGGGGCCGACCGGTTCCGGCAAGACGCGGGTGGTCGAAGCGGTGGCCGAGTCTTTGTTTGGCGACGCGCGCGCCTGCATCAAGATCGATTGCGCCGAGTTCCAGCATTCGCACGAGATTGCCAAGTTGATCGGTTCGCCTCCGGGATACCTGGGACATCGTGAGACGCATCCGCTGCTGACGCAGGAAGCGCTCAACCAGTGGCACACAGAAAAGCTGAAGCTGTCGATCCTGCTGTTCGACGAAATCGAGAAGGCTTCCGACTCGCTCTGGCAGTTGCTGCTCGGAATCCTCGACAAGGCGACGCTGACGCTCGGCGACAACCGGCGCGTGGATCTTTCGAGTTGCATCATCATCATGACTTCGAACCTGGGCGCCGCCGAGATGAATGGTTTGGTGGATGGCGGCCTGGGCTTCGCGCCGAAACCCGTGCAGGTGGATAACTCACTCGATGAAAAGATTAACCGCTCGGCGGTAGATGCGGCGCGCCGCAAATTTGCCCCGGAGTTCATGAACCGCATCGACAAAGTGGTGGTCTTCAAGACCTTGCGGTCTGAGCACCTGCAGCAGATCCTGGAAATCGAACTGGGAATGGTGCAGCAGCGGGTTCTGATGGCGGCGGGCGCGCATCAATTTGTGTTCAATTGCACGCCGCAGGTCAAGAGTTTCCTGCTGGCCGAAGGTACCGATCCGAAATACGGAGCGCGGCACCTGAAGCGAGCCATCGAACGCCATTTAGTATTTCCGCTGGCGAACCTGGTGGCCACGGGACAAGTGAAGCTGGGAGACTTCGTCCGCGTCGATCTGGTCGGTGAGAGCAAGCTTACCTTCGTGAAAGAAGCGGAAGGCGCAATGGTGCCCGTGCTGCTCGAACGTTACGGAGCGGCGGCGGCCATGCCGGCGGTTGCGGCAGCCAGAGCGGCGCGTCCGGTGATCCAACGCAAGGAGTTTGGCGCCGGATCGCAGAACGAGAATAAGTAAGTCAAGTTGCTGGTAGGTTGGGGCACCGCGTGGGCGGTGCCCTTTTTTATTGCCCTCTGTTAGTCCAGGCCTCGATTTTGCCCCTTTCGCATGGCCCGACAACCGTTGCCAATTCTGCCTGCTGTTGTCGGGTCGCCGAGCAGAAGCTTCACGCGAAGTTTCACACAACGAACGCGCTGAGTGTGGTACAAACGGTTTCGCTATGACTTCCCCTGAACCTGGTCCGGTGCAAACTGGTCCGCCGCAGGCGAGTCCAGCGCCAACCGACCCGGTGCGAACTGGCTTGGTGCGAACTGGCTTGGTGCGGGCCATCGGCCGCTGGAGCTTGGCCGCCCTGGCGTTGAACTCGATTATCGGCAGCGGCATCTTTCTCTTGCCCGCCAGAGTTGCTGGCCTTCTCGCACAACGCAGCGTGGTAGCGGTTTTGATTGCGGGCGCTGCCATGGGCGTGATCATGGCCTGTTACGCTGAGGTAGCTTCGCAATTTTCCCAGGCTGGCGGACCTTACCTGTATGCTCGCACCGCGTTTGGCCGCCTGACGGGAATTCTGGTCGGCTGGATGCTGTACCTGGCACAAACTGCGGCGCCAGCCGCGAGTGCAAATTTGTTTGTCATTTATCTCGCGGAATTCTGGCCAGCGGCCAAAGAGCGGTGGCCGCGTTTTGTGGTCCTGACCTTATTGGTTGGAATATTGGCGCTCATCAACCTGCGGGGTGCGCGCCAGGGTACGGCGGTCAGCAACATTTTTACGGTCGCGAAAATTCTGCCGCTCCTGATGGTGGTGTCCGCCGGAGCTGCGCTTACCATTTTCCATCCGGCGCCGTGGAGTTCGGCTCCCCCGCCCGCCACCGCGTGGATGGAAGCGATGGTTCTGCTCATCTTCGCCTATGGCGGATTTGAATCGGCCCTGGCTCCCATGAGCGAGGCGAAGAATCCAAGGCGGGACGCGGGTTTCGCCCTGTTCGTGGCCCTCGTCGCCTGCACCGCTATCTATGCCATGGTGCAATGGGTGGTCGTGGGAGTGTTGGGACCGGGCGCAACCACCGATCGTCCGCTGGCGGAAGTGGCGCGAGTCACCATGGGCAATCGCGGGGCTGCACTGGTTGCCATCGGCGCGTTGGTTTCCGTGTACGGTTATTTGAGCGCCAAGCTGCTGGGAATGCCGCGGGTCACGTTTGCATTAGCCAAAGGTGGCGATCTGCCAAAAATCTTTGGCGCAGTAGGTCCCAGATTTCACACGCCTTGGTTTTCAATTCTGTTCTTTGCCGCCGCCGTTTGGGGGTTGGCACTCGCGGGAAGTTTTGCCTGGAATGTGACGCTCTCGGTCGTTGCCCGTCTGTTCTACTATGGAGTGGTTTGTGCGGCGCTGATTCCGCTACGCCGAAGGCAGCCG
>JBEKED010000232.1:0-11395 GCA_050014035.1 Terriglobales bacterium
TCGGAGCCTTCGACCGGGTACGGTCCAATGCCAAGCATGCCATTCTCGGATTGAAGAATCACGTCCATGCCCGGCGGGACATAATTGGCGATCAGTGTTGGCAATCCGATGCCAAGATTGACGTAGAATCCGTCGCGCAATTCGCGGGCAATGCGCGTGACGATGCGCTCGCGTTTGTCGGTGTCTTTGGTGATCTTGGGCAAGGTTGACATGGCTTCCTTCGACTCTGGCCGGAGATAAGAGAAACTCCGTTCGTCGTTCGCTATTCGTCGTTCGGAAAATCAGCGGACTTTGGCGCACCGCGACCAGCGAACGACGACCAGCGAACGACGCATCCCGCTATCGCGCTGCTGCCTTTGTCACAGTCCTCTTCTCAATCCGCTTCTCAAACAGTTCACCGACAAAGATTCTCTTCACATACACGCTTGGCGTATGCACCATGTCGGGATCAAGTTCTCCCGGTTCGACCAGGTGTTCTACTTCCGCAATCGTGACTTTGGCTGCGGTTGCCATCATCGGATTGAAATTGCGCGCCGTTTTGCGATAGACAAGGTTGCCCCACTTGTCACCCTTCCAGGCCTTAACAAAGGCGAAATCGGCCTTCAGCGCACGCTCCATGATGTAAGGACGCCCGTCGAACTCACGCACTTCTTTGCCCTCGGCAACGACCGTGCCGACGCCGGTAGGTGTGAAGAATGCGGGAATGCCCGCGCCCCCGGCGCGAATTCGTTCGGCAAAGGTTCCTTGCGGAACCAGGTCAAGTTCCACAGTTCCGTTCAGCACCATTTGTTCGAGTAACTTATTTTCGCCAACGTAGGTTCCAATGTGCTTGCGAATCTGGCCGTTGGCCAGCAGCAGACCAAGGCCAAAACCATCGACGCCGGCGTTGTTGCTGATGGTGGTCAGATTCTTGACGTTTTTGCGGACGAGCGCGCGGATCAGATTCTCAGGATTTCCGCACAAGCCGAATCCGCCCACCATGATGGTGGCTCCGTCCAAGACATCCTGAATCGCATCTTCAGCGTTTGCGACAACCTTGTGCATAGCAAGGGAATTCTATAGCAAATTCATCGTGCTGGAGCGAAGTTAAACCAAAGTCCACCACGGAGTCAGAGAGACACGGAGGGATTCATTTCTTGGTTTTCTCCGTGTTTCCGTGTCTCCGTGGTGGATTTTTCCGTAGTTCGTGGGCGCGCTCAAATTCGGCTGCCAGTTCCCGCGAATCCAGATTTTCCCGTATGTGCGCCAGCCGTTGTTCCAGCTTTTGCAGCGCGTCGGCAAGATTCTTCTTGTTGGTGATGGCAATATCGCGCCACATCGAGTACGGGCTGCCGGAAATGCGGGTCATCTCGCGCAGCGCGCGGCCTCCAATATCGAGCACGGGCGCGTCAGGCCCAAATTCGTCGACCAGCGCCGCTGCCAGAGCGGTAGAGATCATCTGGGGCAGATGGCTGATCCAGGCGCAAAACCGATCATGATCCGCCGCGTCGACGACCGCGATTTTGGCGCCCAATTTCTCTACGCAGTGAATAAATTCTCCACACAGCCCGGCGTGAACGTTCTGCCCGGGAAGCGGCGTGAACAGCCACGCTGCGGCTTCGAAAAGATCGGCGTCGGCAAACTCCACACCGGCATGTTCCTTGCCCGCCATGGGATGGCCGGCGAGGAATCGATGCCCCGCATTTCGCCCAAAAGATTTTGCGGCGCGCGCGACAATTTGCGCCTTCGTGCTGCCCACGTCCGTGACCAGCGTTTTTGCAACCAGCGCCGGTCCGAGCCGATCGATCAGATCGAGGATCGGAAGCACCGGAGTCGCCAGCACGACCAGTTCGCTGCCTCGTACGGCATCCGCTGGATGGGTGGTCCCGGAGTCGATGGCGCCGCAGTCTTGGGCCCGTTCCAAAACTGGAGCGCGGTCGCATCCCACGATGCGTCCGGCGAGGCGCCGTTTCTTCAGGGCGAGGCCTAGCGAGCCTCCGATCAGGCCGGTTCCGATGATGGTGACTTGCTTGAAAGGCATGGAACAATCGCTTGTCGTCCCGAGCGAAGCGAGGGATCTGCAGTTCGCGGCAAAATGCAGATCGCTCGCTCCGCTCGGGATGACAATTCTGGAAAGTTTACGCGATCTCGCGTCCCACTGCGGGCGCAATCATGCGGAGCTGGTCCATCAACTTGGCAAACTGTTCCGGGTAGAGCGACTGCGCGCCATCGGAGAGCGCCTTGTCCGGCTGATGATGCACCTCGATGAGCATGGCATCCGCGCCAGCCGCGGCCGAAGCCAGCGCCATGGGAGCCACTTTGTCGCGGCGTCCTGTGCCATGCGAGGGATCGGCCGTCATCGGCAGGTGCGAGAGTTTATGAATGATCGGGATGGCGGAAATGTCCATGGTGTTGCGGGTATAAGTTTCGAAGGTTCGAATGCCGCGCTCGCAGAGAATAATCTCGTAATTGCCGCCGGCGAGCAGGTATTCAGCCGAGCACAGCAACTCTTCAAACGTGGCCGCGATTCCGCGTTTCAGCAGCACCGGCTTGCGAACCTTGCCCAGTTCGCGCAGCAGATTGAAATTCTGCATGTTGCGCGCGCCCACCTGGAAGATGTCCACGTATGGCAACATGAGCTCGATCTGCGAGATTTCCATCACTTCGCTGATCACGAGCAGATTGAAACGATCGCCCGCTTCCCGCAGCAATTTCAGTGCGTCGAGGCCGAGCCCTTGAAACGAATAAGGCGAAGATCGGGGTTTGAAGGCGCCGCCGCGTAAAACGCGGGCTCCAGCCTTGGCGATCAAGTCGCTGATCGTGAACAGTTGCTCGCGAGATTCAACCGAGCACGGCCCTGCCATGACCACGATCTTCTTGCCGCCGATTTCGATGCCGTTGGCGAACTTCACCACCGTGCCTTCGGGACGAAAGTTGCGCCCAGCCAGATGGTAGGGCGAAGTGATGCGGTGGACTTCCTGCACTCCAGGAAGCATTTCGACTTCGCGGGTGTCGAAATCGCGAGGCACTCCGACGCCGCCGAGGACGGTCTGCTGGGCTCCGGTGGAGCGGTGGACTTCAAAGCCAAATTGGACCAGTTGATCGATCACCTGCTGGATCTGATCTTCACTGGCCGAAGCTTGCATTGCGACGATCATGTTTGCTCCGTCCGCAGCCCACGAACAGACGCTGTGGACTTCGGCGTTGGTGGTCTTTCTGGATGCTTTCTTAGTTCCTGAATCTTCAATCGATCTCGGCTTCGCGGGTCGCTGGCTCGGAATCGGGAACGATCTCGTGTTTCTGAATGCTGCGCATCACGTCCATGATTCGTTCGTAGATCTGTCCCAGATCGCGCGCGGCCAATGGACCGGTGTTGTTGCGCTGCACGTTGGCGATCACTTCGCGCTCGCGCTCCGGTTCGTAAACCGGCAGGCTGGTATTGCGCTTCAATCGTCCAATCTCGACCGCTGCCGCGGCGCGTTCGTTGAGCAGCGCTGCTAGTTTGCGGTCCAGTTCGTCGATTTTCTTGCGCCAGTCGGAAATGTCCATAGAAGCTTTTGGCTTTTAGCTCTTAGCTTTTAGCTCAAGCCCTAGAGCCAATAGCTAAGGGCTAAGGGCTAAGAGCTAAGAGCTAAGAGCTGCCTTACGAATTCTCCCACAGTTACGGCTTCTCGTCCGGGATTTTGTTCGATGGCGTGCACGATGGCGCTGCCGACGACTGCGCCTTCGGCGAATTTGCCGATGGCCTTGAATTGCTCGGGAGTGGAGATTCCGAAGCCTACAGCGACTGGAAGCTTGGTGAAGCGGCGAATGCGCTGGACCAGAGCTTTGGCGTCTCCCGTCATCTGTTGGCGCGCGCCGGTGACTCCAGTGCGCGAGATGGCATAGATAAATCCGCTGGAAACCTGTGCGATCAACTGCAAACGCTGGTCGGTCGAAGTGGGCGCAGCCAGAAAAATCGTGGCTAGGTCATGCTTGCGAGCTTCACGCAAATACTCGGCGGATTCCTCGACCGGGAGATCGGTGATCAGCGTTCCGTCGATTCCGGCCAATCGCGCTACCTGGCAAAACTTTGCGAGGCCCATGCGCAAGATGGGATTGAGGTAGGAAAAGATTACCAATCCGACCGATTGCGAGTGCTCACGGATTTCGGCAGCCAGCGTTAGCACTTGCTGCAGCGAGGTTCCGTGCTTAAGGGCGCGCTCGCTGGCGCGCTGAATGACTGGTCCATCGGCGAGAGGGTCGCTGAAGGGAACGCCGAGTTCGAGATCGCCGCAGGTTACATAAGCGATGAGAGCAGGCTTCGATTCGAAGTGGAAGGGCACAGAAGCATTGTAGATTGTGGCTTGATTTCGAGTTGGGGAGTTGACGATGTTGAGGTCATAATTGGTTCGTTAGGAGAGCTTTATTCTGGCAATGTTTACTAATCCTGCAACAAACGCTTATTGGCTCTGTCTTTTAAAATCAATAACTTAGAGGGAGATTCCCGCTACGTCTTTGAGGAATAAGGACTTACGTTAAGATGTTTATAAATCAATGAGTTAGGATGGATCGGGGGTCATTTTTACGCGCTTTTTCCTTGTATGTTATTGAGGAATAAATACTTTACATGGAAATGGAGGGGGCTGACGCGAGCTTACCACTCCAGCCATAAAGAAACGGCTTGCGTAATAGCAACGCGTTTGTATATACATTTGTATAGTTCCATGCTACTATGGATTTACAGGTCCGTGGATTTGATTGGGACGATGGCAATCGGGCCAAATCGAGAAACATGGAGTGTCGATCACGGAGATCGACGTTCTGTTTGTGCACGGCCCACGCATCGCGCCCGACCCGAAGCACTCGGCGGAGGAGGATCGTTTGATTGCGGTGGGGAAAACAGGAACGGGGAGGCCGCTATTTGTGGCTTTTACGATGCGCACAAGAGAGGGTCGTCGCCTGATCCGCCCGGTGACCGCCCGCTATATGCACGCGAGGGAGATCGCAGCTTATGAGAACGAAAGTGCCCCGCCTAAGAAGCGATGAGCAAGCCGAGACGTTTCTGGCCCAAGATCTTTCCAAACTCGATTTCTCACAATTTAAGCCGGTGCGCTTTGAATTCGAGAAAAAGGACGAGCAGATCAACATGCGTGTGCCGAAGCCGTTGCTCGCGGCCGTGAAGGCTCGGGCAAAAGCACGTGGTATCCCGTATACGCGGTTCATCCGGGAAACGTTGGAACAGGCTCTGGGAGCGGGGAAATAGAGAGCGTCTTGCAGCGAACGTACTTCGTGACGGAGAATGAGTTTATGACTGGAGTCCAGTTCGTTACCGATGACAAGGGCCGCAAGGTGGCGGTTCTAATTGACCTGAAAAAGCACGGAGTCAGGCTGCAGGATTTTTGGGATGGCCTCATCTCCGAGAAGAGACGAAGGGAAAAGGGCATACCTCTGGAAAAAATCAAAGCAGACCTGATCAAGCGCGGAGGACTTCGTGGCTAGGTATGTCGTTGAGGTGAACGCTTCCGCCACGGTATGAAACTTCGCTCGACAGGCCATTCATATCTGAGATACAATGTATCTCAGAGGATTACGATGGCCGCCACCGAGATGGTTCATGTCCGGATTGATAAGCGAGTAAAAGCGAGGGCGAGCAAGGCGCTGGCAACGATGGGTTTGTCGGTTTCTGACGCGGTCCGCGTCCTGCTGACTCGGGTTGCCATTGAGAAGGCGCTGCCCTTCGAGGTCAAGGCGCCTAATGCCGCTACTGTGGCTGCGATGCGGGAGGCGCGCAAGGGCGGATTGCCCGTGCACCACAGTGTCTCGGACCTGATGGCCGACCTGAATGCGGAGGATTGAGGGCACCAACGCCTTCCGCCGCGACTTCAAGCGCGAGCAGCGCGGACAGCACCGCCGGGATGTGGAAGCTTTACTGACGTCCGTCCTTTCGTTGCTGGCAGAAGACAAGCCGCTGCTGGAAAGAAACCGGGACCACGCGCTGGCCGGCGAATGGCGCGATTTTCGTGAGTGTCACCTGAGGCCCGATCTGTTGCTGATCTATCGCAAAGTGGAGACGGACGTTCTGCAGTTGGTTCGTTTGGGATCACACAGCGAACTGTTCGAGTGAGGAGGAATGCCCGAGGTCGACTTACTTCGGTAATGGAAGATCGGATGAAGTCCTTCGTTGTGCTAGAGCGGTTCCGCTAGGCTCGGCAGGAGGGTCTGAGGAGCTGCGCATGCACCTGGATTCGGAAGTTCTCTATGTCTTGGTCACCCTTGTCCTGTTCTTCTTCCTCGGGATTCCGCGCATTCGCCGCAACGTTTTTCTGCCTCGGGAACTGCAGTTTCAGGATGTCGCAGCGGAGCAATTGACGCCAGAACAGGCGGCCTTTCTCAGGTCCTACGATACTCAGCTGGCCCGGCTCAACTACTATCCGTTTACTACCTTTCGCGTTCCGAACATGCTCGGCCACAATCTAATCAGGATTTATCTCAGTTCGGTCGAACCCGCTAAATGCGCGCTCACCATGGTCGCAGCCAAGAATAAAAGCCTCTTCAGCGCCCACGTCGAGTTTGCGGGCAAGTACGCCGACGGCACCAGACTGGTGGTGAACAACAACAGCGTGACAGGTGTGCTGACGAACATGCCGGGTGTGATCATCCGGCGCTACAAAAGCCTCACCGACCTTACGGAGCTGAAACGGCGATACGACGCTGAGGCCGAAAAGCTTCGCGATCGGGGAGTTGTGTTCTACACGCGAGAAAATTATTTCGCCGATTTCCGCCAATACCATATGCAATATTGCGAGCATCAGGTGGCGCAGGGGTTGCTGCGCTGGGACCGGGGGAGCGGGGTTTACCGGGCAACCACTGCGGCGGCGATGCGGGGAATTCGAAATTTCCTCAATCCGATGGCCGATAATTCGTCAGCGCAGCGGTTTGTCGCGGGATTGGTGCTCGGCGGCGGCTTGCCCCTCCTCTGGATCGTGGAGCGTGTCCCGATCTCGCGGTGGCTGGAGTCGCACGGCCAAAACGGCCAGTTTGCGGCTGTCATATTGCCGATGCTCGTATATGGCCTGGCCGGAATCTCGATCGGGCTGTTCTTTTCCCGTCGAACGTTTGTGTGGGCAATTCTGTTGGGCGTTTTTCCGTCGCACCTGCTGTTCGGGTTCACGGAAGCTGGCTACAGTCTGTGGATGGCTTCGGTCGCAAGTTTGACGGGACGGGCGCGCAACCGGCAACAGAATATTTTGTAGTTCCTTGCTCTCTAATCCAGCTTCAGATTCTCGCGCATGATGCCGATGTCTTTGTCGCCGCGGCCGGAGATGTTGACGATCACTACTTCCGACTTCTTCATCTTGGGGGCACGCTTGATTACTTCGGCTACGGCGTGGGCGGATTCCAGAGCGGGGATTATGCCTTCGGTTCTGGCTAGCAGCGTGGTTGCTTCGAGGGCTTCGGCGTCGCTAGCGGGGACGTACTCGGCTCGTCCGGAGTCTTTTAGCATGGCGTGTTCGGGGCCGATGGACGGGTAATCCAGGCCTGCGGATACGGAATGCGTCAGGGCGATTTGGCCTGACTTGTCCTGCAAGACATACGAGAAAGTTCCTTGCAGAACGCCGGGCGAGCCTCCTCGGAAACGGGCGGCGTGGTCGCCCAGGGATTCGCCTCGGCCTCCGGCTTCTACGCCGATTAACTCTACTTTTTTGTCTTTTTTCATATCACCGATGAAGTCGTAGAAAATTCCTATTGAGTTCGAGCCTCCGCCTACGCAGGCGATGATGGCATTGGGGAGTTTGCCTTCGGCTTTGAGGATCTGGGCGCGGGCTTCGCGTCCGATGACGCGATGGAAGTCGCGGACCATGGTGGGATAAGGATGGGCTCCTAAGACGCTGCCTAGCAGGTAATGCGTGGTGCGGACGTTGGTGACCCAGTCGCGCATGGCTTCGTTGATGGCATCTTTTAAGGTGCGCGAGCCGGAATCTACGCCGCGAACTTCGGCTCCCAGCAGGCGCATGCGGAAGACGTTGAGTTCCTGGCGGCGCATGTCTTCGGTGCCCATGTAGACTACGCACTCGAAGCCCAGCAGCGCGCAGACGGTGGCCGTGGCTACGCCGTGTTGGCCGGCGCCGGTTTCCGCGATCACTCGGTGCTTGCCCATGCGCTCGACCAGCAAAGCTTGTCCCAGGCAGTTGTTGATTTTGTGTGCGCCGGTGTGGAGCAGATCTTCGCGCTTGAGATAGATTTTTGCGCCGCCCAGTTTTGCGGTCAGACTGCGGGCGAAAAACAGCGGCGTGGGGCGGCCGGCGTAGGTCTCTAAAAGCTGGTCGAGGCGCTGCTGAAACTTGCGATCGCGTTTGGCTTTTTCGTATTCGCGCTCCAGTTCTTCGAGAGCGGCCATCAGGGTTTCGGGAACGTAGCGTCCGCCGTAGGCGCCGAAGCGGCCGGGGACGGCGGGGTCGGTATTTCTTGTCCGACGCGCTGTTTTTCTTTTGATCATCGTTGTCGCTGTCGCCATTGTCTTGTTCCCGGGCGCTGAATATCGAATTGCCGGTTCGAACCTCAGCGGCTAAACAGATTGCTGAAAAAATCGCCGTTCCCTCAGCGGCTAAAGCCGGCACTGAAAATAGGGCGTTTATCGCAGCGGTGAACCGCTGCGCCACCCAAAAGCAAAAGCGAAATCAAGAAGCAGGAACAAATACAAAAGCCAGAGCCCAAGTTCGACGTTGCCGTGGAATCCCACCCTTGCGCACAAAACGCGGCAAGGATGAGGCACCCACCGACCAAAAAGCAAAAACAAAAAAGAGTTCTTCAGCACTCTGTAAAGCAGCGGGAAAAGATCAGTGCCTTATCGCAGCGCTGAAGCGCTGCGCCACTCCAAATCAACCACCCCAAATCAAGCACCCGAGATCAACCGCCCCAAATCAACCACCCGAGATCAACCAACCCAAATCAAGCACCCCAAATCAAGCACCCGAGATCAACCCCCAAGTCAACTTGCCTCTTCCATGGCGCGCACGGCCTGAACAAAGGCGCGGACTTTTCTAGGATCTTTTTTGCCTGGTTCGCGCTCGACGCCTGAGGAAACGTCCACGCCCCAGGGATGGAGGAGGTGAATCGCCTCCTGTACGTTGCCGGGATGCAGGCCGCCGGCGACGATCAGCTTGCTGATGCTGTTGATGATTCCAGCCCAGGGCTGCACCCGTTCCCAGTCGAAAGCGAGTCCGGTGCCGCCAGGCTTTGCCGCGGTTGAGGAATCGAGCAGCACGCCTGAAATCACGCCGGGGCGGAAGCCGTGGGTTTCGAGAAAGAGGTCGCCGTTTTTGGCCACGTGGATTTTGTGCACGCGCTTGCCTTTGTAAGCCTCGTCGGGTTCGATCAGTCCGGCCGCGACCGGATCCCATCCGACATTCTGCCCGGCAGGCGTGTCGAAGACTTTCGCGGGCCAGGTGCGGAAAATCATGGGCCTCCGCGATCCATTGGAGAGTTGATTAAAAAGGCCACAGCTGAATTCCGCGCTCTCATCGCCGCTCAGTTGCACGGCCGTCAATCCCGCTTCTTTCACGGCGTCACGCACGCGGTCGGCGCTCTCTCTGACAAAAACCCCAACCTTCTCGATGTGCTGCGGCAGCTTGGCGATGATCGAGCGCGCGGTTTCCAAAGTGACGTGGCGCGCGCTCCGCGGATAGAAGACGAAGCCCAGCGCATTGGCGCCGGCGTCGATGGCGGCGAGCGCGTCGTCGAGGTTCGTGATTCCGCAGATCTTGATCCAAGTCATAGGGGCAGCTTCGAGCTGCGTGCTGCGAGCTCCGAGCCTTCGACATCAGACTGAGCTTGTTTGAGCAACTTCGACAATGCTTCGCCTGGGCGCTTCTCCTTCATCAGCACTTCGCCGATCAGGAACGCTTCGTAGCCGGCGGCTCGCAGACGCGATAAATCCGCGCCCGATTGGATGCCACTTTCGGCTACTCGAACGCAGGTTGCCGGAATTTTTTCCGCTAGCTGGAAGGCGGTCTCGAGATTCACTTCGAAGGTGTGAAGATTGCGGCTGTTGATGCCGATCAGGTCGCATCCGGCATCGAGGGCGCGTTCGAGTTCGGCTTGGTCATGCGCTTCGCACAAAACGTCGAGGCCGAGGGAGCGCGCGATTTTGGCTAGGGCCAGCAGTTCTTTCTGCTCGAGGGCGGCGACGATGAGCAGAATGGCGTCGGCGCAATTTGCCCTGGCTTCCACGATCTGGAATTCATCGACAATGAAATCCTTTCGCAGGCAGGGGAGGGAAGTGCTGGACGAAGCTTCACGGAGGTATTCAAGTTTGCCCTGGAAAAACGGTTCGTCGGTCAATACGGACAATGCGGCGGCGCCAGCTTGCTCGAGATCGCGCGCGAGTTCGGAGGGCTTGAAGTCGGCGCGAATCAAGCCTTTTGAGGGCGAGGCTTTTTTGAGTTCGGCAATCACGGCGACTCCGATTCCGTGGTGCGCGATGTGGCGCAACTGCTGGCGAAATCCGCGCGGAGTGTGCGCCGCGGCCGCGCGTTCCAAGGCGGGCAGGTCGGAGTTTCTCCGGCGCAGCGGAAGGCGCTGGCGGGTGGCGGCAACAATGGAGTCAAGGGAGGCGGGCATGGCGGAAAGTCAATTATACGGAAGCCGCCCCGTTCTGGCGGAAATGCACGCCGATCTGTGATTTACATCATTGACCGGCATTCCGGCGAGGTGCTATAAACGAATGCTTTGTGCCGAGGTGCGTACTTCTGCGAAGAGAAGGAAGCGCCGGGGCACAGGTTTTCCGACGCGGCCAAATCGGCACTCCTAATTGGTTGTTATGCCTGGCGGTGGAAGCGTGTTCGGAGCGTGTTGGGAACTTCGGTGATGCCCGTACTTGCCGCAGTTGGAACGGCGCGGGGGAATGGGGAACGTATCGAAGCAACTCACTCAGCACGGCCCCTGAATCGGATCTCTAGGAGGATTTAATGCGCACTTGGAGTGTTAATTTTGCGTCCGCGGGACGCTGCTTCGTAAAATTTTTGGCGATGTCTGCTGCTTTGCTTCTTCTAACCGCCGGCTCCGCGCTGGCACAACCTGAACAGGGCGGCGAGGCCGCTCTTAAACTGCCCGACCTTTCTTCGGTTTCGTTTCTCGGAGTGAACGGGCATAGCCTGCTGATGATTGGTTTGCTGTTCTGCGTTTTTGGGCTGGGCTTCGGCATGTTCATTTTTATGCGGCTGAAGAACCTGCCGGTGCACCGCTCCATGCGCGAAATTTCGGAACTGATTTACGAAACGTGCAAAACGTATCTGATTACGCAGGGCAAGTTCCTGATGCTGTTGTGGGCATTTATCGCCGCCATCATCGTGCTCTACTTTGGCGTGCTGCGGCATTTCGAAATTCCGCGCGTGGTGATCATTCTCGTGTTCAGCCTGGTCGGAATTGCGGGCAG
>JBEKED010000233.1:0-6565 GCA_050014035.1 Terriglobales bacterium
AACGCCAGTTCAGAACTCAGTTGGGTGGTTTGACCGACGACGACGGGCTTGAAAAACCGCAGGCAATCCTGCGCTTCTTCGAGCGTGTACAAAGGCAGCGCGGGATGATGCTTCGACGCTTTCCTCTTGTTGTAGAACGCCGCATCTTCTTCCTGCAGATGTCCGGAATCCGGCAACACGACGGAGCACAAGTCGATAGTCGGTTGCGTGGCGTAGATCGGCCCGTGGAATCCGGCTTTCACCAGACGCGGAATCCATCCACAGTGATCGAGGTGCGCATGGGTAAGAACAACACTATTGATTTCACGCGCCGGAACCGGCGTGTCTTGCCAGTTGCGCTCGCGCCATTCTTTTTGTCCCTGGAAAAGTCCGCAGTCGATCAGAACCTGAAATCCCTGCTTGCCGGTGGAATCATAAGTGGCGTTGATGAGGTGCTTCGAGCCAGTCACGGTTCCGGCGGCACCGAGAAATTGGATGTAGGGCAAACTGTCTCCTCCAAGCGAAGAAGAATCCTGCTCTTGGCTATTAGCTTTTGGCTTTTGGCTAAAGGCCAACAGCTAAAGGCTAAGAGCAGCTCTTACCGCGCGGAAATCTTGAACACATTATTCGTCAAGTCAATTTCCGGAACGCTGCCGTCGTTGATCACGATCTCGCTCGGCGCTCCCGGTAATTCAACGCGCGTGGTTGCTGCGCCTTTAGCGCGCACCTCGATCCGTTTCGTGACTTCACCGCCGGCACAAATTATCGTGAATGGAACTTCCGCCCCGGCACTGCCGAGGTTTTCCAGGGTTACGGTTATGATCTGCACATCCTTCTCTGTTTGCCACGGATGCACCGACTGCACGCGGAAATCGGGCAGGCCGCGATCGTGATATACCCAGTCTTCGAAGAACCAGCCTAAGTCGCGCTTGGCGGCGGCTTCGATCAACTGCTCCATGTATTTGGGATCCTTATCGTCGTCGTTCGCGGCCCGATAATTGCGAATGGCTTGTTTCAGCGCATCGTCCCCAACCATGTCGCGTAACATCCACCACACGTACGCCGCTTTGCTTCGATAGTACGTTTCATCAAACGTGGTGGCCAGCGCCTGGCCGACGCTTTTCTCCGCGGCGTTTTTCTGCGGCGCGGCCGACACTTCTTTTTCCGAATCAAGAAAGGTGGCCCGATGCAAGCCCAGGAGGTCGAGCGCGGCCTGACGACCTCCCTGCTGCTGGCGATACATGGCCTCGGCAAAATGCGCCAATCCCTCGTACACCCAGGGTCTCGGCGAGGGCAACGCGGAGTGAACCAGTTCGTGAACCAGATTGATTCCAGCAAGCTTCGAATCTTCAGCGGCCATCGACGCCATCAATAAGGTGCCGCTTTCAAACGGAGCAGAATTCGGATCGGCAAAATCGGCGACGGTAACAGACGCGCTCGGCGGCCCAAACCATTCGCTTACAAACTTCGCCGCCGGTTCCAGCGCGTTGAAATATGTGGCCGCTCCGGCCTCGTGCCCGGGAAAACTGAACAGATAGAGAGGAGGCTTGGACTGGTCCTGATAGTTGGCCATCGCGAAGATCGGCGTCGCCAAACCTAAGCGCTCGTATCCGCAGCGCGCGTAGCGATCGTGCATATTGCCTTCGCGCGTATCCATACTATTATTGCCATTGCACAAGAGCAGCAGGGTTCGGTCATCGGCCCCCGCATCGGTATTCAGCGAGAGCTTCATGCTCGCATCCTGCTCCCTCTTCTTCCATCGATCCGTCACCTCGAACAGACTGTTCCCTTCCGAGAAGTCCGCCGACTCCGTCGTGATCGGATACCACGCGACATATCCCGCGCCCCGCACCGCCGTGAATGCCGGGCTGATCTGGTCCCAACTGGAATGTTTGGCAATCTCCTGCGGCACTCCGACCCGCGTCAGCCGCGTGGTATCCAATGGAATGACGCCCTCGTAGCCAATTTCCAGTTCGACGGAATCTTTCGGCTTGATTTCGACCGGCAACGTAACGATGGCTTCGGAAAGCGCGCCGGTGTGATCGATATCCGAGGTGTAGGGTTGTGAAACAAATTGAACGGCCTTGCCGTCTACGCGGATAGCGCGCCAGTTGAGAGAGGATGAAATCTGCAGCGCCACGACCTTCCGCGGCTGACCGGAATCGTTGCGCAGCGTGATTTTGCCGCGCACGCCCAGCCTTTGCTGCTGGGGCTCCACGCGAATCTGCAAGTCGTATTTCGCAACCGTGAAGGCTTCCCGATCCAGCGCAGCCGCGAAACAGCTTGCGCTACAGAGGAGACAGAGGACGGACAGGAATCTCATGATCATTATTATTTCGATGCATTATTTCGATGCGCCCAAGCGTCTCTGGCGCACGACTTCATACAGCACCACACCCGCCGCCACCGAAACATTCAACGACGGCACTTTGCCCAGCATCGGAATTGACACCAGGAAATCGCAGTGTTTGCGTACGAGGTCGTGGAGTCCCTTGCCTTCGGCGCCGAGCACGATGGCGCAGTTCATCTTGTAATCGACCGCGTCGTACGTCTGCTCGCCGCGCTCGTCTAGTCCAACCACCCACAGATCCTTTTCTTTCAATTCCTCGAGCGCTCGCGATATGTTCGTCACTTTTGCTATCGGAAGATGTTCGCTCGCTCCTGCGGATACCTTCGCCACCGCGGCCGTGACTGCGGCCGACCGTCGTTCTGGAATCACCACGCCATCCGCTCCGGCCGCGTCCGCAGTGCGCAGAATCGCCCCGAGATTGTGCGGATCCTCGATGCCGTCGAGCACGACAATCAGCGAGCGCTCGCCGCGCCGCGATGCCACCAAGTCATCGAGATCGCTATACTGTTTCGCCGAAGTCGCAGCCACCAGTCCCTGATGCGCGGCGTTGCCGGCAATTTCGTCGAGTTCCTGACGCGACAAAACGCGCACTGGAACGCCGATCTTGCGACATTCTTCAATCACTCGCCTCAGGCGAATATCTTTTCGCTCCTTGGCGACTCCCACCCACTCGAAGTTACGCGCCCGCGCCTTCAGCGCTTCCGTGACTGTATTGATTCCGTAAAGAATATTCACGGCGATTAGTTTACCTTGTGGGCGCGCGAAACTTCTTTACCACGGAGAACGCTGGCCGAAAGAAGTTTTTGAAGGAATGAGAGTGGCGGCAAGGCCGCCGCAATAGCTATACTCACTATTAAGGATTATGACGATTGCCGCCGCAAGCAGCGGGTTTACCAGTTCGGCCCGGAGTCTCATGCCGCTCTCCGCGATTATCGTCGATGACGAACAACTGGCGCGCGACGAACTCGCCTATCTGCTCAAGCATGCCGGCGACGTCAACGTAGTCGCGCAGGGCAAAAACGGGCTTGAAGCGGTCAGCCTGATCAAGGAACATAACCCGGACCTGGTCTTTCTCGACGTGCAGATGCCGGGACTGGATGGTTTTGGGGTCATCAAGAAGCTGCTCGACCGCAAGGTTCCGCTGCCCAAGATCGTCTTCGCGACTGCCTTCGATCAATACGCGGTAAAGGCGTTCGAGGTGAATGCAGTCGACTACATCCTGAAGCCGTTCGATAAAAAGCGAGTGGCGCAGTCGATCGAACGCGCACGGCTAAAAATTGAAGCGGGCTCGGGGTCGGAAGAAAAATTCGAGACGCTGGTGCGGATGCTGGAATCGCAGCGCCCGCAGACGGCCAAGACCGCGAAGATTCTGATCAAGGCAGCGGGAAGGTTGTTCCTGACCGATCCCAAGGATATCTGTTATGCCACCATCGAAGATGGCGTGATTACGGTGGCCACCAGCGGCCACGCGGGCATGGAAGGCCAGTCCAACTGCCGCACGCTGGAAGAACTTTTCGACAATCTCAATCCCCACTTGTTCTGGCGAGCGCACCGGTCGTTTCTGGTCAACATCAATCATATTCGCGAAGTCGTACCCTGGTTCAAGAGTTCTTACCAGTTGCGCATGGATGACAAGAAACAAACGGAGATTCCGGTAAGCCGCGCGCAGACCCGCCGCCTGCGGGAGCTGTTCAACCTCTAAAGGCGGTTCTCAGTTCTCAGTTAAAGCCAGTATGCGCAGGGCGCAGTTGCTGAACTGTGGAACTGGGAACGAAAAAAATGGGCGGACGCAGAGACTGCTTCGTCCGCCCGGGGGAGGGAT
Source organism: Terriglobales bacterium (assembly GCA_050014035.1). Lineage (GTDB taxonomy): Bacteria > Acidobacteriota > Terriglobia > Terriglobales > Acidobacteriaceae > Acidiflorens. The sequence continues at coordinate 4,152 of JBEKED010000233.1, forward strand.
ACTCTCAAGAAGCAACGGCTTGCAAGGCGATGCGGTTGGGAATCACCAGCGTCTCACCCTCAAGCCGAATCAAGTCTTTGCGTTTCATATCGCTCAATAAGCGGGTTACGGTTTCTCGCGACGAGCCGATCATCTGGGAGATTTCTTCGTGAGTAAATTCGGTAGCGACGCGGAGATCCCGGTTGTGGGGCTCGTCTGACACCCAGGAAAGCAGCAAGCGGGCAAGCTTCTCGGTCGAACTGCGGGCGAGCAATAGATCATGGACATCGTCGAACGCGGTTGTGACCTCGCGGGCAAGCATGGTGCCGCAAGCGAGGGCGGCGTGGGTGTCGCTTTCGATCAGACGCAGGAAGCTGTCGCGTTCCACAAACTTGATTTGGCAAAGTTCGATGGTGGTGACAGTGATCGGAGACGGGCCCCCGGAAATAACAGCGCTCAGCCCCATCACCTGGCGGTTCCCTGCAATCTTCAGGATGATCGTCTTGCCATCGCGGGCTACCAGCGACAGCTTGGAGCGGCCGGAACACAGGATGTAGACCCCTCTCGGAACTTGCCCTTCGGTCATCAAAGTGGCATTGGCGGGGTACAGGGTCAAGTGCCCCATGGCGTTGAATACAGTCATGAGGGGTTGAGGCAAGTTACAGAAATCACAGGTCTGCCTAATGGTGCAGGTTAGACAGTCGCTTGGGATGGTGAAGCGCCGGGCCACAGCCATGACACACTTCTCCTAGTCGATAAAACTGCTGGCGGGGTCTATCGCCGGGGGAGCGGGAACGCGCCACCTAGCCAAGCAGTGCACGCGGGTTGCCACATGATCGAGATGGACTAAGTGACTGTAACTTCGCTTCGGAGGATAGTTTGAATGAGCTGGACTCGAAAATGAGACGCCGAAGCACTGGCCGAATTGCCGACATTTGGGCAGCCGTCACACTCGGAGTCTCAAAACCACAGCGTCTGGACTTGTACTCGACAGAAAAAACCTCCGCGTCGCACTTCCCTGAACGACGCGGAGGATTGAGCCGGAAGCCGGAACTCGCGGCGGAACTGCAGGCTACGAACTCCTCGAACCCAGTTGGACACAAGCATCGCCGAGGGGGCAGGCTGTGAATCCAATCAGGTTACCTTCCAACTCACAAGTAAAAACATCAGCCGCCAATCCCCTTTTCGCGCCAGAAAACCACCTGCACTTTTGCGGCCGCGGTTGCTGGCTTGATTTAGCGGTTCTTCTACAACCTCCTAACGCAAATAATCCGTGCGCGAGATTCCCAGGCGCTGCATCTTGTATTGCAAGGTGGTGCGCTTGAGTCCCAGCCGGGCGGCGGCACCCGCCGGACCTGACAGGGCTCCTCGAGTCTGCCGCAGAATTTCGATGATGTGCTCGCGTTCTTTGCCGCGCAGCGAATCGTCGAAATCGGAAGCCTGGCGCGAGACCTCCTCCCGCAATTCGCCCAGCGGCGGATTTAACCTGTTGCCATCCGACAAGATCACAGAGCGCTCGATGAAGTTCTCCATCTCGCGGATGTTTCCCGGCCATCTCCATTTCATCATCGCGTCGATCGCCTCATCGGGAATCACGTCGATGCGCTTGTGCATGCGGAATGAGCATTTCTCCACGAAATGTCGAACCAGCATGGGAATGTCCTCGCGGCGGTCGCGCAATGCCGGCAGATGCAGGGGAAAGACGTGCAAGCGGTAGAACAAGTCCCCGCGAAATTCTTTTTCTTCAACCGCGTGCACCAGATCGCGATTGGTGGCAGCGATCAGGCGCACGTCCACGTGGATCGTCTTTGTTCCTCCCAAGCGTTCGAACTCCTGGTCCTGCAGAACGCGCAGCAACTTGGGCTGCAACTCCAAAGGAATATCTCCAACCTCGTCCAGCAGCAGAGTGCCTTTGTCGGCCAATTCCAACCGGCCCAGTTTCTGGCTTACGGCTCCGGTAAACGCTCCCTTCTCGTGGCCGAACAATTCGCTTTCCAGAAGTCCGGTGGGAATGGCGGCGCAATTCACCTTGATGAAGTTGCGGTCACTGCGGCGGCTCATACTGTGAATCACGCGGGCGACGAGTTCTTTGCCAGTGCCGGTTTCGCCGGTAATGAGGACGGTGGAATCGGTGTCGGCAACGATGGCGGCGTAGTCCAGAACACGTTTTAAGCTTGGACTGTTACCAACGATATCGTCGGATCGGTTGGCGCTGCGGATTTCGTACTCCAAATAGCGCTTTTCCTCGGCCAGCCGCTCCTTGAGTTTTTCAATCTCGCGATAGGCGTGCGCATTCTGCAGGGCAGCCGCAATCTGGTTGGCTACTTGCTGCAGGTATTCCGCCTCCGGTGGGCCGAAAGCATGCTCGGCAACGCTACTCGGATTCAGCGCTCCCCAGACCCGATTGCCGCCGATGAGTGGCACACTGCAAACCG
>JBEKED010000234.1:0-6555 GCA_050014035.1 Terriglobales bacterium
TCGACCATCAAACTTTCCGTAGCTTTGGCGGCGCTGAGCGAAGGCGTGATTGACGAGCAGACCGAAGTTGCACTCGGAGGCCGCAGCCGGATGAATCTTACCGAAGCGCTGGCGCACTCCAACAATGCGTACTTCGAAGCGGTCGGGCGCAAGCTCGGATTCGAAAAAGTGCAGTATTACGCGCACCAGTTCGGACTCGGAGAACTTGCCGGCTATCACATTCCGGACGAGCAGTTGGGCACTTATCCGGAAACAGAGATCCCGGCGAAACTCGGCGGCGTGAGCAAGATGTGCTCGTTTGGCGAAGGCATCTCGATGACTCCGCTGCAACTGGGAGCGCTGGTGACGGCGATCTCGAACGGCGGCACGCTCTATTACCTGCAACATCCGACGGGCCCAGAGGCAGTTGCCAACTTCCAGCCTCGCGTCAAACGCCATCTCGATATCGAGCCGGTGATTCCCGAACTCTCCGATGGCATGGCGGGAGCGGTCAACTACGGCACGGCCCGCAGCGTGCGTTTGAACTTTAACGAAGAATCGATTTTAGGCAAGACCGGCACGTGTTCGCACGCCGGCACCCGCTTCGGATGGTTCGCCTCTTACGCCAACACCGATATCGGACGCATTGTCACCGTCGTCTTTTTGCAGGGCGGACGACCCACGTTCGGGCCCAAGGCGGCGGAGATTGCCGGCCGCATGTATCGCAATCTTTATGACCACAATTTTTTTGTGGCAGGGACTGCGGGAACAACTTCGGCTCCGGATCTGCAAAACGGCAGCCGCACGCTGCAGTAATCGCCTTGGCAGCGTCGTGGCCGGGCGAGACGCCCGGCGCTCCAGTTACTACTGCCTGCAAATGACCAAAGAAACTCACGCTTCGCGGTTCTTTGTCTGGAACCGTTGGTAGCTGGGTTACGATGGTCGCATCCATGAGTTCGTTCTCCTCTGCCACAGCGCCGAAACGGATGGAACCATCGGAAGATTCGGTTTCTTCCGGATCCTTTTCATCGAGGTTGTTTCAATCCCCGGGGGAACGAACTCTACTGCTCTGTCTGCTGCTGACCGTCGCTGTGCTCGTCTCCTACAGTCCCGTGATCCACAACGGGTTCCTCAATCACGACGACTATGCTTACATCACGCAGAACCCTCATGTACGCGCGGGGCTGACGTGGACGACCGTTAAGTGGGCCTTTACCACTTTCGATCAGGCGAATTGGCATCCGCTGACCTGGCTGTCGCATGCGCTTGACTGCCAACTTTTCGGGCTCAATCCAGCGGGACCTCACTACGAGAATGTTTTGCTGCACGCCGTCAACGCTGTGCTGCTGTTTCTACTGCTGCAGAGGGCCACGGGGTTGCGCTGGCGCAGTCTGATGGTGGCGGCGCTGTTTGCGCTTCATCCTATTAACGTTGAATCGGTGGCATGGGCGGCGGAGCGGAAGAACGTATTGAGCATGCTGTTTTTTCTGCTCGCGCTTCATGCCTATGTCTGGTATACGCGGAAACCGGCGCTTCTCCGCTACGGGGTGATGGTGCTGCTGCTGGCGCTTGGATTCATGAGCAAGTCTCAAGTCATCAGCTTTCCATTTCTGCTTTTGCTTTTGGATTGCTGGCCGCTGCGACGGATTGGCGCTGCGGGGGCGACCGGGCCCGCGTTGCAGGGCGAGGGCGCTCCTCGACAGTCGAGTGGATGGCTGGTGTTGGAAAAAGTTCCGCTCCTGCTGCTTTCTGCCGCGAGCGCGGTGGTGACGATGAAGGCGCAAAAGGCTGGAGGCGCGGTTCAGTCTTTTTCGCAGTACAGCCTGTCGTTGCGGCTCGAGACTGCCGTGATTTCCTATGTTCGATACCTGGGGAAGGCGCTCTGGCCGTCGAAGCTGGTAGCGCTCTATCCGCACCCAACTCCGCTCAAACCTGTGTGGCAAGTCGTCGCCGCCGTGGTTTTAGTGCTGGCGTTTAGCGGTTGGGTGCTTCGCGCGCGCGACCGACGCTATCTCGCTGTCGGATGGTTTTGGTTTCTGGGCAGCATGGTGCCGATGATTGGCTTGGTGCAGGTGGGCGCTCAGGCCATGGCGGATCGCTATGCTTACATTCCGTTCATCGGTTTGTTTTTGATGGTAACGTGGCTGGTGGCCGACTGGGCTCGCTCCTGGAGGATTTCCGCCGCATGGTTAGCCATTCCGGCGGTCTCGTATCTGCTGGTGCTGGGAACGCTGACCTACCATCAGGTTGGTTACTGGCATGATACGGAATCATTCTGGCTGCGCACGCTGGCGCTGACGGAGAACAACTGGTTTGCGCACGACACATTGGCAGGATTTCTGAGCAACCAAGGCAGGGACGAAGAGGCCTTCGCGCACTACCGCGCAGCGCTGGCTATCTGGCCGGACGATCTGCCCGCTAACCTGAATATCGGGGGGTATGAGCAAAGCCACGGTAATATGGCAGCGGCCATCGAACGGTATCGGATCGTGGCCGTCCACGCGGGCGATGTGAATCTTCGCGCCGCGGCTTACGGCAATCTGGGATCTGTCTATCGCCTCATGGGAGACTTAATCAAAGCGAAGCAGTGCTTCGAAATGGCGCTGCGGCTGACGCCCGATCATCCCATGCCCATGGCCATGATCGGACTGGGACTGATCGCGGAAAAGAGTGGCGACCTAGCCGAGGCGGTGCGGCAGTACTCCGATGCCATGAGGGTGCAGCCTACTGACGTGGGATTCCTGCTACTCGCGCACGCGTTGCGACAGCAGGGACATGGCGACGAGGCGAACACGATCTCTGAGCGGGTGGCGCGATTCTCCCCAAATCTCCCTGATGCACAAAAGGAAGTGGAATCGCTGCTCACCGGAGGTGATGCAGGAAAGTAGTGGGGCTGGTAGTGCCTTAGTTTCACGATGGAGCACGGAGAAGAAACGAACCCGATGCGCGATTGCTGAGCCGCAAAAAGCAGGTCCTTCGCTTCGCTCAGGATGACAATTCTTTTACAGGATGACAATATTTTAATGGATCGCCTCACAGCTTCACTTCACTGCTTCACTTCACGGCTTCACTTTACTCCTTCACTTCATCCTCACTCTTTCACTTCATCCTTCGCGACGACGCCGTCTTTGATGTAGACGATGCGGTGGGCGTATTCGGCGATGTCGTGCTCGTGCGTCACCAGCACGATGGTATTTCCTTCCGAGTGCAGGCGATCAAACAACGCCATGATCTCGTTGCCGGTTTGCGAATCGAGATTGCCGGTTGGTTCGTCGGCAAGGATGATGGCCGGCTTATTGACCAGAGCCCGCGCAATGGCCACGCGCTGACGCTGTCCGCCTGAGAGTTCATTGGGCTTGTGGTTCATGCGGTCTTCCATGCCAACCGACTTCAGCGCGGCTCTGGCGCGCTCCACGCGCTCATCGGAGGGAATTCCGGCGTAGATCAGCGGCAGTTCGACGTTGTGCAGCGAAGTGGCTCGCGCCAGAAGATTGAAGGTCTGAAAGACGAAGCCGATTTCCTTGTTGCGGATGCGCGCCAGTTCGTCGTCGTCGAGTTCGCTGACCAGTTGTCCGTTGAGCCAGTACTGGCCTTTCGAAGGCGAGTCGAGACAGCCGATCAGATTCATCAGCGTGGACTTGCCCGACCCCGAGGGTCCCATGATGGCGACGTATTCGTTGCGCTGGATCCGCAGGTTGATGCCCCGCAGCGCGTGCACCTGCTCCGCGCCCATATCGTAGCTCTTCCACAGATCTTCGGTCACGATCATGTAGGAGTCCGGCGCAGCGGAATTCGCGGGCTTATCGATTGGTAATAGTTCGGCAGTCGCCATCTTGCTCTCCTTCTGCGGATCGGGCTGGGGCACGCACGCTCCTATGGCCGTTCTATCTTGGACGTTCCAACTCGTAGGAAGTTAGTGGAGCGCGGGGCGTCTCCGCCCGGCTGGACCCTTCGACTTGGCTCAGGGCCGGACGGGCGAGACGCCCGTCCCTCCGTTAACTGCTTTCCTCTTCTTTTTTTGGGGCCGAATTATCTATTTTGACGCTGGTTCCTGGTTTTAATGTACGCAAAACCTTGTAGCTCCCCGTGATCACTTCGTCGCCGTCCTGCAAGCCCTTGGTGACTTCAATATCGGTGGTGCCACTGATGCCCGTATCCACCGGCACAAATTCAGCTTTCTTGTTGCGGATGACGAACACGCCCTGCACTTCTTCTTTTTCCTTTTGCTTCGCTGCGTCCGACGGTGCGCTGGTGGCGGCTTCCACCTTATTTTTGTCTTTCGCCGCGTCCTTGGGCTCGAGATCTGCCCGCGTACGTACGGTCAGCGCCTGGATCGGAATGCTAAGCACATTACTGCGGTTTGCGGTCGTGATCTTGGCGGTCGAAGAAAGCCCTGGGCGCAGATCCGACGGCGGATCGGAGAGCGTCACGACCACCTTGAAGTCCTTCGCTTCCTCGCTGGTCGCAGTCGACTGAGAGGTCGCAACCCCGGTCGAACGCACAATTGCGTTATCCCCAATTTCGGTGACGATGCCGTGAAAAATCTTGTGCGGAATGGCGTCGATGGTCACTTCGGCGGGCTGGCCGAGATGCACGTTGACGATGTCAGTCTCGTCCACTCTTACCTCCGCCGTGATCACCGACATGTCGGCAATCGTCATCAGCGTGCTGCCGGGCGAATTCTGAATTCCCATCACCACGGTCTCGCCTTCGCGCACCGGAAGATTGGTGATCACGCCGTCAAACGGCGCTTCGTAAGTGGTTTTTTGCAGCACGTCGGCAACCCGAGTCAGGTTGGCGCGATTCTGCGAGATGTGCTGGTCCGCCGAATCTTTCTGGGCTTTGGCTTGAGCCACGCGCGCCTCAGCTTGCGCTAATCCCGCCTCAGCGGATTCCCATGCGGCTTTCTTGACGTCGTAATCCTGTTTGGCAATGAGGGCGGCGTTGAACAATCCCTGGGCGCGATCCCAGTCAAGCCGGGCGTGGTTGGCGTCGGATTTGGCGCGATTGAGATCGGCGAGCGAGGTCTTGAGGTTCGCTTCGGCAGCGACCGCGTCCGTTTCCGCCCCCTGCACTGACGCGCGAGTCGCATTCACGTCGGCCAAAGACTGCACGTTCTCAAGCTGCGCCAGCAACTGACCTTTCTGCACCCGGTCGCCTTCCTTGACGTGCAGCTTGACGATCCTGCCGAAGGCATTGGCTCCGATATTCGCATAGGTCTTGGGTTTGATTTCACCCGACGCGCTTACTACCGACGCCAGGCTCTGCTTTTGCACTTTCCCGGTCTGCACCGTCACCAGGTTTTTCCTGCTCTGGTAGACAGTGGCCGAGACGATGATGGCGAGCACGAGGGCTGCGCCCACTCCGATCAAGACTTTTTTCCAGGTTTTCATAGCCGGATCTTCATCGCCTTGCTTGTGGCACGCCGGAGCTGTGGTGACGAGTGACGAAACGGCGAACCCGCACCATAGTTGCGCACGAAATAGTTACGTTCAGACGAGGGGGAAAGTTCCCGAGCCCGCAAAACAGGTGCTTCCCCGAGCAGCTCTCAATGAGCTAAGGGAGTGAACCTGCGGTACTTTGCATTATACCGCGCCCAATACCATGCTGAGTGCCCGGTCAATCAGCCCACTTAGCGATCCCGGTCGGGCTGCAAGGTAAGGATTCCTATGGGATTTAGAAGCAGTAACCGGGGCGGCAAATCTTTCCTTTCTCCCAGGCCACTTCTCCTTGCCTTGTTGTATCCAATGAACATAGAATTAGATTACTAGCGTCTCCCGTGAGGTAGCCCTTCTATGTTCCTGGTTGGCTTTCGAAATCGTTGTTCGGTTGGCGTGCTGGCTGGCTTGATGGCGCTGGGTGTTTGCGCCTTTTCTCAAGCCCAGGACAAAGACGCCCAAGGCGACGGTAAAGGGGCGTCCGCCCAGGGAAGCCAAGTCGATCCGCTCACCCGGCCCATCCCGGAAAAACAGAAAAAAGCCAACGCTAAGGCCCTCAAGATCGAGTTGAGCAAAACCTACCGCAAGTGGCTGGACGAGGACGTGCGCTGGATCATTACCGACGACGAACGCAGCGCCTTCATGCAGCTCTCCAACGACGAAGAGCGCGACCAGTTCATCGAGGCTTTCTGGCAACGCCGCGATCCCACACCCGACACCGAAGAGAACGAATTCAAGGAAGAGCACTACCGGCGCATCGCCTATGCCAATGAGCATTTCGCGGCCGGCATACCCGGCTGGAAGACCGATCGCGGGCGGATGTACATCGTGTTTGGTCCGGCCGACGAAATCGACGCCCATCCCTCGGGCGGCAGCTACGAACGCCCGATGGAAGAAGGCGGGGGCGAGACTTCGACCTTCCCGTTTGAAACCTGGCGCTACCGCTATCTGGAGGGCATCGGGCAGGAAGTGATGATCGAGTTCGTCGATACCTGCATGTGCGGCGACTACCATATGACGCTCGATCGCTCGGAAAAGGACGCGCTGAAGTACACACCGAATGCCGGGCTGACGCTCTACGAGCAAATGGGCATGTCGAGCAAAGCCGATCGGTTCACCGGGGGAAACGGTCTCGAAC
>JBEKED010000235.1:0-6484 GCA_050014035.1 Terriglobales bacterium
AGGCTCGCGATTTCGTTGTTCTTCGCATCCGCCACCAGCCAGTTATTGGCGTACCCCCCGTTGTTGCCGTCTTTCATGATGCGGGCAAAGTCATCGATCGATTTGGAATACTGCGCCGCCTTGCGCGCCCGCACAAACTCCGGAATCCCCGCCGGGTCATACCCGGAAAAGTGCCCGATCGTCGTCTCCGTAATCGCCACGCCGTCCGAGTTGATCACGAAGTCATCCGCGCTGTGGATCACCCCCGGCAGTCCGTCCATCAGCATGCGGCTCCCCTTCGCGGGAACAATATCGAAAACGATCGTCCAGCGCTGCCCATCCAGATAGCTGGTCCAATTGTTATGCGCGATAACGATCTTGCCGTCTTTGGTATAACTGCCCGTCGCCACAAATGCGCTGCAATGCTCCGGCGCCACCAGTGACGCCGCCGACTGGATGCCGTGCTCCTTGTCGTATTGCTTGACGTAGTATTCCCATTCCTCCGCGCCGTTGAGCGCGACCACGTCCCACAAATCCACTTTCACGCCCTTCGCGTTGGCGCCGTCAGCGATGCCTTGCAACTCCTCGCGGTACTCCTGGTCAATGCGCGGCCACATCATGTTGCGCGCCGCCTCGCGAAAAAACTGCCAATCTTTCCGGTCGTCGTGTGTCTCCTCGAGTTTGGTCACCCGCAACATGTCGTCGATTTCCGCGGCCAGCAGATAGCCATTCTGAAAGCCGATCTCAGCGGGTTGCCCTTCCAGATGAACAAAGGTCCACCCATTCTTTTGCGGCAAGCGAAAACTGTGTTTCAGGCGAGCGTCAGTAGCGCCAGTCTGCGCCAAGGCAGGCAAAGCAATTGCCACCGCCAACCATAAGATTCGAGCAATGTTTCGGAACATGGTCCCCCCACAAGAATGTCGAAATTGTAGCAGAGGCCAGAAACCAGCCAAACCAGAACCTACCACGGAGACACGGAGTCGCGGAGGAATTCAAAAGATGGGGAGAACCTCGGTTTTTGCAGATCTTGAAGATTTTCTCCGTGTCTCCGTGGTAGGTGTTGACCTTGTTTCTAGATCTTAAAGATTTTCTCCGTGTCTCCGTGTCTCCGTGGTAGGTGTTGTTCGCGGACGGGGGCTCGCTATCGATTCACCCACTGTCGCGTCTTCGCCGCCGTCGTTCTAAAATCTATTCATGTCTCGCTTCGAACAAATCGTCGATCTGGAAAAGCGTTTTCTTCTCCCCACCTACAATCGCTATCCCGTAGCCTTCGAGCGCGGCAAAGGTGTTTTTCTCTACGACTTCGAAGGCAAAAAGTATCTCGACTTCGTAGCCGGCCTCGGCGTCAACGCGCTCGGCCACGCGCATCCGCGAATCGTGAAGACCATCCGCGAGCAGGCCGCCCGCCTCATTCACATTTCGAATCTCTACTACAACGAATATCAGGGACAACTAGCCGAGCGCCTCTGCCAACTCTCAGGCCTCGACCGCGTTTTCTTTTCGAACAGCGGCACCGAGGCGATGGAAGGCGCCATCAAACTGGCGCGTCTAGCTGGCCACAAAGCAGGAGGCGAAGCCAAATCGCAACTCGTGGCGCTGCAAGGTTCGTATCATGGTCGCACCTTCGGCTCCATGTCCCTGACCGGCCAGGAAAAATATCGCAAGGGTTTCGAGCCGCTGCTCGATAACGTAACCTTTGTGGCGCAAAATGACGTCCAGGCGCTGGACACGGCCGTCCATGCCAACACCTGCGCCATCGTGCTCGAGCCCATTTTCGGAGAAGGCGGCATCCTCGAGTGTTCGCAAGAATTCCTGCTCGCGTGCCGCACCCTTGCCGATCATCATCACGCCGCTCTCATCTTCGACGAGATCCAGTGCGGTCTCGGGCGCACCGGCAAAATCTTCGCCTTCCAGAGCTTCGATGTGGTGCCCGACATCGTCACCATAGCCAAGCCCATCGCCGCCGGTGTCCCACTGGGAGCCTTCTTGTCGAAGCAACACTTCGCCGATGCAATTTCGCCCGGGCAACACGGAACGACATTCGGCGGAGGTCCGTTAGCCTGCCGAGTCGGCCTCGAATACCTGGCCATCGTAGAAGAAGAGCATCTGCTCGAAAACGTGGTGAAAGTGGGCGGCTACCTGCATCAGCAACTCCAGGAGTTGGTCGACAAATGCGCTGCCACCCGAGAAGTCCGCGGCCGAGGACTCATCCAGGGCCTCGTGCTCGACATTCCCGCGCGTCCTTTAGTCGAGCAGGGATTGGCGGAAGGCGTGCTCTTCAACGTGACCCAGGACACCGTCCTGCGCTTCCTGCCCCCGTTCCTGCTGGAAGAAAAGCACGTGGATAAAGCCATCCGAGTGCTGAAGAGACTGCTGGGCAAGAAGAACAAGAAGCAAACGAACGCGCAGAATTTGGTCTCAGGCGTCGCCGCATCCATTTGAGATGCTGCCTGTAGAGACGGGGCTCGCCCCGTCTCCCGCCGCGTTGCGGGATTCCGAGCAAAAAGCAGGGGAGCCGCTGTGAGCTCCCCCAAAAGCAATAGAGGCGATATCACTTAGTAAGAACCTGGAAGCGAGGATTTCGTTGCCCGCACAAACGCAGCATCCGGAAGAAAAATTCAGCCCCGCCGGCGAACCCAAACTGCGCCCCGGAATCGGAGAAACACCGAGCCCGCAAATTGAAGAGCTTTGGCTCGATCTCCCCGACGGCCGCATGCGCTACTTGAAGGCCGGTTCCGGCCCCGCACTCATTCTGGTGCATGGTTTGATGGGCTATTCCTTTTCCTGGAGATTCACCATGCCAGCCCTGTCGGATCACCGGACCGTCTACGCCATCGACAATCTGGGCGCCGGTTTCTCCACCGCTAGAAAAGGGATGGATTGTACCGTGCGTGCCACCGCCGCGCGCGTGCTGCAATTCGCGGACGCTCTCGGAATAAAAGATTTCGACCTGCTGGGTACTTCGCACGGCGGAGGCGTGGCCGTGATGGTGGCCGCCACCTGTGCGGAGCAAAAAAGTCGCCGCCTGCAACGCCTCATCCTGGTAGCGCCCGTCAATCCCTGGTCGCCGCACGGCAAGCGCCTGGCGCCGTTCTTGGGCACTCCTCTTGGCTCCTTCCTCTTCCGCGCCACGATCGAGCGCCGGCGTTACCTCGACTACCTCTGGTTGCGCCGTCTGTTCGGCGATGGAGCGAAGATTCCGCCCGACTCGCTCGCAGGTTATCGCCTGCCCGTAATTCAGAATCACGCCTTCCAACATGCCGCCCACATCCTGAAGAATTGGACCGCAGACCTGATGGAACTGGAAATCGCGCTGCCCAAAATTCGCGATTATCCCACGCTCCTGATGTGGGGAACGAAAGACCGCGCCGTTTCTTTTCGATCAGCCGAGCCGCTCCGCCAGAATTTTCGCGACGCGCGTCTCATAGCATTCGAAGGCGTAGGCCACCTCCCCTACGAAGAGGCGCCCGAGGACTTCAACCGCGCCCTCATCGATTTTCTCGAAGTTCGTAACACAGCATCGCAATAGCCTCTCCAAAGGTTCGCATCAGAGCACCGCGTCAGCGTCTCTAAAGGTTCGTATCAGGGCATCGCTTTAGCGATGCCGAAAGCCTCGGCAGATAAGATGCCCCTTTAGGGGCTGGGGCTCCTCTGCAGTGCTAATCTCCTTACTGACCTTCCATGCACCACACGACTCTCGACTTTCTCCGCGCCTTCATCGCCGACTACGGTTACTGGGCCGTTGCTCTAGCCTTGCTTTCGGAGAGTGCCGGCATTCCCGTTCCCGGCGAGATCACGCTCCTGCTGGCCGGTTTTGTCGCGTATTCCGAACACCGGCTCCATCTCGGATGGATCATCGTGGTCGCCACCGCTGCCGCCACGCTCGGCGGCAATCTCGGCTACGCCATCGGCCAGTATGGCGGGCGGCCGCTGCTCGAGCGCTATCAAAGTGTCTTTCGAATTTCGCCCGCCACGCTAAAGCGCGGCGAAGAAATGTTCGAACGTCACGGAGCAATCGCCATTTTTTTCTCCCGCTTCGTTTTCGGCATACGCGTCTTCGCCGGACCGCTGGCCGGCGTTCTCCGCATGCGCTGGCAAGCCTTCACCCTCTTCAACTTCCTGGGTGCAGCCGCGTGGGTCTCGGTCATCGCCAGCGCCGGATATCTCTTCGGCCAACACTGGCGCAACCTGCTCCGGGCCATGCAGCGCTTCAATCTCGCGGTTTTGATTGTTGCCGCGGTGGTCGCCCTGTATTTGTGGTGGAGATATCGCCGCCAGAATCCACCTGCCAACTGACCCAGAGACGTGTGGCCTGACACCTGAGCTATTCCCACGCAGCAGCGTCCAGCCGCTTTCCAGTCTTGAGGTAGTGATTGATCGCGGCTTCCCAACTCCGCATCTTGTGCTCAAACCAATCCCGGTCGTAGCGCTCCACCTCGCGATTGCCAGCGTCCGACAGCCCGGTGTACGAGTACCAGATCCGCGCCTCCGTCGTGCCGCGCGAGTTTCCCGCCAGCGAGATTCTGATCCACGCTGTCACCAGCCCCGGATTCACCCAAGCGAAAGCGATGCGAAATGCGCTCGGTTCATACGCGGTGACCATCCAGATAGTCTCCGAGCCGTCCTCGTTCGGAGTTGTGAACACGCATCCCGCCTCCGCGACTCCCGAAATCGAGTGGATCATCCGGTATTGCCACCCCGGAACCCACTCGCCTTCGCGCACCGGACACAGCAACGGGAAAACCTTCTCCGGCGGAGCAACATTGCTCTGTGTGTATTCGTGAGTGGCGCGCTTTCCTCGAAATTCGGTCATATTGTCCTCCAAAAGAAAATGGCCCGCGCCAGAAGCGCGAGCCGGATTTAGTCGCAATAGAAAAGGCCGGAATCGAATCCGGCCTCTTTCGCTACGATCATCATCTCACAACCCGAACCGGTCCACAACCGAGCGACAATGGCGGGGGACCTAATTTCAGCCCCCACCACGGAGTCACAGAGTCACGGAGAAACCTTGAAACTGTAAAAATCGGAAGGGAACGGTTTAGCTACGTAGTTGTTCTTCTCTGTGTCTCCGTGACTCCGTGGTGGGTGCGGAATTTGGGATACCACCCATGGCGGCTTTCCCACGACAGCGGGCGCTCATTCGTATTACAATTGCCCCGCCTGCCCGCTCCGAAGAGCAGCTCTTGTCCGTCGAGATGCACCGCTCCTCAGGCCATTCGCCCGAATTCCCCGGGGTGCATTTCCGGCAGACAAGTGTCAAGAAAAAGGAGTAACCCCTATGCGCATCCCCCGTATCGTCCCAGTTGTTCTGTTGACCGCGGCCTTCGCCACCCTGACCTTCGCCCAAAAGCTTTACCAACCGAAGCTCACTCCCCAAAACAGCGGCGTCTCGGAATTACTGATTACCGTCAGCCCGGTAAATTCCAAAATAGTGTGGGCCGCCGGAACCCACGGAACCTTCCTCCTAACCACCGACGGCGGCAACACCTGGAAGTCCGGCATAGTGAAGGGCGCCGAGTGGTTGCAATTCCGTGGTGTGCGCGGCATCAGCGACACCGTTGCCTATCTGCTCTCCATTGGCAATGCCCCGGAAGACTTTCGTATTTACAAGACCGAAGACGCCGGCGCCACCTGGACCCTGCAGTTCAAGAATCAGCTGGTAGGCGCTTTCTACGATTGCTTCGCCTTCTGGACCCCGACCCGCGGCATCGCCCACAGCGACTCCGTCAACGGAGTATTCCCCGACCTCCGCACCACCGATGGCACGACCTGGCAGAGCATTGCCGACAATATGCCACCAGCACTGCCCGGTGAATTCTCGTTTTCTTCCAGCGACACCTGCGTCGCTACCCAGGGTGAAGACAACGCCTGGATTGCGACCGGCGGCGCTTCCATAGCCCGCATTCTCGCCACCACCGATGGCGGCGACACCTGGAACGCCTACGATACGCCGCTGTACAGTTCCGACAGCGCCGGTGCGTTCACGGTCGACTTCCGCAACTCCATGAATGGCATCGTCGGCGGTGGCGACCTTGACCCCAGCGACCCCGATAACGCCCGAACCGCATCCTCGTCCGACGGCGGTCAAACCTGGACCTTCACCAACCCGCCTCCAGTCACTGGAGCGATCTTCGGACTCAGCTACGTCCGCGAGCTCGGCAAGTCGTGCAATAAAACTTGCCAGGCGCTTCTGACCTACGTAGTGATCACCGCCGACACAGGAGGAGCCGCATGGACGCCCGACGAAGGCACCACCTGGTACGTGCTGCCCGGCGTCACCGGTGAATGGGCGGTAGCCTTTGCCAGCCCAGATGCAGGATGGCTAGTAGGAGCAGGAGGCACAATCCTCAAGATCAGCTTTTAGTAGCCTTATTTGGACCGGTGGGCGGAGGGTCGCGTGTGCCCCATCCTTGCGCGTTTTGTGCGCAAGGGTGGGATTCCACGGCAGCGTCCATCCAGGGATTTTGCCTTTGATGTTGATTTCGATTTTGCCTTTGATGTTGAT
>JBEKED010000236.1:0-6453 GCA_050014035.1 Terriglobales bacterium
CGATTCGCTGAAGCGGTCCATCTACGAGGTGCAGATCAGCATTCTCGCCGAGCGGCAGAAGCAGGAGCAGGCAGCCCGCGATGGCAAGATTATCGATGCCGACACCAAGGCAAAAATGGATAAGCAGAATCAAGACATCGTCACCGCGCAGGCCGACGGCATTCTCGCGCTGCCGAAAGAAAAGCGCATGGAAGCGTTTCTCGCGCTGCAGCCCGATGAGCGCCGCGTCTTCGCCACCATCATTCGCGGAGCGCAACGCGACCGCCTGCTCGCCGAGTTTCCCTCCGACCAGCGCGAAGCCTTCCTCGCCATGACCGGGCCGGTCGGAGTTGTGATCAACGAACTGCAACAGGCGAAGCTGCTGCGCGCGGTTTACAGCGAGCGCCAGTTGCTCGAGGTGATGACTGATTTCTGGTTCAATCACTTTAATGTCTACCTCAATAAAGACGCCGACCAATACCTGGTTACGGCCTATGAACGCGACGTGATCCGGTCTCATGCCCTCGGTAAGTTCAAAGACCTGCTGGTCGCAACCGCGCAGAGTCCCGCCATGCTTTTCTATCTGGATAACTGGTTGAGCATGGGACCAAAATCGCCCGCGGCGGTTGCGGCCAACAAAGGCAAGCCCGGCGCAGCCGTGCCGGGACTCAATGAAAACTACGGCCGCGAGTTGATGGAGTTGCACACGCTCAGCGTCAATGGCGGATACACCCAGCACGACGTGACCGAACTGGCGCGCGTGCTAACCGGCTGGACCATCCAACCACTCGAACAGGGGGCCGCGTTTCAATTCGATCCGAAGAAGCACGATCCGGGAGACAAAGTCGTGCTCGGGCAGACTATTCCCGAGAATGGGATGAACGAGGGGATGCAGGTTCTCGACATGCTGGCGCATCATCCGAATACGGCCAAGTTCATCGCACGAAAACTGGCCATGCGCTTCGTGGCCGACGATCCTCCCCCGGCGTTGGTCGATCGTCTGGCGCAGAAATTTCTTTCGACCGACGGGGACATTCGCGAAGTTCTCCGCACCTTGTTCAAGTCGCCCGAATTCTGGTCGGGGAAGGCTTACCGCGCCAAAGTTAAAACGCCGTTTGAATTTGTGGTCTCGTCGCTGCGGGCCACGGGTACCGACCTCAACAATCCCGGCCCCCTGCTAGGCATTCTGAACAAAATGGGAATGCCGCTTTACCAGATGGTGCCGCCGACTGGCTATTCCATGACGGAATCAACCCGGATGAATTCCGAGGCGCTGATCGACCGCATGAACTACGCCCTCGCGCTCAGTAACGGGCAGGTCGGCGGAACGAATTTCGACGCCGGACGACTGCTGGCGCTAGGCACATTGACCAGCCGCGGCTTTCCCCGCGCGAATCCCGCAGATTCCGAAGCTGAGCGCGGACAGGAAACGGCCCTGCTGCTGCTGGAAAACGCGTTGCTGAACGGAGAGGTTTCGGCGACCACGCAGAAGGCGATTCGCCGGCAGCTCGACGACCCGCAGGTCGCGGCGCACGCGCTCGACGATCCCAAGCGCACCCTAAATACCATGACCGCTCTGGTGATCGGCTCGCCCGAGTTTCAGCACCGCTAACGCAGTTCCTAAAGGGGGTCCGTTGTTGGCGTTGTAGCGGCATCGCTAAAAGCGATGCCCTGATGCGAATCCCAGGGCTTACGCTAAATACAAAAGGCCGGGCGATTACGCCCGGCGCTTCGCGTTGAGAAACCGTCGATCGCTGAGTTGAGCTAGATCGGTTTCCCGTTAACCTCGTGATCCCAATATCTATGTATTAGTCGCTCGTGCCTTGTTGTACGCGAAACTCACATTACCAGTGCGAGGCTTTCAAGCTCACGCTGGAGAACCGGCAAAGAACAGCCCGCCATTTCGACGCGTCCGGCGGCATCGAGCGCAGCCGTCTGCGAAACGCCGTAGCCCCGCCCGGCCAGGAAAACCTGCAGCAGTTCGGCTGCTTCGCGGGAATCTACCATGCCGCCCTGGATCAGATCGTTGCGCAGGGCGCACAGTTCGGTCACCGTAAATTGCTCTCTCATGGCCATTCTCACCTTCGGCCTCCCCAGCTGTTGCCTAATTAGACTCATCGGCAACTGGATTCGTTACATGCAATCGTGATGCCGTAACTTTGGTGCACCCCAAGTACGGCTCTCCGTGCCTCAAGTTCTTAGAACCCAAGAATTTACAAAAGGTTGTGGGGATTCACGCAGCGGCCGGAGGTAGACATAACAACGGCATTCGTTTGCCAGATTGACACTAAATGTCGTTTTCGGTCGGAAGAAACCGAACTTTGTCGTCCGTCCCAGGCTGGCTCGTTAGGGCTCAGGGCTCAGACCGCATCGTTCGCCTGCTGTCGGCCGGTTGCCATCAGTCGTCAATCTTGGCGGCCTCGACCAGCATGATTGGAATGTCGTCCTGAACCGGGTACACACGGCGGCATTCGCCACATTTCAGGCTTTTGCCGTCTGCGTTCAGAACCACCGACTTCCGGCAAACCGGGCAGACCAGCACATCGAGCAGATCCTGCGAAATCATAGAGACAATATTGTAATGTCGCCCGCCATAACCTGCACGGCCTCGTTCGGAGGCTTCAAAAACAACTCCGTTACATTCTTCATCGGCGGAGCGCCAGGGGGGCCGATGCGATAGAATCGGTTTTCAAATCACCGCACCGCGAAGCGAGGTACGATGGCAGCCAGGATTCTCGACGGGACGAAAATAGCCAGCGAAATCCGCGCCGAAGTTGCCGCCCAGGTGAAAAGTCTGGAGTCGTCGGGACTGCGCCCCGGCTTGGCGGTGGTGCTCGTGGGACATAACCCCGCATCCGAGGTTTACGTTCGCGGCAAGGTCAAGAGTTCCGAGGAAGTTGGCCTCTATAGCGAACAACACACGCCCCCGGAAAGCGCAACCACCGAAGAGCTGCTGGCACTGATCGCCGATTTGAACCAGCGCGATGAAATTGACGGCATCCTGGTGCAATTGCCGCTGCCCGCGCAGGTCGATGCCAAGAAGGTTTTGCTGGCGGTCGATCCCGCCAAAGATGTGGACGGATTCCATCCCATGAACGTAGGCTACCTTTCCACGCAGCGTCCGGGGCTGGTGCCGTGCACGCCGGCGGGCATTATGGAAATTCTGCGGCGCAGCCAGATTCCAGTTGCCGGGCAGGAAGCCGTGGTGGTCGGACGCAGCGATATTGTCGGCAAGCCGGTCGCCATGCTGCTGCTGAATCAGAATGCCACGGTCACCGTCTGCCACTCGAAGACGCGCGATCTGCCCGGAGTCTGCCGCCGCGCTGACATTCTGGTCGCGGCGATTGGCCGCGCCGGCATGGTCACGCGCGACTACGTCAAACCCGGAGCCACCGTGATCGACGTCGGCATCAACCGGATCACCGATCGAAAGGAATTCGACTTTTTCTTTGGCTGGAACAAGGTCGCAAACAAGAAGCGCGAGGAAACATTCCTGGCAAAAGGCTCAACCCTGGTGGGCGACGTGCATCCCGAGGTAGCCGAAGTCGCTGGAGCCATCACGCCTGTTCCCGGAGGCGTAGGCCCGCTTACCATCGCCATGCTGATGGCCAACACGGTAAAAGCCGCCATGCTCCGGCGCCGGCTCAGGCAGCCCGAGCTGTCTCGGGTTTAGCGGAACGCAGCGGCAGCCCCTCAAGGGGCGTTCGATTTCGAGAAGTAGCGGCATCGCTAAAGCGATGCCCTGATACGAATCGACGATGAGCATCCCTTGCTAAAAGTCGGCCTCACCGGCGGCATCGCGAGCGGCAAATCCGCTGCGGGCGAGATGTTTGTCAAACTCGGAGCCCACCTGATTCAGGCCGACGCCGTGGCGCACTGGCTGATGGAGCCCGGTCGCCGAGTCTATGAGGAAGTCGTCCGCCGCTTTGGCCGAGAAATCCTGAATCCCGACGGGAGCATCAATCGTCCGCGTTTGGCCGAGGTGGCGTTTGGCACGGCGGGCGGCGCGCCACAGCGGGTCAAGGAATTGAACGAGATTGTTCACCCGGCCGTGATCGCTGAGGAAAACGAATGGATGGAAGACATCGGACGACGCGATCCGAACGCCATCGCCATCGTCGAAGCGGCGCTCATTCTCGAAGCGGGAGCGGGCGACCGATTCGACCGTTTGATCGTCGTAACCTGCCATCCCGAACAGCGCATTCAGCGTTTGGCGCGCCGGTTAGGAATCTCAGAAGACGCGGCCCGGGCGGAAGTAACGCGCCGCATGGCCGCGCAAATTCCCGACCAGGAAAAAATCAAAGCGGCTGACTTCGTCATCGACAATTCCGCATCGCTCGCGGCCACCGAGCAGCAAGTGCAGAGGGTTTTTGCAGCGCTGCGCGAGCGGTCCATATAATCGCGAACTTGTCTTAAACCGCGAACCGCGAGAACTTCCTAGCGCTCTCGGCTCGGCATGATCAGCCATTGCAACAGCGAACTCACAATGCTGAGCACGATAGCGCCGAGAAAAGCCGCCTCGAAGCCTCGCACCTGGAATCCACGCACGAATGCCGCCGCCACCTCGAGCATGAGCGCGTTGATCACGAACCAGAACAGACCGAGCGTAAGCAGTGTCAGCGGAAAGGTAAGGATTTTCAGCACCAAGCCCAGAGTTGCGTTAACGAGGCCGATGACCAGGGCCGCGATCAGCGCCGCCACCGGTCCGCTTACGCTGATGCCCGGCACGACGTGAGCAACGATCCATACGGCCAGAGCCATTAGAATCCAATGGAGTAGCAGACGCACGATAAGCCTCCTTCCAAAATGACAGACCGACGATGATTGGACACTATACAACGTGAAACCGGCTCAGAAAACTAACGCCGCACGCCTGCTCGACCAGATGGGAATCCACTACGAACTGCGGGAGTACCAGGTCGATCCCAACGACCTCGCCGCCGAAACCGTTGCCGCCAAGATCGGATTGCCTCCGGAGCAGGTTTTTAAGACGCTGGTCGCTCGCCCCGAACCCAGCAAAGATCGCGCTGGAGTGTCGATGGCGGTGATTCCCGGCGATCAGGAACTCAACCTGAAGGCACTGGCAGCGGCTGCGGGAGAAAGAAAAATTCAACTCGTCCCGGTAAAAGAACTGCAAGCGCTCACCGGCTACATTCGCGGAGGAGTGACCGCGCTCGCCGCCAAGCGCGACTTTCCCGTGTTTGTGGATGAGACCATCGAACTGTTCGACGTCGTTTCCATCTCAGCCGGAGTTCGCGGATTGCAGATTTTGATTGCGCCCGCCGACTATCTGCGCGCCACCAAGGGAACGATTGCGGCCCTCGGACAGCCCAAGGCGGGATAGCGGACCGCGAGTTAAACTGTTAAGTCTCAAGACGGAGTAAACCTGAATCCGAGGTAAGCCATGCCAACTGCAACCCGCATCAATCCGCTTTCCTTCCTCACCGATCAACTCGACGAACTCAAGGCCAAGGGTACGCACTTCAAGTTGCGCGTGCTCGATGACGAACAGGCGCCGGTCTGCACTTTCGACGGCAAGCAGGTCATCAACCTTGCCTCGAATAATTACCTCGGCTTCACGACCCACCCCAAATTGCGCGAGGCGGCGCTCGAAGCCACGCGCAAGTATGGCGTGGGATCGGGCGCGGTGCGCACTATCGCCGGCACCATGAAGATTCACATGGAGCTCGAAGAAAAAATTGCGCGCTTCAAGAACGTCGAGGCCTGCGTCGTTTTCCAGTCCGGATTCACAGCCAACGCGGGAACGGTTTCGGCATTTCTCGGGAAGGAGGACTTCATCATTTCCGACGAACTGAATCACGCGTCGATCATCGACGGCTGCCGCCTTTCACGGGCGAAGATTCTCGTCTTCCGCCACAAGGATGTCGCCCACGCCGAAGAGCAACTCGCAAGCGTGAAGAATGAGCCTGGCAAGAAGCTGCTGATCTCCGACGGTGTGTTCTCGATGGACGGCGACATCGGCCCGCTTCCTGGTTTGTGCGAAGCCGCCGAAAAATATGGCGCGATCATGATGGTCGACGACGCGCACGCTTCCGGCGTGCTCGGCCGCCAGGGACGCGGCACGATCGATCATTTCAATGTGCACGGGCGCGTCGATATTCAGGTTGGCACGTTATCGAAGGCGATTGGCGCTCTTGGCGGCTATGTTTGCGGAACGCGCGATCTGATCGATTTTCTTTATCATCGCGCGCGGCCGTTTTTGTTTTCAACTTCGCATCCACCGTCGGTTGCGGCGACCTGCATTGCCGCTTTCGATGTTCTTGAAACCGAGCCGCAGTGGATGGAGCAGCTCTGGGCGAATACCCGCTTCTGGAAAAAAGAACTCGGCCTGCTCGGCTTTAACATAGGAGGCCAGACGACTCCCGCGAGCGAAACTCCGATAACGCCGATCATCATTGGCGACGGACGCCTGACTATGGATTTCTCGCGCGAGCTGTTCAAAGAAGGAGTGCT
>JBEKED010000237.1:0-6425 GCA_050014035.1 Terriglobales bacterium
CAGCAATGTCGAGCGTGCGCGAGAGCGCCTGGGGCGCGTCCTTAAACACGCGCAGCATCTCTTCGGCATTCTTGACAAAGAACTGGTTGCCCTCAAACTTCATCCGGTTCGTGTCTTGAATCGACTTTCCCGTCTGAATGCAAAGCATCACATCCTGGGCATGCGCGTCGTCCTCGCAAAGATAGTGGCTGTCGTTGGTAGCAACCATCGGTAGCCCGAGATCCTTCTCCAACTGAAACAGTCCAGAGTGGATGCGGTGTTCCATCTCCAACCCCTGGTCCTGTATCTCAAGGAAAAAGTTCTCTTTGCCAAACAGATCGCGATAGAAACCGGCCGCCGCCCGCGCGGCATCGTAGTTCCCTTCCGTCAACCGCTCGGCCACTTCGCCCTTCAAGCATCCCGAAAGCCCGATCAGTCCCTTGGAATGTTCCGCCAAAAAGTTTTTGCTGACTCGAGGCTTGTAGTAAAAGCCATGCAGCGAAGCCTCCGAAGTGATTTTCACCAGGTTGCGATAGCCTTCTTCGTTTTCGGCGAGTACCAGCAGATGGTTGTAAGTGTCGCCGTCGGGCGGAGTGCGCGTAATCACGTGATCATCTTTCTTGCAGATATACAGCTCGCATCCGACGATCGGTTTGATCCCGACTTTGTGCGCGGCATTCACAAAATGCACTGCGCCAAAAATATTCCCGTGGTCGGTCATGGCGACCGCGGGCATGCCGAGTTGATGCACGCGCTCAACCAGTTTCTCAACGTCGCAAGCGCCGTCAAGCAGCGAGTAATCGCTATGCAGATGCAGATGTACGAATTGATTTTGGCTCATGAAGTAACTCTTGGCCCTACCAGTCTCCGGAGCAAGTCAGTTTCGTATCAGGGTATGCCTTCAGGCATACCGTAAATGTAGCGATGATCGATCGTGCCTTCAGGCGCTGGCTTCAGACCACTGGAGTTTAACCACGGGCTTCTAGCGAATCGGATTCATTCTACTGGCTGGAGGAATTGGCGCAATGACAGAAAGTAGTGCAGTTGGTAGTTGTGAGTCCCGAAGGCCACCCGAGCAAGCTCGCCAACGACCAACGACTTGCATCGCCGCTATTGCGGCACCTGGAAATCCACACCGCGATCGTCATTCATCTTGATCGTGGCCGGAATATCGAGCTGGGCAAGCGGAATCTTCTTCCCGGCCTGGTGGTCATTGAGCACCCAGAGCGTTCCGCGGGCAATCGCGTAGTTATGCACTTCTTCCACATGCTGGTCGCGGAACACCAGCGCCGTAGCCGGTTCTTCGTTCTTCGGATGATTGCGCGCTTCGACATCGGCCTGCAGCCGGTCTATCTTGCCATTCAGCGTCTGCAGATCGCGCTGCAATCCGCCGTTCTCCGGGTAAGGAGCGGCAGCCGGAGCCTGATAAGAGCCCGCGTACGAATCCTGATCCTGGTCTCCCGAGTCATAGTTGGAAGAATTGTCGTACCAGCCGTCCCAGCCCCACGGATAATATCCCCACCCATAATACGGGTAGCCCCCGCGTCCGTAGTAGCCGCGATAGTTATAGGTGTAGTTGTGGTAGCGGTTTCCAGTCCGAGTACGGACGCCGCCGCTGTGCCCGACGCTTCCGCCGCGAAATGCGCTTGAGCCAGAGGAGTGCATGGAAGAGTGCATGGCCGATCCGCCATGCGAAGAGAAGTGCGCACCACCACCGCCGCCACCATGCCCGCCACGCTGCGCCCACACCGGCAGCGCAATCAAAACCAGGCCAAACGCCGCTCTGGACAACCAGCGCCGCATGTTCACATTATAGCCCATTTCCCTGTCGCGACGAAAAAAGATAAGCCCCGCAGCGATGCGGGGCCTATCCGTTAGCCTATCAGCACTAATCCCCGGTGCCGGCCAGAGTTGCCGTCTGGGGGCTGTTGCTGGCGCTGTCGCCCACCATCAGTTGTCCGGTCCTCGTGCCCGTCTGGGTGGGTGTAAACGTCACATCGATCGTGCACTTCTTCTTGGCCGCAAGGCTCGACCCGCACGTCTGCGCCGACACCGCAAAATCTCCCGTCGTCGAAATCGCAATCCCCGTCAGCGCCACCGCCTGGTTGTTGGTGAGGGTGAACTTCTTCGCCTTGCTCGTCGTCCCTACCTTTTGTTTTTTGTACGTTTCGCTGGCCGGAGTCAGCGTCGCCTGCGCCACTCCCGTGCCCGACAACGCCACCGCCTGTGGACTGTTGGGTGCATTGTCATTGAAGGTCAGAGTTCCGGTGCGCGTTCCAGCCTGGGTCGGCGTGAAGGTGACGTTCACCGTGCATTTAGCGTTCGGCGCCAGCGTGCCCCCGCAGTTGGTGCTCTGGACGGCGAAATCTCCGCTGGGTACGATGCTGGCAATGTTGAGGGTCGACACTCCGGTGTTGGTCAGGGTAACGGTCTGCGGCGTGCTTGTAACGCCCACCACGGTTTTCGGAAATGTCAGGGAAGTCGGTGAAAGACTCGCAATCGGCCCGTTTGCCGTCACCGTTAGCGATATCGTCGTTTGATTGGTCAAGCTGCCCGACACGCCGTTAATGGTGAGGTTGACAGTACCAAGAGGAGCGCCGCTGCCGACCGTAAGCGTCAGCGTGCTGGTTGTGGTTGTCGGATTCGGAACGAACTGGGCGCTTACCCCACTGGGCAAACCCGAGGCGCTTAACGTGACTTCGCCGCTAAAACCGTCGTAGTCAGTCACCGTGATTGTGCTTGTGCCGCTATTGCCCTGCGCAATGCTGAGCGTGTTTGGATTCGCGGCTAAGGAGAACGATTGTGTTTCCACGAAGAAATCCGACATGGCGGCCGTCGCGTACTGAGTCGGGGGAGAAGTGCTGCACGCGTCCCCATACACGGCGCTCAGACCGAGGCCCTGCAACAACGTGCACGCCAAGGCTCCTTCCCCGTACGAAATATTGGAAACATAAGCCATCTTCGAATACTTCGGGCTGACCATCGCAATGAAAATCTGGCCGCCGCCGTTACGGTTGTCATTCCTCGATTCGTCAAACGTGACAATCAGCAGGTCGCCATCATTGAAAGTCGGGCCATAACCGGATGGATTGGTCAACGGCCCGATGACATTGGTTTGCAGCCATGTGTCCGCGGTCAGGTCAATATGACCCGGATAGGAGGGGCAATCATGGGCATCGTCGCACCCGTCGGGCGCGACATAAGTAAGCATCGGCAAGTTCTTAGCCGCCACGTCGGTCGCGAATTCGCTGAACGGAACAATATTATCGGCCTGCGTTTGGTTGTTGTATACATCCGAGTAGTACGGGAACGGGTTGTGGCGAACGTAGTACGTGTTGTCACCCGTAAGATCGGTGGGGCAGGAGGGGGCAACATAGTTTCCGCCTAAGTAGCCGACATTGGGTATGCACTCGGCGTAAGATTTCCAAGTCAGGCCTTGAGCCAAAAGCTCGCGCACGAGGTTATCGACGGTGCTGGGAAATGGGCAGTCCGTGCCGCCGGTGCCATTGGGATCGCAGGAGTCGTCGTTGGTTAGAATCTGACCGCTGATGTCCTCTTCGTAATTGCCAATCGAGGGATGCGTGTCCGAGAAAAAGTTAGTCGAATACCCGTACGTGTGTCCAATCGCATACAGATTCGGCCACGTCGCGCTGGTGATGTCGGAGTAGTTGAGGTTCTCTTCCATGACCCAAATGATGTGGTTGAAGTGAGGCATAGTCTGGCCCAGAGCAGACGTGGCGCCGAAAGCGCACACCAGCAGAACTGCAACGCACAGTCCCGAGAACCGAAAGATCGATTGCATGACGTCCCCTATATCAGTGCCCGGCACGGCAGCACGATTTGAAATGGAATCTCTTCTCGACTGCACGAAGCGCGTCTATTGTATGCCGAAGCCCCCTGCCGAGTTCAAGAGGAAAAATAGCGCATTCGCTTTCGAGATGATCGTTCGCATATGGACACCTATCGCTCGGCCACGGTGAGATTGTTGAAAGTTGCCCGTCGGATTACCCCGGGTCGGATTACTCGGATTACATGGAGCCGTAAATGGGGCGCTACGCCAGGTCGAGTTCAAGCTGCTGCTTCAGAGGCTGATCCTGACGAATTCTAGCGTCTCTTCTTGGCCGTAGCCTTCGCCTTTGGTTTGGTTTTAGCAGCCACCTTCCCGGCCTTGGCAGGTTTGCTCGGCTTCTTACTGGCTGGAGCCTCGGCTGCTGTTTTGCCAGCCGCAGCCGATTTGGCGGGAACCGCAGCCGCAGCCTTGGCCGCCGGTTTTTCCGGTTTTTGTATGACCGGCGCTGCTGGAACCGTCGCAACCGTCGCAGCTTTTCCCTTCCCCTTACCCGGCTTGCCGCTCGCCGCTGCCGCAGGCGCAGCAGCGGCCGCCGCAGCGGCCTTGGCTCCCCGACCCCGCTTCGCTGGCGGAGGTGGTGGAGGCGGCGGCGGTGGCGGCGCCAGCGGCTTCAGATATTTCAGTGTCTCCGTCCGCGACCGCAATTTGCCATCCAGCAGCAGCATGAACACATCGTTCGCAATCTTCGCGTACGCCGGAATCTCCGGCGTAATACGCAACTCCGTCATCTCGGGCAACGGAATTTTCTGCTTCACCTGGCGCCACTTGGTAAAGAAATTCTTGATCTTCTGCGCCACCGCCTGCTGCCGCGCCGTAATCGCCAAAAACAAAATCATTTCCGGACGCGCCGACGACAACAATTGCCACGTCCGCGACGGAGTAGCCGCTTCTTTCCCCATCAAACGCTTGGCCAGCGAGTGCGCATTCGCATCCAGATCCTTCCACGCCTCGACGAGATCCTTGCGCGGAATCGCCCGCCGCAAATCCGAAATATCCTTGTCGCCCAGCCGCTCGGTAAGAAAATGCAGCACCAGCGGCGCAACCTCCGGCGTGTAACCCAATTCGTTCATCTGCTGCCGCGTCTTCACTAACGCGCCCAACCCCGCCGTATCCGCCTTAGCCGTCGACCAGCGCGGATTCAGAACCTTCAACCATCCCTCTTTCTCGTAAGCCTTGAGCACGCCGAGCGCATCATCCTCATAAGCCAACTGCTCAATCTCGTAGCCGATGCTCGAATTGCGGATGTACTCGATGTAATTATTTTCCTTGCCCGATTCGTACCGCGCCTGCGTTCGCTCCTCGAGCGGCCAATGGAATCGGGTCGTAAAGCGCGTAGCGCGGATCATCCGCGACGGATCCTCAAGAAACGCGTAGTTGTGCAGCACCCGAATCACTTTGGCTTCGATGTCGGCCACGCCGTTGAACGGATCCATCAGCAGCCCGCGCGATCCTTCATTCAAAGACAGAGCCATCGCGTTAACCGTGAAATCGCGTCGCCGCAGATCTTCAATAATCGTGGCCGGAGCGATGTGCGGAGCTTTGCCCTGCTTGTCGTAAACTTCCGAGCGCGCCATCGCAATCTCGGTGCGAACCCCGCCCGGCAGCGTCAGCAGCAAGCTCCTCGTCTGGTCGTCGGCGTCGCCCACCACCGCGCCCGCCTTCTCCAGATCTTTTTGCAGTTTGAGCGCGTTACCCTGCACCGTGAAATCCAGATCGCGGATGGGAAACCCGGTAATTACGTCGCGGATGGCGCCGCCGGTGAGATACAGATTCATCCCCGCCGCCTTGGCGGCGTCTAGGACGAGGGTGACTGCTTTTTGTTGATCCGGCGAGAGCCGGGTTTCTAGCGTGTATAGGTAATCGGCCATGCCTTCCTAGTCGCCTGGCGGTCGCCCCTCGTGGGGCTCGGCCGGGGCGTTATTCACAGCTTTTCCACAGGGGAGCGCGACCGCAACCTCGCAGGTTGCCCGCCTACAAAATCTAACTCTCTCTATAGATTAGACTTATACCGCAACACTACGCTTCCAGTAAACACAAGAAAATAACACAAGGTTTACCGTTTGGCTACTGTGAAGCCACTAACTCTCCCAATTCCCCCGGAAAGTGCGAGAATCCAACTGGCAGGTGTGGCGCGGACACTCTTGTCCGCGAAAATGTAGATCATAGTCTCACCATGCCGGCAAGTCAGCTACCTTTATAGTTAAGGAAGAAGTAGAAGCGCCCGAAATTCCATGCCCTCGACCCACAAGAAAGTAATCGTGAGGAAGCACGACCGCGACTCCATTAGCGGCCACGTCACTCCCTCCAACTTTGTGGTCGATGGCAAACTGGAACTGCTCAACACCTCCGGCAACGTAGTAGCCATCGACCTGCGCGAGATCAAAGCCGTTTACTTTGTCCGAGAATTTTCCGACACCGACTTGATGCTGCGCAAGACCTTCACCACCCGTCCCCGCACCGAAGGCTTGTGGGTGCGCCTGAAGTTCAAAGACAGCGAAGTGATCGAAGGCATCCTGCCCAACGACCTGACCCAGAATCCCGCCGAAGGATTCCTGATGAACCCTCCCGACCTGCGCTCGAACACGCAAAGAGTATT
>JBEKED010000238.1:0-6424 GCA_050014035.1 Terriglobales bacterium
CGGGATGACACTTCTCTCAAGAGCACAAATTACTTCACGTACGTGATCCGGTAAATCGCGCCCTCGGCATCGTCGCTCAAATACATGGTTCCGTCGCTGCCAAAGACGATGCCCACCGGACGCCCCATCCAGCGGCCTTTCTGCTGCTCGCCCGGCGCCAGCCACCCGGCAATGAAATCTTCCGCGCCGCCTGCGGGCTGCCCTTTGTCGTCGAGCTTTACGCGGACAACTTTGTAGCCAGTCGGTTCGCTGCGATTCCACGAGCCATGAAACGCGACAAAGATATTGTTGCGGTACTCGGCGGGGAATTGCGACCCTTCGTAGAACGCCAGCCCCAGCGGAGCCGAGTGCGCCTGCATCTGCACTTTAGGTTCGAGCACACTCTGGCAGCGATTGTCTCCCGGCTTGGTGAAGTTCGAATCGGGCACGCGATCGCCATAACAATACGGCCAGCCCGCATCGCCGCCGTCTTTACTCAGATCGTAAATCGTCTCGGGCGGCAGATCGTCGCCCAGCCAGTCGCGCCCGTTCACCGTGACCCACACTGTGTCTGTCTTCGGATTCACCGCCAGACCAACCGCATTGCGCAGGCCCTTGGCAAAGATCTTCTGGCCGCTGCCGTCGGGATTGAACTCCATCACGGCCGCGCGCCGCCAATCTTTTTCGATGCAAGCGTTGCAACTTGATCCGGCGGAGACATACATCTTGCCGCCGTGAAACAAGATGCTGCGCGTGGAGTGGCCTCCGCCAGTGGGCAGATCGGCGAGTTTGACCGGATTGGACGCCCGCAGTGTTGCTTCGTCCCAATCGTAGCGGCGAACCTTGTCGTTCTCGGCCACGTACAACTTGCCTTCGTAGAACGCGAGCCCGTGCGGCTCGTTCAGACCCGAAAGAACAGTTACCGTCCGCGCGGCCTTGCCCGCGTGTTTCGGATCGGGCAACGCGACCACCTTGCCCTCGCCCGATTCGCTTGCCAGCAGCACTCCGCCCGGGCTGAAGACCAGCATGCGCGCGCCGTCTATTTCTGCGGCAAAAACCGAAATGTGGAATCCCGGCGGCGCTTTCAGTTGCGCAAGATCGAAGCGAGTCTTCTCGGCCTGAGCCCGACCGGTAGAAGCCAGCAGAACCAACCACCAAACGAGAAGGGCAAACGATCCATGGCGAATATTCAGTCGTCGCATAATTTATGTGGATGATCCTTCAATAACATTATCTTCCTGTTTTCAAAAGGGCCCGCGGCTTCAACCAATTCCCCTGGCAGAATCCCCGGCACGCAGTTTTTATATCAGTTCCGCCAAAATTACCGCCAAACGGGTTAGGCCGCTGGGAGACGATAATGTACAATATCTATGAAAATAAAGCACTTGCATTTCTCTGCCCGCACTTGACCATTTGGCATGCAAACTGTTTATAGAGGAGCAGCCCCGCACGACCGAGCGGCCTTCAGGCGCGCTTTTTGGGGCAATTTATTGAGGCAACTATCGCGTCGCTTATTGTCTCCGAAGTTTTGAAATTGGTTCAATGGCGCAATAAAAAATCGCGCTGTAAAGGCGCTGGGAATGGCTCCCCATTCCCCACTTGGAGGAAGTTGAAAATGAATAACCGAATCATCTTCGCGCTGCTGCTCGCTGTGGTTCTGGCAGTGCCCGTTCTTGCGCAGGACAATTCCACCGCCCAGCAACCTGCGGCGAGTCAGTCGTCCTCGCCCCAATCTTCTTCGACTCAATCTTCATCGTCCCAACCAGCGGCTCAGACCGCGACTGGCAAAGAACCCTTGCAGCCAGAAACTCGCGAAGGCTTCTGGGGACACCTGAACCCGTTTGCGCGCAAGAAATACGTCGCTCGCCAGACGCAGCCGATTCGCGACCGCATCAACGAGCTTGATGAGTTGACGGCCGCGAACAGCAAGGCGATCAAAGATACCGATGCGCGCGCGCAACAAGGAATCCAGTTGGCTTCTGCCAAGGCCAATGAAGCCGATCAGCACGCCATCGATGCCGGCAACAAGGCGCAGGCCGCGCAGCAGACCGCGCAACAGGCGAACACGCGCCTGAACACGGTCGAGCAGGTGGTCACCAACATCGATCAGTACCAGCCCACAACCCAGACTGAAATCCTTTTCAAGCCAGGGCAGACCGTGCTGAGCGAGAAAGCCAAGAACGCTCTCGATGAAATGGCTACACCGCTGAAAGACCAGCGCGGCTACGTGGTCGAAGTACAGGGCTTCGCCTCCGGTCATGGACAGGTGGCGATCGCAACTTCGCAGAAGATGGCCGAGTCGGTCGTCCGCTACCTGGCGCTGAACCACGACATTCCCATCTACCGCATTTACCTGGTCGGCATGGGAAATGCCCCCATCTCGACAGGTGAAACCAAGCCCAAGCGCATCACCGGCGGCCGCGTTGAGGTCAGCCTCCTGAAGAACAACCTGGAGCAGCTCGCCTCGGCCGGCACGACGCAGGAACAACCGCAACAGAAGTAGGAGTATCCTCCCCTGAAAAGCCTCTCGCGAAAGCGGGAGGCCTTTTTTGTTTGTGCGGAGACGGGGACAACTCTTCCACATCCGAGATCGTGCTATCCTGCAACGCGTCATGGAAAAGCTGTTCTACCACCGCGCGCCTTCGCCCGCAGGCCCACTGTTTCTTGCCGCTTCCACAAAAGGCTTGGTGCGGCTCGAATTCGAAGCTCGCGTGCAAAAGCTGAACCTAAGTGCGATCGAGCTGCAAGAGTCCAAATCAATCCTCGCGCCCTATCTCGGCGAACTCGACGAATACTTCGTCGGCCAGCGCCGCGAGTTTTCCCTTCCGCTCGATCTTCGCGGAACCGATTTCCAACTCGCCTGCTGGCGCGCGCTGCTCGAAATTCCCTACGGCGAAACCCGCAGCTACCGCGACATCGCTCAAGCCATCGGCCATCCGCGCGCCTACCGCGCCGTCGGCATGTCGAACAACCGAAACCCCGTCGCTATCGTCGTGCCCTGCCATCGCGTGATCGCATCGAGTGGCTCGCTGTGCGGTTACGGCGGCGGTCTCGACCTCAAGCGCAAGTTGCTCGACCTGGAGCGGGAGCATGTTCAGCAATCGGATGATCGGCCGTCCGATGCTCGCCTGCCGAAAACTCGCGCGTCGCGGATTCGTCAGTCGATTCGTCAGTCGAACGACCAGCCTTG
The DNA here is from genome assembly GCA_050014035.1 of Terriglobales bacterium. Classification (GTDB taxonomy): domain Bacteria; phylum Acidobacteriota; class Terriglobia; order Terriglobales; family Acidobacteriaceae; genus Acidiflorens. The sequence continues at coordinate 3,170 of JBEKED010000238.1, forward strand.
CCTTCCGCTCCGGATCGGTGCATAATCGCCGCCACGTGGGGGGTTCGATGCTGACGCGCGTCGAATACTCGATTACGGTTCCGGTTCCGGTCGATGCGGCGTTCCTGGCCTTTCAGAATTTCGAGCGGCTGCTCCACCGCGGAATTTACGACCAGGTTTCCTGGGTCGAGGGCAAGCCTTGGCAAGTCGGAAGCCGCGTGCATTACGTCGTCGCCCGCCCCGTCAAAACCACCATTTCTGCGGTTGTAACCTCCATCAGCGCCCCGCGAGCGATTAGCCTGCTCAACCACGCCCTGGGCGTGACCGCCGAACAACACGTTTCCTTTGGTCCCGATCTTAAAGGTGGCACTCGCGTGCGCATGGCTATGGATCTCATCGGCAAGTCGTCCGAGTTATCCGAGGCCGCTCTTCATGAAGCGGTCACTTTTTTGATCAAGGATGCGCTCGACAGCCTGGTTGCTTTCTGCCAGCGAGGCGCATCCTCGGCCACGGGGTAGAGACGCGGTTTGCCGCGGCTCACGCTGCCTATTCTGTGGCGGAATGGTTCGCCAGCGCGCTGTGCTCAGGAACGCTAATGCAAGTTAAGCAGCCAGGGTCGACCAGCCTTCGCAAGTTTTCGCGGAATCTCGCCCTCGGCCCGTTCCTCGCCAGTGCGCGTTGATTGCTCTTGGAGGCAATGCATTCTTCGCGCAACCTGTAAAATCGCTTCGATCTGCCGAGGATCATGTGCGTCCTACAATTCAGCAACTAAGCAGGCAAATTCGCGACCGCTCCATCTCTCCGATCGAACTCACCCGCGATTGCCTGGCGCGCATCGAAAGCCTCAACCCGCAACTCAACGCCTTCATCACCATCCTCGCGGACGCCGCTCTCGACCAGGCACGTCGCGCCGAGCAGGAAATCTATGCCGGAAGCTACCGCGGCCCGCTTCACGGCATCCCCATTGGACTCAAAGACATTCTCGATACCGCCGGCACCCGAACCACTGCGGCCAGCGGGTTATTCAAAGACCGCATCCCAACCGAAGACGCCGAAGTCGTCCGCCGCCTGCGCGTTGCCGGAGCCATCATCCTCGGCAAACAGAATCTCCACGAGTTCGCTTACGGCGCCAGTTCGATGATCAGTTTTTTTGGCGCGATTCATAATCCCTGGGACACGGCGCGCTTTACCGGCGGCTCCTCCGGAGGTTCGGCTGCGAGCGTCGCGGCGGGCCTCGGCTTCGCGGCCGTTGGCACCGACACTGCCGGGTCCATCCGCCTGCCCGCCGCTTACTGCGGAGTCGTCGGCCTCAAGCCAACCTACGGCCGCCTCAGCGCCCGCGGAGTGATTCCCTTGTCATGGTCCTACGATCACGTCGGACCAATCGCCAACTCGGTCTATGACGCGGCCTTGATATTGCAAGTGTTGGCAGGCTACGATTCAGGCGATCCGGCCAGCATCGACGCGCCTGTTCAGGATTTCGTTGCCGGTATCGCGCAGCCTCTATCAGGGCTGCGTGTCGGCGTCGTCAGGAACTTCTTCTTCGACGATGTCCATCCCGAAATTGCCGCGGCCGTCGAAAAAGCAATCGAGACTTTTCGCGAACTCCACGCTGAGATTCGCGAAGTCAAACTCGAAGTCTCTACTGACCGCACGCTCTCGAGCGCCGAATCCTATGCCTATCACGAGCAATACCTGGCCAGTTCATCGGACCTCTACCAGCCCACAACGTTTGCGCGCATCCAGTCTGGAGCGAAAGCCTCCGCGTCCCAGGCTCTCCGCGCCAGCCGCGACCTCCAGGCAAGGCGTCACGCCATCCGAAAAATGTTCGAAGAAGTGGACGTGCTGCTGACGCCGACGGTTCCAATTCCCCCGCCTGTGATAGCCGATCTCCGTGAGCACCCCGACACTCTGCGTCCGCAGGAGTTGCTGATGCTGCGCAACACGCGGCCTTTTAATGTCTGGGGAATTCCAACGATCTCTGTGCCGTGCGGATGCACAAAAGATGGCCTCCCGATTGGTCTGCAACTAGCAGCGGCTCCCTGGCGGGAGGACGTGCTACTGCAAGCCGCGTATGCCTATGAACAAGCAACCGAGTGGCACAACAAAATGCCCGCTTCGAACCACACAGGTTGCTGACTCGCCGTCGGTAAACCGAACAATTGTAGCGTGAGCAACATCACTGTATTCAAACCCGTAACCTGTCACCCTGAGCGGAGGTGACCGTTCACGAAGTGAACGGACACCGTAGTCGAAGGGCCCCTACTCACGTCTCATGCCTAAAGAACGAAGAACATACAGCGCGTACATCATGGGCAGTCTGTCGGGAACCCTATACATCGGCATGACAGGCAATCTGCGTAAGCGTGTGTTTGAGCACAAATTTCATCGTATTGGGGGATTCACGGACAAGTATCAAGTCGAGCGTTTGCTGTACTGGGAATCGTTTGACGAGGTTCCGAAGGCGATCAACCGCGAAAAGCAGCTCAAAGGCTGGCGGCGATCGAAGAAGATCGCGCTGATCGAATCGGTGAATCCGCACTGGCTGGATTTGGGGCGGGAGTGGTTCCCCTGGATGGCAGATTCCGGTGAGGCGAACCAGCACAAAGTGTCATCCTGAGCGGAGCAATTCCGTTCGCGAAGCGAGCGGAATGGCGGAGTCGAAGGACCCCTACTCCCAAATCCGTACGCAGCGCCACAGGGAGTTCCCCCAAAGACTTCAGCGCGACGCGAGTGCGCTCGAAGTGACCGTTTCAGAGTGTGGAGGTCGTCACGAGAGCCTCGCAAGGTGGCGAAAACTCCCTATCTCCGCCCGACATCGAGGAGGAGTAGGGGTCCTTCGACTCCGCAGAACGATCCGCTTCGCGAATCGTCCTGCTCCGCTCAGGATGACAATTTACTTATGACCGCCATCTTAACCTTTCGGCCCACGCGCAGCATCAGCGTTGTGGATGATCCCGGAAAATCAAGAGGAATATGCGACCGCTTTTCAACATATTCCAAACCTGCAGTCGACTGGTCCAGAATCCTAACTGAGCCAGCCTTCAATTTTCTGACCGCGTCCGACACAGAATCAGCCAGGCCGCATTTGACAAGCAAGCGGTCGAGCCGAACACCAAGATGCACAGGTCCCATACCCGCAGGACCGAACCCCACGAAACCGTCCGGGGAAACAGCGCGATCCTCCGGATCGTCCGGGGACCATCTAACGTCCGCGAAATTGACGACGACTTCTTCCACCTTATCTGGCACTCCTCCTTTCTGAAACTGCTTTGC
>JBEKED010000239.1:0-6374 GCA_050014035.1 Terriglobales bacterium
ATCTGGAACTGGTGCGGCGGGTGATCCGCATGGTGGAGCGCAGCGAGTACAAAAGGCAGCAAGCGGCGCCCGGAATTAAGATTTCCGCCAAGGCCTTCGGCTATGGGAGAAGATTCCCGATTGCGGCCAAGTCGGAGATCTAGTGTACTTGCCTAGGGAGAGCTGACAACTGCGCCGCTTTTTGTAACAATCGAATTCCGATCGAATTTCACTCGACTATCAAACTATGACACATATGCATCGCATCCTTCTCGCTGCTTTCCTTGTCTCCGGCATCGCCATTGCGCAAGCCCAATCGGCTCCACCGCCAAAAACTGTGGCCAGGCCAACGCCTCCCGCCGCTACGCCAGGCTTCGCGCCTCTGCCAACGGAAGAGACGGTCAACGCGTTTCTGTTCCAGATGTTTGGCTACGATCCCACTATCACCTGGAAGGTGGTTGATATTCATGCCTCGGAGGTGCCGGGACTGGCCGATGTTTCCGTGGTGCTCACGAACTCGCAGGGCTCGAACCAGAATCGGTTGCTGGTCAGCTCCGATGGCAAACATGCGATTGCCGGCGACATCCTGCCTTTCGGGGCGAAGCCGTTTGAAGACGCGCGCATCAAGCTCGAAAAGGGAGTAAACGGCCCCGCCAAGGGAGCGGCGAAAGCGGCGGTCACGATTGTCGAGTTCAGCGATATGCAGTGCCCGCACTGTGCCAAGGCGGCGCCGGCGGTTGATCAACTGCTGGCGCAGGTGCCCGACGCCCACTTTGTTTTCCAGAATTTCCCGCTGCCCATGCATGACTGGGCGGAGAAGGCGGCCGGGTACGTCGATTGCGTGGGGCGGGCTTCGGGGGGAGGAGCTGCGAACGATTTGGTTTGGAAATTCATCCAGAAGACGTTTGACGAGCAGGCCAATATTACAGCCTCGAATGCGGATGAGAAGTTGAAGGCCATTGCAACCGCCTCAGGTGCCAATGCCGACGAGATTGCCGCTTGCGCCGTCAAGCCCGATACGCAAGCCAGAATCCAGGCGTCGCTCGCGCTGGGCAAATCGGTGGGCGTGAACAGCACGCCGACCCTGTTTATCAATGGACGAAACGCCAGCGGCTATCCGGTCGAGGTGCAGAAGAAGATCGTGGACTTCGAGGCGAGCCAGAAGTGAATCGGGTGATCGGACGCGGCGTCGTTCGCCCTTCTGCTTTGCGAGCAGCGAACGACGAGAAGCGAACAGGGCGCTGAAAGCACGCGAGGATTTGATTTATTTTTCCACCCAGATCGCCGGAGCTTCGGCGCGCTCCCGGCTACGAATCACGTAGGGCGTAATCAGAATCAGAAGCTCATCGCTGTCTTGCTGTTTGGACTGCTGGGAACTGAGCAGGCCGAGGCCGGGAATAGAAGAGAACAGCGGAATACCGGCCAGGGTCTTCTCGTCCGACCGAGTGACCATTCCGGCCACTACTGCCTGTTCTCCGGGCTTCAGCAGGATCCCGCCCTTGTACTCACGCTGCAGAATATCGGGAATGCCGTTGGTGACTGACGATCCCAGACTGCGGAATTGGACCTCGAGTTCGACGGCTATATCGGAATTGTTGTGAACCAGGGGCTTGGCTTTGAGGGTGAGACCAATGTCCTCATAATTGACGGAAGGAACGGGCGCGGTGTAGGACTGATTCCCTACTACCTTGGCGATCGCCGAATTGTTATAAATCGGCGCAAAACTGGCGTTGAGGATGGGATAGCGCTGGCCCAGCTTGAAAGTGGCGTCCTTCTCCTGCGACGCCAGCAACTGCACGTGATCGATCTGCTGCACGGAACTCTCATTCATGGAGAGCTGCGCGGCCAACTGATCGAGGCTGAGGCCCATCAAGGTGAGGCCGCCGCCGAAGGTCGCCAGCGGCTGGCTGAAGATGGAATTCTGCTGGCCTTGCAATTGTGCGAGCAGGGCGGAAAGCGTCTGATTGCCGGCCTGGTTGATGCCGCCCGAGGCGATGAGCTGGTTGATGAGGGCCTGGAGGTTTTGTCCGCCGCCCACCGCGAGCAGAGCGGCCGCCGGAATATTGAAGAGATTGAAATTGTCGGGAATGTGGAGCCCGATATTCCGCATGTAGCTGTGGCTCACCTCGAAGACTTTCATATCGAACATCACTTCGGGTGGATCGCTGTTGAGCTGTTCGAGGAACTCAGTGGCGGCTTCCAGCGCGTTTTGCGGCCCGCGCACGGTGATTTTGCTGGCGGCGTTGTTGGCATTCACCAGCTTGAAATCGAAGATGGACCGCAGCGCGTTGACTAAATCCTGCAGGTCCTTGGGCGAAGTGCTGCCGGGAATGTAAAAGGTGCGCACGCCCATGCGGTCGTAGAGGCGGTGGTTCTCGGGGCTGTCGACGGCGGCATAAAGAACGGTATCCTCGAGCGGCACGCTGAAACTCTTGGTGGCGGCGGATGCTGCCGACAAGGCGGTGGCAAAATCGGCGTCGTCCAGATCGAAGTGGACGTGCTTGCTGGGAAAGGGATCGTCGAAGATCACCGTCATGCCATAGCTGGCAGCGACCGCGGTAAGCAGACCACGGGAATCGCCGCGATAGTGGAAGTCGTGGTGCGCGCCAGTTGGTTTGGCGTCGAGTTTGTCGGCGCTCTCGACCACCTGCGGCGGCGCTGTCGGGTGCTCTTGCGCAGGACCCAGGGCGTCGCGTATGCGTTGCTGCGCGAATTCATTTTGCGGGTCGAGGTTCAGCGCCGTGCGAAATTCCGCCAGCGCCTCAGTCGGGCGGCCACCGAGAAGATCGCTGTTTCCCTGCTCCAGATGCGCGCCGGCCAGATGCTGGCGGGTCATCTCGGTCGCGGTCAGGTATTCCACGTTTTGCGGGACAAGACGAGCGGCTTCCTGAAATTCGTAAAGAGCCTGGTCGAGCTTCTTCGATTTCTCAAATTTAAGCCCACGCTTGAAAGCCTGGTGGGCCGCCTTCAGGTCTTTGGCAGGAGCGTGACAGGCAGGTGCGCCTTTGGAATCGGAGCAGAGCGCCGGCGCGGTGGCTGGAGGAGGGTCGGTGGCCCAGCACACTCCGGCAAGCAACAAAGCGATTCCCGCTGGCAGCCATCGCATATGACTACTATAGAATGCCCGCCTGCCGCTGTCTTGCAAGAGAAATACTGGGAAGGGAACTACGGTCGTAACGGGCGGACCGACAAACCGATTGCCAATTTGCGTTCACCGCAGCATGAGCCGCTCCATGTTCGTGGCGCGGCCGGTTTGGTCATCGCAGTCGACCACGACCGCGCATAGGCGGACGTCGCCAATGGCCGGTTCAAAGCGCGCCGGCATCCCGCTGAGAAATTTCTCGATCACCAATTCTTTTTTCACTCCGATGACGCTGTCGTAGGGGCCGGTCATGCCAACGTCTGTAATGTAGGCCGTACCTTTTGGCAGGACGGTCTCATCGGCGGTGGGAACATGCGTGTGCGTGCCGACCACGGCGGTGACGCGCCCGTCGAGATACCAGCCGAAAGCAATTTTTTCAGAGCTGGCTTCGGCGTGGAAATCTACAAACACGATTTTCGACTGAATCTGTTCGAGCAGGCGATCGGCGTAGCGAAAGGGATCGTCGCTCGACCCCATGAAGACGCGTCCCTGAAGATTCATCACGGCATAGCCAACGCCGTTTTTCTGGCCTTCGTAGACTCCCCAGCCAGGCAGATTCTGGGGGAAATTTGCCGGCCGCAACAAACGGCGCGCCGGACTGTGCGGATTGCCATCGGCCATCTGAAAGTACTCGATGATCTCGCGTTTGTCCCAGACATGATTGCCGGTAGTCATCACGTCGATGCCGAGATCAAAAAGCTCTTCCGCCAAGGGAGGCGTGATTCCGAAACCGGCCGCGGCATTTTCGCAGTTGGCGATCACGAGGTCGATTGCGTGCTGCTGGCGCAGTTCCGGCAGGCGATTTTTTACGATCGTGCGCCCGGGCCGGCCAAAGATATCGCCGATAAAAAGAATTTTCAAGATTTGATGGTAACACGCTGAAATCCGCTTCCGGCGCGCTCGGTGTATTGGTTACTGAGTACTGATTTCCGCGGTTTTCAGAAAATCGTAATTTCCTGAGGGGTTCAGCGTTATGTTCCGCACCCGCCGCGTGTGCACGACCACGTTGTCGAAGTACCACAGGTTGATCGACGGAACATCCTGTGCCAGGATTTCCTGAACTTCAGCGTATTGCATTTTACGGACATTTTGGTCGGTTTCGCGGCGGGCCTGGTCGATCAGGCTATCGAGGCGCGGATTGGAATAGAAACTACGATTTCTGCCCGCCGGAGGAAAGTTACGCGAGTGAAAAGCGGCGTCAAAAATATCCGGATCTTCGATCCCGCCGGTCCAGCGCAGCGTGTAGAACTGGAAGGCGCCACTGGTGACGTCGGCAAAAAAGGTGGCGAACTCAAAGCTGCGAATGTCGAGCGCAATGCCTACATCCCGCAATTGCTGTTGCATGACGGCGACCATGAGGCGCGTGTTTTCGTCGGTTCCGGTTTTCATCGTGATGTGAAAACGCACGCCATTCACGACGGGATGGCCCGCGGCGTCGAGCAATTGCCGTGCCTTGCCTGGATCGTAATCGTAGTGCGGCACGTCATCGTTATAAGCCCAGCTTTGCCGCGGCAGAATGCTGTACGCAGGCTGGACTTGGTTACGCCATAGGTATTTCATCATGGGTCGACGATCCAGAGCGTAGGCGATGGCCTGGCGAACCCGCACATCTTTCAGGATAGGATCGCGCAGATTGAAGGCCAGGTAGGCCAATCGTGTACCGGGCCCGTGCTCAACCATGAGCAAAGGATAGCGTTCGAGAGTGACGACAGTGTCGGGCGTCATCGGCGAGTTGGAAGTGAGGTCGGCGCTGCCTTTGCGCAGTTCGAGGGCTTGCGTGGTGGCGTCAGGCACCACGGCAAAGCGCACGCGGCTGAGATGCGGTATTTGGCCCCAGTAAGCGTCGTTGCGCTCGAGGATGACCTCCTTGTCCGTCTCCGCGCTGACGAATTTGAAGGGCCCAGTCCCGATTGGGTTGCGCGTGATCTCGTCGAGCGATCCGTAGGGCACAATCCCAATCGCTCCCTCGGAGAGATTCCAGAGCAACGCGGCCCACGGCTCTTTCAGGTGGAACACGACCGTTAACTCATCCGGGGTTTCGATGCGATCCACGAAACGGTAGGTCGAGGTCTTCGTGCTGCGGATTTTGCCCTGGAGCAGGGAATCGAACGTCCACTTGACATCGCGTGAAGTAAGTGGACGTCCATCGTGAAAGGCCACGCCGCGATGGAGGTGAAAAACGTACGTGAGAGGATCGGGAATCTCCCAGCGCTCGGCCAATCCGGGCTGCACATTGAAATGCTCATCACGCGTCAGGAGCGCGTCGAAGAGTAGTTCGTCGATGCGCTCCGATTGCCCGTCAATCCCAACGCGTGGGTCGAGATTAGTTGGGCTGCTTTCAATAATCATCACCAGCGTGCTGGGATCGGGAGGGCGTGAGCAGGAGAGCAGAGGCAACAACGATCCGCCGACGAACAATAAGATAACTGTGGTTTTAAAAAAACCAGTCACTATAACAAGAGTTGTCATCCTGAGCGGAGCGAAGGACCTGCTTTTAGCGCGTGCCAGCAACGATGCGTCACGCATACGAAATCTTCCCCAGAATCGCGGCTCGCGTAGCTCCGGTGGCCGACGGCACATTGCTGGGCCGGCGATGCCACGTCTCATACGCGAGCAGGGCGAAGGCCACCGCCTCCTTCGCCTGGGCGGGCAGCCCGAACTCGTCCGAGAAATGCAGGCTGATGGCCATAGGTTCGAGTTCACGGCGCAACATGGCCAGTAGCGTGGGATTTTTCGCGCCTCCGCCCGAGACGATCAGTTCGCGTCCGCGACTCTGGTGGGATCCGAATCGCGGCAACACGAAACGGCGGACAGCATCCGCAATCGATCGCGCCGTCAATGCGGTGGCCGTCGCCGCCACGTCGGGCTTGCTAGCGCCGTGGCAGAGTTGAAGAAAATGGCTTACGTATTCGCGGCCAAATTCTTCGCGGCCGGCCGTGCGTGGCGGCTTCTGCCGGAAAAAGCGCGCGCGCAATAATTGGGCAATTACGCCATCGAGTACGCGTCCCGCAGCGGCGACTTTCCCATCGCGGTCGAAACGCTTTTCGAAAAGCTCCTCCATCACGGCGTCGATCACCATGTTGCCGGGGCCGGTGTCAAACGCCAGCACGCGGCCAAGCGCCGCGCCCGCTGGAATCGCCGTGAGATTCGCAATGCCACCAATATTTTGCGCAATACAATTCTGCGCGCGATTCTGATCGATACTATTGCGCCCTCGCGGATTGCGATATACAAGATAGTCGAGGAACGGCAC
>JBEKED010000240.1:0-6365 GCA_050014035.1 Terriglobales bacterium
AGTTTTCTTTTCTGCCGCTGCCTTATCGGATTTGGCCTCCTCTTTCCTATTGTCTTCTTTTTTCTTATCTTCCTTTTTCGCTTCTTCTTTCTGGTCGGGCTTGGTATCGTCTTTTTTCGCATCCTCCGGCTTGGCCGCCTCGGGGTGAAGCTCATCGACGGGAGCAAAGGGAGAACGCAGACCGGGGGTGAGGGCGAACTCATAGATCTTCATGGAGCGATCGAAGTTTGGGTCCGGCTGGCGAGACCCCCAGGGCGACGGGACGGTTGTCTTCAGCATTCGGTCCGAAAGGAAATAGAGCCACTTGCCATCCGAGCTCCAGGCGGGGTTGAAACTGTTGTAGTGGTCCGAGGTGATTGCCTGGATAGCGCCGGTCTTGATATTCATCAGCTTGATCTGCGCGAAGGTGTTGGTCGCCGCTTCCACGTAGGCGAGCCATTGGCTGTCGGGCGACCAGGTGAGATCGGAGAAATCGTCCACCATGGATTGGGCGATACGTTTCGACTGTTTGGTCTTGGTGTCGTACAACCATAACTGCTGGTCCTTATCGCGAAAAGCCAGCCAGCGCGCGTCTGGCGAAGGAATGCCCTCCCAGCGCAGAACCTTGGCATCATTGGTCCATTGTTCGGGCTGTTCCGGCGGGTGGTCCGGCGTGCCGATTCCGTTGGCTGGATATTTCCAAAATTCGGTTTCTCCAGTCTCCGTCGAAAGCGCAATGATGCTCTTGCCGTCGGGCAGGTAGCGGGCTTCGCGGTAGCGGATTCCGGGCTTGCCGGCAACTTTGACGATGCGTCCGGTAGTGGCGGGCAGTGTGAACACCTCTCCGCGCGCGGTGAAAACGGCGGCACTGCCATCCGGAGCCAGATGCGCGCCCGTAAGATACTCCAGCGGCTTTTTCACCCAGCGATCACGCAGCTGGTCGAAGTCAGAAACTAAAGTGATGGGGACGATGGCATCCTGATGGTTGTTCAAATCGAGCAGCCAGAGGTCGGCACCGCACTGATAAACGATCCGTCCCTCGGAAATGGACGCTGACTGCACATCCCAGCCGCGATGGTGCGTGAGTTGTTGCACGTCGTGCCCGTCTCGGTCCATAGAGAAAATGTTCATGACGCCATCGCGGTCGGAAAGAAAGTACACGCGGTCGTTCCAAAACATGGGATTGTGCGAAGTGCCCGGCCAGTCGCCAGTCAGCGGTACGGCTTCGGAGCGCGCGTCGCTGATATAGCGCCAGATATTTTCTACCGTGCCGCCCTGATAGCGTTTGGTCTGACTGGGCTGCCGGTTGTAACGCGTGAAGAAAAGCGTTTTCCCATCCGGCGTATAGGCGCCTTCCGCGGACTGCGCCAGAGGAACGATCTCGCGTTGTCCAACTTTGTCGATGGCGACGAGTTTGGGATCGGGCAGAGTAGAGTATCGTGGAGTGCGCACCAGGACGCGGCCGTCAGGAGTCCAGCCGGCCACCACGGCAGCGCCATCCCAGGTGCGGCGCTCGGGCAGTCCACCTTCGACGGGCATGGTGTACACGTCGAGCGGGCCTTCATATTCCGCGCTGAAGGCGACGGTGGTTCCGTCGGGAGAAATGGCGGCGTAAGTTTCCATGCCCGGGTTTGAGGTCAGCCGCCGCGCCGCGCCGCCTTTCGCACTCACCGACCAGAGATCTCCCTCCGCCGTGAAAATGATGGTGTCGCCGTGAATCGCGGGATAGCGGTAGTAGCCGGGATGCGCGTTTTCCGCGTACCCAGCCTTGAGAGGAACGACACAGAGCAGCGCGATCGCCATGAAAAGCATGATGGAACGAGCAGTTCGATGGGCAACGTCAGGCATAAATTGATTCCGATTCCGTTCTTGCAGGGGCACAGAAATTCCGAGTCACAATGTGCGCGCAAAAAGTTGAAATTAGCCGGACCCTCACTTCTTTCTTCCGGCACGCGAGATGATAACACCATCGATCACGATGGACGCAGCAATCGGCTCAGCCGCTCTTTTACCTCGGGCCACTCCGTTGCCACAATGGAATAGCGCGCGGAGTCGCGCGCAATGTAGTCAGCCGCCATCCGATGCGCGCGGAGCGTTCCTTCGTACTTCCCGCCAATGCGTTCGATGGCAGCGCGCGAGCGCTCATTCCGCACGTCGGTATGGAGGCAGACGCGGAGCGCCTCCCAGGTTTCAAAAGCATGGGTAAGCAGGAGCAGCTTGGCCTCGGTGTTGGCGGCGGTTCGAAGAGCGGCGCGAGTCAGCCAGGTATAGCCAATCTCGCAGGCGTCGGGGTGCTGGCGGCCATGCCGCACGTGGCCGGGCGGCCACTGCCAACGCTCCAGGTTAAAGAAACGGGTTGAGCCGAGCACGACGCCGTCGTGCGCGCGGACGATGGCGAAGGGCACAGCCGTCCCCGCGTCGCGCCAACTCAAGGCGGTGTCAATGTACTGCCTGGTTTCGGCTTCGCCTTGCGGGACTGGGCTCCACTGATAAAGCGAAGGATCAACCGCGGCGGCCGCGCACAGACCGTCTCTATGATCGTGGCTCAGGGGCTCGAGACGAATATGTCGGCCCGCCAGCGCGGGGAAGTCTGTTCCCATCGCTGCCATTTTATCAACCAGGAAAGGTCCGGTGAACACACTACGGCATCACCCTGGACGTGGGAGGTGTGACGTGGAAGGTGTAAGGAGGATGTTGAGGATCGGGGGGCAGCGATAGTGTCCGGCAGGATGGCGGACAGAAGGGAATCAGGCGTCTTCAGTCTAGATCGGTCTAGATTATCAGTCGCCGGGACCGCCGACCGGTCCGGGCAAAGGCCTACCCTGCGGGCCTACCGGCCAGGGAAGCCGGGGAGATGCCGGTAGATTCACCGGCGCCGGCGCTTCTGGTAGCACGGCGGAGGCAATCGGGCTGGAGGGTAGAATCTTCGCTGTCTCGGCCGCATCGGAAGCGGCGTAGGTGAATTGTGGGACGATGCGCTGGAGTTGCGTCAGGATCGATGCCCGCTTTCCGAACGACACGGCGGCCTCGAGTTCGTCGAGGCGGTGGCGCAACGCCGGCCATGCCATCTTCACGCTTTCCGTGCAGGCGATCTTCTCGCAGGCGCTGGGAAAAACCCGCTCCTCCGGATAGAAGAGTTCCTCGAAGAGCTTTTCGCCGGGACGGAGGCCAATGAACTTGAATTCATGGCGAGGCTTGCCGGAGAGACGAACCAGAGTTTTCGCCAGTTCCACGACTCGCACCGGCTCTCCCATGTCGAGTACCAGGATGTCTCCTTTGCGCCCGACGGCGAAGGCCTGCAGCACCAGGCTCACGGCCTCCGAAATGGTCATGAAAAAGCGGGTGATCTCAGGGTGGGTGATGGTGATGGGCCGGTTGAGGCGGATCTGTTCCTGAAAGAGCGGAATCACGCTGCCGTTGGAGCCGAGGACGTTGCCGAAGCGAACCGACACGCAGCGCAACCGCTCCCCGGGCCAGGCCGCGAGAATCAATTCTCCCACGCGCTTGGTGCAGCCCATGACGTTGGTCGGGTTCACGGCCTTGTCGGAGGAAATCATGACGAAGGTGGAGCAGGCGGTAGTCTGCGCGACGTGCAGCAGCGACAGCAGTCCGAAAACGTTGTTGCTGACCGCTTCTTCCACGTTGTCTTCCATCACCGGCACATGCTTGTAGGCGGCGGCGTGGAAAACGATTTCGACGCCGTAGGTCAGAAAGATCTTGCGCACGCGCTCCGGATGGCAGAAGTCGGCCACGCAAAAAACCTTACTCTCGTCCCGCTCGCCTTGCGTCAGCTGATGCTGCAGGTGAAAGATTCCCGTTTCGTTCTGATCGAGACAGACCAGAAGCTTCGGCTGGTACATGGCGATTTGCCGGCATAGTTCGGAGCCGATGGATCCGGCGGCGCCGGTCACCATGACCACGCGGCCCCAAATGTGGTCGCGCACCGATTCCAGGCCGAGGTCGACCGGGATACGCCCCAGCAGGTCGGTGAGGGAAACTTCACGAACCTGTTCCAGGGTAACTCGGCCGGCGAGTAATTCGGCCATGGCGGGGACGGTCCGGAAGGGCGCGCCGGCTTCCTTACAGATAGCCACCAGGCGCCGCATCTGGGCCGCATCGGCCGATGGAATCGCAATCAGGACTTCGTCGATTTTCTGTTGCCGGGCGATTTCCGCGAGCGTCTCGACCGAGCCGAGCACCGGCACGCCCAGCACCCGCAGGCCTTTCTTGAGCGGATCGTCGTCGACGCAACCGATCACCCGATAGCCGCTCTCCGCTTCCTGAGTTTCGCGGAGGATCATTTGCGCGGCATGGCCCGCGCCCACCAGCAGCAAGCGCTTCGAAGCCGGGTCCGGCCGCTCCGTTTTCGCCAACATGCGGGAGAGAACGCGCACCCCCGTCAAAAGCGTGAAGGTAATCAGCCCCTCCAGGGCAAAAATGGAAAGTGGAAAACCTTTCAGTCCCAAGCCATAGCGCACCGCCACCAGGAACGCGAGCGAACCGCAGAAAATGGCTTTCGCTACGTCCACGGCATCGCTGATCCCGGTATAGCGCCACCAGCCATGCATCAGATTGAACCAGGGCATGACGGCGAGGCGCACCACGATCAGTACCGGAGCGGCAGCCCACAGCAGGCGCGCGTCCGGTATCCGAAACTCGAAGCGCAAAAGCCAGGCACACACAAGCGACCCCAGGATAAGCCCGATTTGCGAAACCAGCACCAACAGGGACCGGCAACGTAACTGGACGGAAGACTTGATACGGATTTTTTTCATGGCAAGGGCTGCGACATTTCCTCGGCGGCAAAGGGTTACTTGCTAGATCGTCATGAGGTGGGGATTACTTGAGTGACCGGGCACGCTTTCGGGAGGAGCGAAAGCAGCACTGCGGTTTCGGGGAGGCTAGTGTTGGACGCCGTCCGCCTGCAGCACTCTCCAAAAAGTGAGCAGGAGGATTTTCAAATCCAGCAGCAGCGACTGCGACTGCATGTATTCGGCGTCGAAATGAACTTTGAGGGGAAGCTCCAACTCATCGCGGCCATTGACTTGCGCCCAGCCGGTAATGCCCGGAACCAGGCGATGGACGCCGCGCCGGGTGCGCAGCGCGACCAGGTCGTCCTGATTGAACAGCGCCGGGCGAGGTCCGACCAGGCTGAGATCGCCGCGGCAAACACTCACCAGTTGCGGCAATTCGTCAAGGCTGGTTTTGCGCAACAGCGCTCCGATCGGAGTCAGATAGCGCTCCGGCTGCCGCAACAGATGGGTCGCCAGTTGCGGCGTATCGATGCGCATGGTCCGGAACTTGGGCATGCCAAAAATACGATTGTCTTTGCCGACGCGCGCGGACCAATAGAGGGCGGGGCCGGGAGACGTCAACCGCACCGCCGCCCAGCACAGCGCCAGCAGTGGACTGGAGACGACGAGGATCGTTCCTCCGAGAACCAGATCCATGCCCCGCTTCCAGGCAGGCAACTGGCGTGCGGAAAGTGCGGGTGAAGTCGTGACGGTGCTTGTGCCCATGGTTGTAACTGTCCTTCTATTTATCGTCCAAACCGCGGGGAAACATGAGCTGCGCAGTTCTAGAAGAAGACTTTGCCCAGGGGGAACGGCCGTAAAATCCTCGACCTAGGAGGCCGAAGCCCGCGCTTTCGGGGGCGCGCCCGGTCCCTTGATCACGCGCTTATCGGAGCCGAGGTAATATTCCGCGCGTTTGAGGTAAGCGCGCGCCTTCACCGAAAACCGAACCAGGAGCTTGCTGGCGCGGCTTTTGCCAAAGTAATCGTAGGCTTCGTTGAAGGTGACCAGGGCGTCGTGCAGCTCGCCGAGCGAACTCAGAGGAGTCTGATTCACGCTTTGACTTCCGTAGTGGACAATCTCGGCGCACGGTGTGTAATGCACGATGTAACCCTTTTGCCGCAGCATGAAGTTGTAGGCCAGGTCGGAAACAAAGAGTTGAAAGCGCTCGTCGAGCATGCCGGCGTTCTCCCAGGTCGAGCGCCGGACCACGTAGGCGGTGGTGCCGATGCTATCGACCGGCTGCGCTTTCGAGTAGTCGAAGCCGGTGGCATAGTAGCGTTCCGTGAGCCGGCTGCGGGGAAACAGTTTGTGCCAGTTGAGGGCTTGCAGCGCCAGGGTGGCGGCTCCGGAGAAATGGCGGATGCAGTGCTGTACGGTGCCGTCGGGGTTCAGCAGCTTGGGACCGCAGGCGGCGACCTCGGGGTTCTCGTCCATGTACCTCACCAGCGCTTGCAAGGCGTTGCCGATGAGAAGCGTGTCGCTGTTCAAATGGCAGGCGTAGCGCGCACGCGACATCCGCATGCCCAGGTTGGTGTTTCGTACGTAGCCATGGTTGGCCTGGTTGCGCACGAGAATCACTTCCGGGAATTC
>JBEKED010000241.1:0-11006 GCA_050014035.1 Terriglobales bacterium
CGGGCCCGGTGCGGACTCCCATGACCGATCATCTGCCCAATGCGCGTTTTGCCGATCCCGAACTGGTCGCTGGCGACATCGTGCGGACGCTCGAACGGCGGTCGCCCGATGTGCTTTACACGCCGAAAGTCTGGCGATACGTCATGACTGCGGTCCAGCAGATTCCGGAAGGCATTTTCAAGCGCTTATCGCTCTGAGTAACTATCTGAGTGACTATCTGAGTAACTGCGCGGGAAATAGAAAAGGGCCGCAATCTCCGCGGCCCTTTCGTGCATTTATCAGTTCCATGATCCCAGCACGAACAAACGCTGGGCCACCCCTTCAGGGCTCGATCATATTCTTATCTTCTGCCGCGTCCGCCTCCGCCGCCGGAATGACCGCCCCCGTGACCTCCCTGGCCGCCGCCCGGACCGCGTCCTCGACCGCGGCGCCGGCGATTACGATCACGATCGCCGCCACCGCCGGCGGGACGTCCCTCGCGCCCGCCTTCCGGACGCGCGACGCCCGCTTCTACCGACGCTACTACTCCATCTACACGGTTGAAGTTCGGCTCATCATCGGCATCGAACTCGGCGCCACCTTCGATCACCGCCGTGGGCGTGCCTTGCGGAACTGCGTGCGACACCGGCGGTGGTACCGCATCAGCTCCTTCATCCCCTTCTGGAGGTGGCGGAGCCCCTCCCATTTTTGCGCGCTGCTCTTTCAAGATCGCCTTCCGCGACAGCTTGATCCGATTGCCTTCCACGGCCAGAACTTTCACCAGCACCTGGTCGCCTTCTTTCAGTTCATCGCGAACATCTTTGATTCTGTGTTCGGCAACCTCGCTGATATGCAGCAGGCCGTCCAAGCCCGGCAGAATTTCGACGAACGCCCCGAAATCCGCCAAGCGGCTCACCTTGCCTAGATAGGTCTTCCCCACCTCGGCCGAGGCCGTCAGATCGCGGATAATCTGCAAGGCCTTGTTGGCCGAAACCTCATCGTTCGACGCCACGTTGACCTTGCCCGAATCTTCCACGTCGATCTTCACGCCGGTCTGCTCGATGATGCTGCGAATCATCTTGCCACCGGGCCCAATCACGTCGCGAATCTTGTCGACCGGAATCTGCAGGGTGTAGATACGCGGCGCATACGCCGAGACCTTGACGCGCGGCTCGTTTAGAATCTCGTCCATTTTTTCGAGAATGAACAAACGCCCACGTTGCGCCTGAGCGAGCGCCTCGCGCATAATCTGCGACGTGATGCCCGCGACTTTGATATCCATTTGCAGCGCGGTGATGCCGTCTTTAGTTCCGGCAACTTTAAAATCCATGTCGCCGTAATGATCTTCTGCGCCGGCGATGTCGGTCAGAATGGCGTACTGCTCGCCTTCCTTCACCAATCCCATCGCGACTCCGGCTACGGGAGCTTTCAGGGGCACGCCCGCATCCATCAACGAGAGTGAAGCGCCGCAAATCGTGGCCATCGACGACGACCCGTTCGACTCCAGAATGTCGGAGACTACGCGCATCGCGTACGGCCAGTTGTCTTCGGTGGGAAGCACTGCCGAAACCGCGCGCTCAGCCAGTGCTCCGTGGCCGATTTCGCGCCGACCCGCGCCACGCATGAAGCCGACTTCTCCAACCGAGAAAGGCGGGAAATTGTAGTGCAGCATGAAGCGCTTTTTGGCTTCGCCTTCGAAGCCCTCAAGACGCTGCATGTCGTCGCTGGTGCCGAGCGTGGTGGTAACTAATGCCTGCGTTTCACCGCGAGTGAAAACTGCGCTTCCGTGGGCACGCGGCAGGACTCCGGCTTCAATCCAGATTTCGCGAATCTGGTCGAAGGCGCGTCCGTCGGGACGGTGCTTGTGGTCGATCACCTGGTTGCGGAAAATGCGCTCGCGCAGAATCTCGTAGTACTTTTTGAGCTTCGCCTTGCCGGCCTCGTCGTCTTCAGGCAGAGCGGAGAGCAGTTCCTTTTCCAATACGCGCACCAGTTCGTAGCTCTCCGATTTCGGATGTTTCGCGGTATCGAGAGCATCCGTCAGTCGAGCGCCGATCTTCGCCTCCAGGCTCTTGAGATAAGCCTCATCGAATTCCGGCGGCGTCACTGGGCGTTTTGCCTTGCCGACTTTGCTACGCAGCTCTTCAATCGCGGCGCAAATCTTCTTGATTTCGGTGTGCGCGAATTCGATCGCATCGACGACCGTCTCTTCCTTTACTTCTTTCGCTCCCGACTCGATCATAACGATGGCATCTGCGGTGCCTACGACCATAATGTTGAGGAGTCCGTCCCGCATTTCGGTGTAAGTGGGATTGGCGATAAAACGGCCGTCGATCAAGCCGACGCGCACGGCGCCGATGGGGCCCAGAAACGGAATGTCGGAAATGGTCAGAGCAGCCGAAGCTGCATTGATGCCGCAGACATCGGGATCGTTTTCCGTATCGGCAGAAAGTACGAAAGCGATGACTTGGGTCTCGCACCTGAAACCGTCGGCGAACATGGGACGCACCGGGCGGTCAATTTGCCGGCTGGTGAGAACTTCGCGCTCGCTCATGCGGCCTTCGCGCTTGATAAAACCTCCGGGAATGCGTCCGCCGGCATAGGTGTACTCGCGGTAATCAACGGTGAGCGGGAAAAAATCGATGCCCTCGCGGGGATCGGGATTGGCGGTCGCGGTGGCCAGCACAACATTGTCTCCGAAGCGCACGACGGCCGCGCCGTGGGCCTGCTTGGCAAGTTTTCCGGTTTCGATGGAGAGTTGTTTTCCGCCTGTGAGTTCGACGGATACTTTGGTGACTTCAGGCTTCATAGATCATCCTTTTTATGGGGCGGAAGTAGGGCAGAAGGGCATGCGCCAAGGTATGGAGTCCGCTTGGACGGGCGTAGGCCAGGGGCCGCGGTTGGGTAAACGCACTGTGCACAGGCTCACTGGTCCGGAGAATCAAAGTCCGGAGAATCAAGGTCCGGAGATTAAGGTCCAGAGACCCAAGTCTGGAACCGGCCCCACTCGGAGCCGGTCGCGCTGTTATTTGCGGATGCCGAGCTTGGAAATAACGGTTTTATACCGTTCCGAGTCGTACTTCTTCAGATAGTCGAGCAGACTACGACGCCTGCTTACCATCATGAGAAGTCCGCGGCGCGAGCCGTGATCTTTCTGGTGCGTTTTGAAGTGTTCCGTCAGTTGACCAATGCGCTCGCTCAACAGCGCGATTTGAACTTCGGGGCTGCCAGTATCGGTAGCGTGCGTGCGATACGTGTCAACGACGGATTGCTTTTGCTCTCTGGCTAACACTAACCTGTTGCACTCCTGTCTCTTCTCGTTTTCGTAACGAGTTCGATGGTAACACGGTGCTGGCGAACGAGGCAAACACCTCGAACGTTGGGTAGTGGGTCCGTTTCAATTTGCTTTGAAAGGGCACGGCTTCAGCCGTGCCGTAAGCTGCGGGGCCGCGCTGAAAAGTGCACCGCGACCCGACCAAGGTTATAATATGATCACCACGGAAAATAAACGACAAGAGCAATGCTCCCGTCGTCGGTTCCTAGGGATAGAGATAGAAACTGGGCCAACCCTACACTCCAGCCATGTAGCCGGCCATCATATTCCAATAGAAATTATGGGGAGATCCAAATGCCACGAGGCCGATCAACTTTTACTAAACGTCAGAAAGAACAAGCGCGCCAACAGAAACAACGGGACAAGAACGAGCGCAAGACCCAGCGGAAAGAAGACAAGCCCGAAGGCGGAATCGTAAACGAGGAGCAGGAAATGCGCGAGATGCGCGAACTCGCCGAAGCTCAGGCCGCGCTGTTCCGCATCGGAAACGAAGACGACGAGCCTGTTTCGAGCGAACTCGCCATGCCTCACAGCACCAAATCTGATCGCTGAAACTCAGGTTCACTGGAGTGCCGGGCGTCCCGCCCGGCTTCCCCAACACTAATTCCCAATCGCTGCTTCCTAAACAAAAACCTCGCCCGGCAACCGGACCAACGTCCGCGATGCCAGCGTATTTTGCACAAACCGTTTCGGCTGCTCGCTGACCGAACCATCCACCTGCTTGCGTTCGATGCGCAACTTCAAGGTGCGCTCAATATCGCGAAGCGCCAGATTCTCAGCAGCCGTGAACAGCGTGGACGCACGCCCCTGGGAACCCGCCCGCCCCGTCCGGCCAACGCGGTGAATGAAATCTTCCGCCATCTTCGGCAAATCGTAGTTGATCACGTGGGCCACGTCATCGCAGTGCAATCCACGCGATGCGATGTCGGTCGCGACCAGCACCTGGTAGCGCCCTTCCTGAAATCCGCTAAGAGCGCCGTTGCGCTGCGATTGCGTGCGATCGCCATGAATCATCGCGGACGAGAAGCCATCGCGCTCCAGTTCCTGGGCCAGCCGTTGCGCGCCGCGTTTGGTGCGCGTGAAGATCAGGGTCTGTCCCTTTTCCCCGTAGAGCAATTGCCGCAGCGCGTCTAGTTTCTCCGACGGCCGCACTTCATAAGCTTCGAGTGACACGCTTTCCGCCGGCTTCAGCACCGACCCCAGTGCGATCCGCACCGGATCGCGGGTGTAGTCGTTCACCAGCGACGCTACCGATTGTTCCATGGTGGCCGAGTAGCACAGCGTCTGCCGGCGCTGCGGCAGAATCTGCAGAATGCGCCGAATCGCCGGAAGAAAGCCCATATCCAGCATGCGGTCAGCTTCGTCGAGCACAAGTATTTTCACGTGACGCAGGTCGGCAAACTTGCGGGTAATGAAATCCTGCAAGCGTCCCGGAGTCGCGATGACAAATTCGCAGCCCGACCGGAGACTAGCGATCTGCGCTTTTTCCGCCACGCCGCCGATCACCAGCGCGGCCTTCGGCATGTTCTTGTCGCGCAGTTGTTCGTACTGCTCGTGAACCTGCATGGCCAGTTCTTCTTCGAGGGCGCGTTGCGCAGCATCTCGAGAATCGGAATCAGAAAGGCAAGCGTTTTGCCGGTTCCGGTTTGGGCCGTGCCGATTACGTCCTTGCCCTCAAGGGCGGGAGAAATGGCACGTGCCTGGATGGGTGTAAGAGTAACAAATTGAGCCGCCGCCAGTTTCTGCTGCAAAGCAGCAGACAGGGGCAGTTCGGTAAATGTGGTCATTCGATGGTGTTCTTTCTGGAGGGGCGAAATGCCGTTCCCAGTTCTCGGTTCTCAGAAAAACCAGAGAATCATCCCGGTTCGACTGATGGCTGACAACTGATAGCTGAGAGCTTCTCAGAGTTCGCAATGCCGCTCGCATTTGAAATTGGCGCTGGAACCAGGCGGGCAGGAAATGCGGAGGTGGTGCGGATCCAACAGGATCCCCGCGTAACGAGCAAACCGTAGCAAAAGCGTTAACAACAGTATAGCAGAAGAACCCGCGAACCACGGTTACGTTGGTTTATCGCCACGTAAAGTGTTAACAAATAAGATACCTAGCCCGCTGTGATCCTCCAGTCTGCTTTGTCATCTCGAAATCTGCTTTGTCATCTCGAAATCTGCTTTGTCATCCTGAAATCTGCTTTGTCATCTCGAGCGAAGCGAAGGGCCTATGCCGCTGCCCTGCACAGGTCTTCCGCTCCGCTGAACATGACGATTTTGTTCTTGGGTGGCGCAGCGGTTCACCGCTGCGATTCAAGCGCTCAATTTCGACGGCTTTAGCCGCTGGGGAACTGCGCCGTTCAAACTGACCCACGGCCCGCAGGCGCTCCCCCACGCTTCGAAACCATCAATTCCGCCCTGCGCGAGTGGGCCTATGTTCGCCATTACCTCAACTCGGAGGAACGCGATCGGCAGCTCTCGCCTTGGCTCGAACATTACAACTTCCACCGGCCGCATGGTAGTCTCGGTTACGCTCCGCCCATCAGCCGCGCGTCTCCGGTGGGAACAACGTGTTGAAAGATCACAGGCACCCGGCCGCTTTCGATACCTACTTTACAAACTCTGGAAACGGTGGCGAATCGCGGGATATAACGAAGTCACTCCGACTTTGCCGGCAGCGTGTACTCGAAATCATAGGAGTGCTTGCCGTTGGCGATGATGATCGTCATGGTTCCCGCGATGCCGGCCAGCCCTCCGGCGCCCGTGCCGGGTACCACGTTGACGGTGAGCTGAAATTTTCCCTGCTCCATCATGCCGGAGTGCTGCAGCGCAAACGAACCGCTGCGTCCGTGCAGGGTTCCGGTGACGTACTCGATGGCCACGTATCCGGCATTGCCCTTGGCCGGGTCGCCCGCCCCAAGCATCTCGCCTTTGGCCGTGCCTTCGAGATCGCCGTGGTATTGCTTGTCGAGCGTGTAGCGGCCGATATTTGCTCCTCCGGCGGTATCATCCGGCGGGAGCAGAGTGGTCTTTGCATCGAAGGCTCCAGCGGCGTGAAGTGTCATGGGTGCATCCTTAGGAAGAGTTTTTGCAGCCGGGGCCTGAGCCAGCAACTTGGCCGACAAACCGAGACATGCACACAGCATGATACTCGCGAAAATGCGAGCTTCGTCGCGAATCCAGATATCAGCCTGCGCGCGCGGTCGATCGTTCCGCAGTTGAAGTTGCAATGCCGTCCTCCTCCTGGTTCGGTCAGCCTAGCAGATATTTGGAATGTTGGAGGCATCATCTGAACTCAGAGCAGAATCGATGTACCCAATTCGGCCAGTGTTTCATCTAAGTCGGAGATTGGGTTACCCTGAGATGCCATGAAGAAGAAGATCGGCTTTGTAGCAGCCATGACCCTAGTCGGACTGGCAATTCTGTCCACTCGCTACTACATGGTGGACGTGCCGGTATGGCATTTGTTTGGCGGTGGCGAAGCGCCCGACCCCGTGACCTTGCACCTGCAAGGAGAATTCGTGGAGAGCAATCTGGGCGCGGCGGAAGACCCGTCCGGAGCGCTTACCGTGCGCATGATTGCGCAGCAGTTTGTTTTCGTGCCGCAGTGCATCGTGGTCCCTGCGAGCGTTCCCGTCAGGTTTCGAATCACCAGCGCCGATGCCGTACACAAGCTGAGCTTTCTGGGTACAAACTACGGCCTCAAAGCTGTGCCCGGAGTGGTGAGCGAGGAGACCTTTACTTTTCCGAAGGCGGGCGAATTCAAGATTCCCTGCCATGAGTTCTGCGGAGCTGGCCATTATGCGATGCGAGGGCTGCTCGAGGTGGTGCCGCGAGATCAGTTTGCCGCGTTGCTTCCCGGCGAAAGGCGGACTTGTGAGCCACGCTAGTCAGTTTGCTCACCTGCGAACAGGGGTCGGATGGCTTGGAACGCCGTTGCTTCTGCTAGCCACTGCACTCTCGTTTTCGGATTCTTCCGCGCAGCGAGAGAATGCTGAACCTCCGACGCGCATTCCTTCGAACGTGGCTTGGACGGGAGAAACGCTGGCGATCATTTCCAGGGGCGATGCTTTTCGCGGACTGCTTCTGGCCCGGCGCTGCAATCACTGTCACGGCGAAGAGGGCTTCAGCGCGGTTCCCAGCTTTCCCAACCTGGCGGGCGAAGACCGGTTGTCTTTCTGGAAGCAGATGCAGGATTTTCGCTCGGGGAAGCGTACTTCACCCGTGATGCAGAGCATCGCCGAGGGATTTTCGGCGCGCGACGCCGCCGATTTGGCGGCCTATTTCGCGATGCTGCCGACGGCGAGTGACGCGCTCGACAAGCGATCGTTTCCGCAGGCCATGACAGATCCTTCGCATGCCTCGATGGCCATCCGCCTGATTGTTTTTGGGGATGGACAGCGGGGTATACCACCCTGCCAGTCGTGCCACGGTCCGGTGAGTTATGTGCATGGAGCTCCTCCACTCGCTACCCAGAACGGCGACTATCTGGAGCAGCAGCTCGAGCATTTTTCCAATGGCAATCGGGCCAACGATATTAATGTTCGCATGCGTAGCATCGCCAGACAGCTAACAGCGGAGGAGAAGGCCGCAGTTTCGGAATACTATGGCGCCGGACTGGGACCGGGAGTGACCTCGAGGTAGTGTTAAATCTCCCGCCCTTCGCTTCGAATTATCAGTGGGCGGGTGGCCCACCCTACCGCAGCTGATTTTCAAAACCCACAAGGGTGCCCGTCCAAGCTTCGCTTGGGCGGGCTTCTACCGCGCCGCGACTTCGTCCAACCGTGCCAGCGTATCCGGATACCGGCGTACCAGCAGCACCAGGGCCGCTGCCTGAGGATTCGGTTTCGCTCGTCCTTGTTCCCATTTTTCCAGCGTTCGTTCGTTAATCCGTAGCCTGCGCGCGAAGACTGCTCGGGAGCAGCGCAGCTTCTTCCGTGTGTCCAGGATGAGTTTTGAATCGACCTTGGGGAGCGGCAAGGCCTCAACTTTATAACTCCGCAAAGTGATCTTGCCTTCGCGGCGACCTTTCATAGTAGCCACGCCCTCCATCAGTTCACCAAAAATGTCCCTCTTGCCCATGGTTCTTCCTCCGTTATCCCCGCAATCGAGTGCGTCGCTTCGCCGCTCGTGCCGCCAATTCCTGTTCAATCGCAACCCTTAGCGCCTTCTTCTGTTGTGCGCTCAGATCGGAGGCCTCGTCCTTGCCATAGACAGTCATCAGCCAGATTTGATGATCGGAGGAGAAGTGGAAGTAAATAATCCGCAACCCACCCCGCCGGCCTTTGCTGCGCCGCGCATCGGCCCATCGCATCTTTCGAAAGCCGCCCGTCCCCGGCATCAGGTCGCCCATTTCAGGATTCTCGCTAAGCCGCGCCTGTAGTTTCCGATACGCATCCTCATTCAGATACTCGGAAATATGGCGCGTAAACGGCGGCGCCTCCACAAACTCCATAGGCACATTATACGCTAATAGCGTACCATCATGGAAGCTGAATTTAGGGAACCCACCGAATGATCGCACCATGGGCTTTGTCCTTCACGCCGCCGTATAATAATCGGTTCCTCATAACAGGAGATTCCATCATGGCCACTCTTACCGAAATCCCGACAACCTCGCCACAAATAAAGACCCGCACCGAATCTGACAGCATGGGCAAAATCGAAGTTCCCTCCAACGTTTACTGGGGAGCGCAGACGCAGCGCTCGCTGCTGCATTTCAATATTGGGCGCGACACCATGCCTCCGGAGCTGATTCGGGCGTTTGGCACGCTGAAGAAGGCTTGCGCGCTGGTGAATCAGGATCTGGGCAAACTTCCGGCCGATAAAGCGAAGCTCATTGCACAGGCGGCTGACGAAGTGATTGCCGGCAAGCTGAATGACCAGTTCCCGCTGCGCATCTGGCAGACGGGCTCGGGCACGCAGACCAACATGAACGTGAATGAGGTCATCTCGAACCGCGCCATTGAAATTGCGGGCGGAGACATGGGGTCGAAGAAGCCGATCCATCCCAACGATGACGTCAACATGTCGCAGTCGTCGAATGATACGTTTCCAACGGCGATGCACATCGCGGCGGCGGAGCGGGTGAAGAACGCGCTGATTCCGGCGATTAAGACGGTGCGCGATGCGATTGCGGCTAAGGCGAAGGAATTCGACTCGGTGGTGAAGATTGGGCGCACGCATTTGCAGGATGCCGTGCCGCTAACCATTGGACAGGAATTTGGCGGCTGGGCAAGTTTGTTAGATCGCGACATCAAGCGGCTGGAGATGGTGCTGGACGGGCTTTACGACCTGGCGATTGGCGGAACGGCGGTTGGTACGGGGTTGAACACGCATCCGGAATTTGCCGAACGCGCCGCGAAGAAGATCGCCGAGTTGACGGGACTTCCCTTCCGCTCGCATCCCAACAAGTTCGCAGCGCTTTCAGCGCACGACGAGATTGTGTTTGCTCAGGGCGCAGTGGAAACGCTTGCCGCGTCGCTGATGAAAATCTCGAACGACATTCGCTGGCTGGCTTCGGGTCCGCGATGCGGGCTGGGCGAACTGGTAATTCCGGAGAACGAGCCGGGATCGTCGATCATGCCGGGAAAAGTGAATCCCACGCAATGCGAGGCAATGACCATGGTCTGCGTGCAGGTTCACGGCGCTACGGCGGCGGTTGGTATGGCCGGATCGCAGGGCAACTTTGAACTCAACGTGTTTAAGCCGGTGATCATTTATAACTTCCTGCACTCGGTCACGCTGATCACCGACGCCTGCCACGGCTATGTCGAATACATGGTCAAGGGCATTGAAGTCGATCGCGCCAAGGTGGACTTCTACGTGAAGAATTCGCTGATGCTGGTTACGGCGCTGGCTCCAAAGGTGGGATACGACAAAGCAGCGCAGATTGCGCACACGGCGCATGTCGAGCACTCCAGCCTGCGCGAGGCGGCGTTGAAACTTGGATACCTTACCGGTGAGGAATTCGATGCGCTGGTTAAGCCGGAGAAGATGACCCATCCGTAGGGAGCACACAGCAAGTTCGTAACCTAAGTCGCGAAGGATTTGCTGTTAGCCGCGAAAAGCAGGTCCTTCGCTGCGTTCAGGATGATAACGATATTGATGCTGTAACTCATGCAATCCCCAGCATCCGGTTAAAAAATCCCACGATGTACTTCCAGACGAGATAGTAGATCGCAACTGCGGCTAGGAACCAGGGAGCGAGCAAAGAGTACGGGATGGTGATCGCCTGGAACCAGGTGACGCCGCGCGCGCCGATCATTAGAAAGCCGCCACAGACGGCGGCGGCCGCTCCAACTGGGACCATGACGAAGGGCAGCAGCGCGCCGTGGAAGCCGATGGGCAGATGGCGGTGTGGCCGCAACCATACATAGAGGATGTTCCAGAGGCCAAAAAGGTTGGGCACTAACGCCATTGGAAAAATGAGGACGCGCTCGAGCGGAATCGGGATCTGCAGCACGACCCGCGTCAGAATGAAGATGGTCAGCGCTACGAGCAACCCCAGGCTGGGCGCGAAAAGGCCGGCTATGTAGGCGCGAAGATAAGGATGTGGGTTCATATTGTCCTCCTGCTTATTCCTCAGGGGCTAAAACCCCTGTCATTATTGGCGCAGGGCGGCACGGCTGAAGTCGTGCCCTTCCCGAAAACGATATGCGATAGCCTCTCATTACAGGTGATAGAGCAACACCGGAATCGCTCCC
>JBEKED010000242.1:0-6340 GCA_050014035.1 Terriglobales bacterium
CCAAATTACCCGATTACAAAATTACAAAATGGCTTCTGACTACATCGTCGGCATCGATCTCGGCACCACGAACTCGCTCGTGGCCTACATGCAGGGGGATTCCCCTGTCGTCATCCCCGGAGAAGACGGGCTGAACCTGGTGCCCTCGGTGGTAGCGCTCGACGAAAACAATCAAGTGATCGTCGGCAACGCCGCGCGCCGGTATCTGATTGAAACGCCAGAACGGGCGGTGTATTCGATCAAGCGCCTGATGGGGCGCGGGCTGGAAGATATACAGGACGAACTGAAGCTCTTTCCGTTTCAGTTGGCGGAAGATCTTCAGCCGGGCGAGGTCTTGCGCATTAAGATTGGCGAGCGCACCTACACTCCACCCGAGATTTCGGCACTCGTACTGCGGCAATTGAAGCGTAACGCCGAGCGTTTCTTCGGAGCACCGGTAAGCCGGGCGGTCATCACCGTCCCCGCCTACTTCAATGACGCGCAGCGGCAAGCGACAAAAGATGCCGGACGCATCGCCGGACTGAATGTTTTGCGGCTCGTGAACGAACCGACCGCGGCCTCGCTCGCTTACGGGCTCGACAAGAAGAAGCACGGCATCGTGGTGGTTTACGATCTCGGCGGCGGCACGTTTGACATTTCGATTCTCAAGCTGCATGACGGCATTTTCGAAGTGATTGCCACGAACGGCGACACCCATCTCGGCGGGGACGACATCGACAATCTGCTGATCGCGATCGCCCTTGATGACATTCGCGGCGATCTTGGACTCGATTTTCGAAGGGACGCACGCAACAGCGGCGAAGCCGTGCAGCGCGTCCGCCAGGCCGTGATCGAGGCCAAAATTGCGCTTTCGTCGCAGCCCATGGCGAAGCTCGATGTCGATTTGCCCGGTGGACATAAGTATCGGCGCGAGATTTCGCTCGAGGCCTTCGAGCAGATGATCCAACCAATCATTGACCGCACCGTCGGCCCCTGCAAACAGGCGCTCAAAGACGCGGGTTTGAAGCCCGAGCAAATCGACGAAGTCGTACTGGTTGGCGGCTCGACGCGTATTCCAAAAGTGCGGCGGCTGGTGCAGGATCTCTTCGGGCGCGTGCCGCATACGGATTTAAATCCCGACGAAGTAGTTGCGCTCGGCGCCGCCGTGCAGGCAAACATTCTAGGCGGCGGTTCCGAAATCACGAAAGAGATGCTGTTGCTCGATGTCACTCCTCTGTCTCTGGGAATCGAAGTCGCGGGCGGCGTCACCGATAAAATCATCCTGCGCAACTCGACCGTGCCGGCTTCGGCAACGCAGTACTACACAACGCAAGTCGACGGCCAAACCAACATCGCCATCCACGTACTGCAAGGCGAACGCGAACTGGCGCGGGATTGCCGGTCGCTGGCGCGCTTTGATCTGAAAGGCGTTCCGCCGATGCCCGCCGGCATGCCGCGCATCGAGGTCAAGTTTCTCATCGACGCCAATGGCATTCTGCGCGTCTCGGCGCGCGAGCAGCGCAGTGGCAAAGAAGCGGAGATCGACGTTCAGCCCAGCTACGGACTCACCGACGAACAGGTCGAGAACATGCTGCTTGAGTCATTCGACTACGCAGAAGAAGATTTCCGCCAGCGTCAGGTGATTGAAGCGCGCCGCGAAGCCGACACGATACTGACCGCGCTCGCGAAAGGAAAAAAGAGTCCGGCATGGCAGGAACTCACGAGCGAGGAACGTCGCAACATCGACACGCTGGAGAAGGCTCTGCTCGCGGTGAAGGATGGCGATGATTATCACGCGATCCGCGAGGCGATTGACGCGCTAAATCAGGCCACGATGCATTTGGCGGAATTGATGATGGATACGGCCGTCTCCGCCGCGCTGAAAGGCAAAGCCATGGACGACACCGACCTGGAGGAAGGCCCGCAGGCCGGCCATCCGGTGGCGAAAGCAGATTTCGAATAGAGGATTCTATGTCCGAAGAAAAAACGCAGGGCACCGGAGCTACCACGATGGATGCTCCCCCTACTGAAAATAACGAAAACACAGTGGAAGTCACTTTTTTGCCCGAAGGCAAAACGGTGACCTTCGAGCACGGCAAGCTGCCATACAAAGACCATGGCAAGCCAGAGTCACTGCTCGATGTGGCCCTGAATTATGGCGTCCACCTCGATCACGCTTGCGGAGGAAACTGCGCCTGCACTACTTGCCACATCTGGGTGAAAGAAGGCGCGGACCTGATCTCGGAAATGGAAGATGACGAGGCCGACAAACTCGACATGGCCGCCGATCTTCAGTTAAACTCTCGGCTCGGATGCCAGACCGTGATCAAGAAGCCGGGAAAACTGGTCGTGGAAATCCCAGCATGGAACCGGAATTACGTTTCCGAAGAGCATTAAGAACCCGCTGTTCGCTGTTGGTCGTTCGCTGTTCGGCTTTAACCTGCGGATGAACGACAGCGAAGTTGAACCAAGCGAATAGCGAACAGCGAAAGACGAAAAGCGGGGTTTACTATGCCAAAAGAATTTACTTGGAGCGATCCCGAGGATATCGGGATTCTGCTTTCTGAAATCCATCCGAAAATCGACCCGCTCACGGTTCGTTTCACCGACCTGCATAAGTATGTGATCGCGCTCCCCGGCTTCAAAGACGATCCCGCGAAGTCGAACGAAGCCAAGCTGGAAGCCATTCAGATGGCGTGGCACGCGGAAGTTCTCGACCGAACGCAGGGCTAGTGCCGCAGTGCCGCCGGTGTTCGGCTCGTTGCCGTTAAGGAGTGTAAACGCGTGCTCCCTATCAATTATCTATTTGGTGGGAATCTCGATTCGCGTAGCGGCACGAACGTACATCCAGATGAGTCCAGCGCTAATTGGCAGGAACGCCAGCGACCAAAGCGGCGCTTCTCCTGTGACGACCTGTTCGATTGCGAAGAACGCGCCGAAGACATATATAGCAGCGGCTCGGAGAAGCCGCCGACGCACGATTCGCGGATTCTCTGACGATTTCAAGAACCGCCATGCTATCCAGCCGATGAGCGCAGAACAGGCGAATACCGCGAATATTACCGTGATGATAACTCCCGATTGGTTCATTGGGATTATCGACCGCTCGGAGCGTTACTTATCCCCAAATACGATTAGCAAAGTAGCAGATCAGGTAGCATAATTCAACGCCAAATTTGCTGTCGCAACATTCTGATTACACTCACCCTCGTGCCACAGCTTACCGAACACCCGCCGTACTCGGCGCCGCGTCTTCCACGCTCGCCTCGCGCAGAAACTTTGCCGCCTCTTCCGGCGGCGTCGGATTGATGTAGAAACCCGTGCCCCATTCAAATCCCGCCGTCTTGGTCAGCTTCGGCATGAACTCGATGTGCCAGTGGTAATACTCGTTGGTCGGGTCTTGCGCCGGCGTTGTGTGTACGACCAGGTTGTAGGGCGGATTGTCGAGCACGCGGTCCGCTTTCATCAGCAACTGCTTGAGCGCTTTCGCGAGATTTTCAAACATGTGCGACGACGAGTTTTCGAACGCAGACTCGTGGGTTTTAGGAAGGATCCAGGTTTCAAACGGAAACCGCGGAGCATACGGAGCGAGAGTGAGAAAATCTTCGTTTTCCGCCACCACTCGCGTGCCGTTATCCATTTCCTGGCGGATGGCATCGCAGAAAACACAGCGTTCTTTGTAGATGTAATACTGCTTCGCTCCGTCCAATTCCTCAACCACGTAAATGGGCACAATCGGCAGCGCGATCAGCTGCGAGTGCGAGTGCTCGAGCGAAGCGCCCGCTGCTTCTCCGTGGTTCTTAAAAAGAAGAATGTACTTAAAGCGCCGGTCTTTCTTGAGATCGAGAATGCGGTCACGGAAGGCCCAGAGTACGTCTTCGATCCTTTTCGAGGGGAGCGAAGCCAACGTGGCATTGTGATCCGGCGTTTCGATGACTACTTCGTGAGCGCCAATGCCATTCATCTTGTCGAACATGCCCTCGGCTTGTTTATTCAAAATTCCTTCGATGCCCAGTGCCGGGAACTTGTTCGGAACCACGCGCACCGTCCAACCCGGACTGTCTTTTTGCGGAGTATTGCCGTTGCTGCTCGGACGGTACGCCAGAATCTCCGGCGGCGTCTTCGCTTCATTGCCGTAACAAAATGGACAAAACCCACCCTTGATTTTCACCGCGTCGCGCGCAAAGTCGGTCGGGCGCTTGGCGCGATCGGTGGAGATAATCACCCACCGGCCCACGATGGGGTCTTTTCTTAATTCAGGCACGTACTAATTCCTTTCAGCGTGAGTTTGCGAATCCACGATTGTACGCCACGGGAAACGCATTTTGAAATAGCTCGAATGTGGGTCGGCGCCGCTCGTAGTATACGGCGAGCACGTCGAACCGCCACTCCACTCCATCCTGCGACGAGCGCGCGGGATGGGGACCGGGTTGGCACGAAGCGGGCATGGCACGCAAGAAGTCGCGCGCGACCAGCGACAACTCTCTTTGTTTATCGCGATCTACGGCGGCTTCGGCGGGCTTGAAGGAATGCGCCGTCCGAGTTTTTACTTCGATAAAACAAAGCACGTCCCGCTCCCAGCCGACTAGATCGAGTTCGCCGCGATGATGCGGGGAGCGGTAGTTACGCGCGATGATGGTGTAGCCGCGCCGGCGAAGATAGAAATACGCGTCTTCCTCACCGCGCCGGCCGGTCAGTTGGTGGGCGGGAAGGTCTTCCGGCGAAAGCGTTTTCACCGCCAGCCAGTCGAGTGCGCGTAGTGTGGCTTGCGTCAGGCGTCCGGCAAACATGGATGACTCCATGTTCACCCTAGTTTGAATCGCCCGGCCATTATGTGATGGTGATCACCGCGCGTCCGGTACAATTCGGTGCTGAAACGAGGCCAGCTGCGTTTACGGGATCACGGTGAAGCTTCTTTTCAATGCTCCAGATTCTCCACGCTTGCGATCGCCTCCTGCAGCACGTCAACCGCAACGTCGGCTTCATCCTTTGTAACGATGAGCGGCGGCGCTATGCGAATCGTGCTTGGACCACAGCCCAAAAATAAGACGCCGTGTTCGAACGCCTGTTGCACGATGCGATCGCGCTCGAGGTTGCCGTACTCGAGGGTCTTCTGGTCTCTCACGATTTCGACGCCAATCATCAGGCCACGCCCACGAACATCGCCGACAATCTTGTGCTGCTTCGGCCAGTCGGCCATGCGTTGCATCATGTAGTCGCCGACTTCCTGCGAATTCTTTAATAGCCGTTCGTTCTCGATCACATCGAGCGTGGCCAGCGCGGCCGCAATGCACACAGGATTCCCGCCGAAAGTGGAAGCATGCGAACCGGGTACCCAATCCATGATCTCGGCCTTACTCATAGTGATACCCAGCGGCATCCCTGAGGCAATGCCCTTCGCCATGCAAACAATGTCGGGATGCACACCGGTGTGCTCGACCGCAAACCATTTCCCCGTGCGCCCGATGCCGCTCTGCACTTCGTCGACTACCAGCAGGATGCCATGCTTGTCGCAGATGCGGCGCAGTTCCTGCATGAAGATTGTGGGAGCGACCACGTATCCGCCTTCGCCCTGAATCGGCTCGACAAAAATCGCCGCCACTTCTTCCGGCGCGAGCACGGTATTAAACAGTTTGTCCTCGATGTAGCGGGCACAGCCGAGCGCGAATTTCTCCGCATCCTGCGAACCGCCCACGCAGCCCCGATAAACATCGGGATAGCGTATGTGCGTCACTCCCGGCACCATCGGCGAGAAGCGCCGCTTCTGCTGCGGCTTCGAAGCCGTTAACGAGAGCGCGCCCATGGTCCGTCCGTGAAACGCGCCCAAAAAGGCGATGATGTTCTGCCGCTTGGTGTGATAGCGCGCCAGCTTCAGAGCGCCCTCAATCGCTTCCGCGCCGGAGTTTCCGTAATAAAACTTGTGCGGCCCCGGCATCGGCGCAATCTTTGAGAGCCGCTCGGCCAGCGTCACCATGCCCTCGTAGTAGAAGTCGGTGCCCGACATGTGAATCAGTTCGGCCGCCTGTCTCTGAATGGCGGCGACCACCTCCGGATGGCAATGGCCGGTTGAGGTTACGGCTATGCCCGCGGAGAAATCGAAGAACTCATTGCCATCCACGTCTTCGACCACAATGCCGCGGCCGCGCCGGGCAACCATTGGATAGGAACGTGTATAAGAAGGTGAAATATATTTTTCGTCGCCCGCAAGAATGCGCCTGGCGTTGGGGCCAGGAATCGCAGTCTTGAGCTTGGGGCCGATAGTCAAAGTTTTCGTGGTCATGGAGCCCTCCAGATTAGTTCTCAGTTCGTGGTTCTCAGTTCGTGGTTCTCAGTTCTCAGTGAATGATTAGTCCGAGGTGCA
>JBEKED010000243.1:0-10776 GCA_050014035.1 Terriglobales bacterium
CCAAACACAAACTGCCCTCCGATGGCCAGTGGTTGGTGCGAGTGGTGGCGTCCGAAGGGCAGTTTGTGTTTGGCATGTACCGGCGCCACATGAAGACCATCGGTTACCTCGGGCAGATCGACAAACTCTACGGCGCGCCGGCCACGACACGGAACTGGAACACGATCGCTGCCATCCTGCGAATTTTGAAGGGGCACGACAGGGCGCGGTGAACGGCAAGGGCGTTCTACTTTGCTGATTCCCCCCTTGCGTCGCGGCTTTTCTCTTTGCAGCGATGTGAGGGTGTTTTAGTTCGCAGCCGGGGCCGAGCTGCGCTCGGCTGGACGGACGAATGCGTCCGTCCCCACGCGAGCTTTTCCGTCCCTCCGCTTGCCTTCGCCTGCTAGGGCTGGGTGGGGTTTTGCGGCTGGACCCTTCGACTTCGCTCAGGGCAGGCTCCCGAGGGCGTCCGTCCCCACGCGAGCTTTTCCGTGCCTCCGCTTGCTAGGGCTGGGTGGGGTTTTGCGTTTGTCTTTGATCTTGCGCTGCCAGGCGTTGCTTTAGTTGGGCGGCGAATTGTTCTAACTGCGCTGCTGTGAATTGCAGCTTACCTTCTACTACCAGACTTAGCTGATCGGCGCCGTCATCCTGGAAGCGGACTTTTTGGATGGTGGCGTTGGGCTGCGCGGCGGAGGGGAGCGTGGCTTTGGGATCGGCTGCTTTTTGCAGGGGAGAGAGAAGCGCGGCGGTGATTTGATCGCGCAGAGTCGCTCCCAGGTCTCCGATGCGGAGAGAATCGCGGAGGAAGCCGGTGGCTTCTACGCTGGTAATTTCGGAGGCTAGCGCCAAGCGTGGATCGGCGGACGGGGCTAAGTTTTGCCCGGGCGTTTGCTCGAAAGATGCTTCAACCGACGGACTCAGCTTGACCTCTAAGGTGGCGTCGCCTCCGGCTACTTCCATGGGATATTGACCGGCGGGGCAGACCCAATGCTCGAAGTGGAGGGTCGCGGTTAGCAGGGCGGCGGGAGCTTGCGGGGTCAGAGTGGCTTGCCTTACTTCGATGCGCTCTCCACAGCGCGGAGAGCGGGCGAGTGGATGGCGAAGAATGTCGGCTACGTTCAGTTGCAGGTCGGAGAGATCGGCTACCAGATGAAGGCGAAAAAGATCTGGAACGGGTGCGGGGGCCTGGGATGTTTCGGGGGTGGGCTCGCGTTGATAGACACGTGAGACGGCGCCGGTGGTGGGGATGTTGATGGACTGGCCGGCGATGGCGACCGAGTTGGTTGCGGGTGGAAGGCTGAAGGTTGCGTCCTGGCCGGGAGAGAAGAGGATACTCATTTCACTGGCGAGGGCCAGCTGTGCGTTTTGGAAAGCGGCTAATTCTTTTTCCAGCGCGGCGGCGGACGTGTTGATGAAGTCGTGCTCCGGCTTTGGGGTGCGAAGGGCTTGGTCTAGCGTCTTGCCTTGTTTCTCGAGATCGAATTCAGCTTTGGCCAGCTTGGCGGTTGCGTCTTTGAGGCCGGATTTTTGCGCCTCGGAAAATGAGCTGAGGAAATTCTGGTTGCCGGCGCGGGCTTGCTCTAGGGCCTGGGTTAGAGAAGCGGCTTGGTCGGCGGGCGCGGCTGACGTAGGAGCTTGGTTTAAAGCGCGGCGAAAAAGTTGCAGGCAATCGCTGGCAGTCTGCGTGTATTGCGCGATCTTGGCGAAGGCGGCGCGCTGCTCGGGGCTGGCTTGCACGGCTAGGGCTTGGCGAAAGTTCTTGAGAGTGTCGTCGGCGTTGAGGCCCTCGCGCAGGGAGGGACAGTCGTGGACGCAGATTAGGGGGATGGAGTTGCGTCCGACGGTGCCGCCGTTGGCGGGGTCGCCGACGTTGCCGGCTCCGCCTGCGCCGCGCTGGGCGAGGACGGTGCCGGGAGCGGCGACCAGGGCGAGTGCCAGGAGCAGCGTTGCTGCTTGGGCTCGGCGGGATTGCGGATTGAACGCGGGCTGGGACACAGCAGATATTGTACGGGGAGAGCGCGGCCAATGTGGCAACGGACGGTGCGATGCGCGGTGGATCGCTGCCGAGCTGCGCTCGGCTGGGGCGGACGAATGCGTCCGCCCCTACGTGAACGTTTTCGTCCCTACGCGTTTCGTTTCGCTATCTGCGGCTTGGGCGATTACTCAGGTACTCACTCGAAAGGCGGGAAAAATGCGACAATAGAAACGGCGGGTCGCGACTCCATAATTTACGTAACTTTACGTTGGAACTATGGGGCAATCTCGCCCGGAATGCGGGGCTCGATGTTGCGCAATTGACCTCGCCACAGTTTGCGCGATATAGAACGCTACGCTCTAAAAATGCGCTACAAATTGCGCGTCATAATTGCGCGTCATATTAACGCAACCTTGGACGCTGCCCGTGGTTCTAAAGCTTGTAGTCATTGACTGATGCCGGTTACGCAAATACCGTCTCGCGATCCTTTGCCTCGCGAACCGCTGACTCCGCCTGCGGAGCAGCGCGATTTGTTTGAGGCGCAGCATTGGGAGACGGCTTATCGCGGGTTCAATCCGGATGACGTTCCTCATCTGCTGATTCAGTTGCAGGACGACCTTTCGCGTGCGCGGAAGCGGGAGGCGCTGTGGTTGTCGGTGATCCTGCACTTGTTCGTGGTGATTCTGTTGTGGAACAGCGAGAAGCTGATGGAGCTGTTGCCGCACCGGACGGTCGATCTCGCGATTACGAACTCGAACCAACCGAAGGACGCCACGTTTTTGGAGTTGCCGCCGGATGAGCAGAAGGTGACGCGGCGTCCGGATGCGAAAGTGATTTCGGATAAGGATCGGATCGCTACCAGCAAAGCGCCGCAGATTAATCGCCAAGAGTTGAAGAAGATATTGGAGAGTTCGCATCCGGGAGCGCCGGTGCCAGCGCAGGGACAGCCTCCGCAGAATCAGGTGGCGCAGAACCAGGCGCCGGCGGCTCCGCAGCCGAGCGCGGGATTTTCGCAGCCACAGCCTAGCGAGCAGACGCCGCGGTTGCAGACGCCTCCGCAGAACCGGCCGACGGTGAATTTTAATACCACGCAGACGGCGGGCGATGCGATTCGACAGGCGACGGAGGCGGCGGCGGAGAGCCGTGGGCACTATGGTTCGGGAAGCGCGGGCGATTACGGGAGCCCTGGCCGGAGCGGGGCGAAGGCGCTGGATCAAGCGGAGATTCTGACGGACACGATGGGCGTGGATTTTGGGCCTTATCTGACACGCGTCGTGCAAATTGTGAAACAGAACTGGTACACGCTGATGCCGCCGTCGGTGTATCCGCCGATTTTCATGCAAGGGAAGCTGGCGCTGGAATTTGTCATCATGAAAGATGGCACGGTGCAGGGGCTGGTGCGGGATACTACTTCGGGCGACGTGGCTTTGGATCGGGCGGCTATGGCCAGCATTACGGCTTCGACTCCGTTTCCGCCGCTGCCTAAGGAGTTTCAGGGGAAGCTGCTGGGGCTGCGGTTTTATTATTTTTATAATTTGGATCCGAATAAAGAGTTGAAGTAGAAGGGCAGGGCAGAAGTTAGAAGTCAGATTGCAGAAGTGAAGCGCTTGCATCCAGATGAAGTTGTGGAACGTTGAGGGTTGCCGGTCAGCACCGAGGGGCCGAGCTGCTCCACCCCGTCAAGCCAAAAACCCGGCTTGTCGGGGACCCCGGTGCGCTCGGCTGGACGGACGAATGCGTCCGTCCCTACGTAGGCGTTTTTGTTTGGAAATAATATTGTGAGGGTTTCTATGGTGCGGTCTTGGGTTTCGCTTCTGTGGTTGACTTTTTTTCTGGGCTGTCTGGCTTTGCTGGCTTCGCCGGTTGTGGCGGAGGATGTGCCGGAGGCTTTGCGTCCGCCTAAGGGGGCGGCAATGGCTATTGTGGTATTTGAGGACCTGCAATGTCCGCAATGCGGGCGGGTGGCGCCGTTGCTGGCTTCGGCTTCCAAGAACTATAAAATTCCGCTGGTGCAACACGATTTTCCGTTGCCCATGCATAACTGGTCGTTCGAGGCGGCAGTGCTGGCGCGGTATTTCGATACGCATGCTTCCAAGGACATCGGGAACGACTTTCGGGCGACGGTGTTTGCGCACCAGCTGGAAATTTTTCCGCAGAACTTGCGGGGATTTGCCGAGAAGTTTGCCGCCGAGCACAAGATTGCTTTGCCGTTTGTGATCGATCCGGATGGGAAGCTGGCGGCGATGGTGAAGGCGGATAAGGATGTGGGCACGAGCCTGCACATTGAACACACGCCTACGGTGTGGGTGGTGAGCAACAAACATACGGGCAAGCCGTATATCGAGGTCACCGATACTTCTCAGCTTTATGCGATGATCGACGCGATGAAAAAGGATTGAAGAAGTCAGAAGTCAGATTGCAGAAGTAGAAAACTTTTCTCGCGGTAACACTCGTTATTCCTGCCGTTTTTCCCTCGGGCAGATAACTACGGCTGTTCGGGCCGGCTGCGCTGCAGAAAATTTTGCAGCTTATCAAACGACGTGAACCAGGCTTCCACGGCCTTGTCGTAACCTTTCAATTCCACGGATCGTTTTGGCGGTTGAGACACTCCATGGTGGAGCGGCCGATGGCTATGTCGAAGCCGGATTTTTTGGTGGCGGTTTCGAGGCGGAAGGTGGCATTCACGGTGTCGCCGAGAGGACTGAAATCGGGATTCTCCTGCGGGCCGGTGTTGCTCATGATGGAAAGGCCGGTGTTAATGGCGGCGCCGACGCGGAGGGGCGCGGGCAAAGGGAATTCCTGGTGCAGGGTGCGGGTGAAAGCTTCAATCTCGGATAGAGCCTGCAGTATGGGATAAATCTGGTCGGTGTTGGGAGAGTCGCTGGCGTGGGTCCAGACGGCCATGACGGCATCGCCGATGTACTTGTCTCCGGAGGCGCCGTATTTACGGAGGATTGTTCCGGTCTGGCGAAACCAGGTGCCGATGGTTTGGGCGAGGACGGCCTCGTCGAGTTTTTGGGTGAGCGGGGTGAAGTCGCGGATATCGACGACCAGCACGCTGATGACGCGCCGGGAATAGAGGATGACGGTGGCGCCATCGGTTTCGACGGGAGCTTGGGCGGCGCTGCCTTCGGAACGATCGTGGAAAGTGAGGTGCGTTCCGCCGCAGACTACGGTGTCGCCGTCGCGGAGTTCGAGGGGCATGGTGATGCGGCGGCCATTGACGGAGGATCCGTTGCGGCTGCCGAGATCGATGAAATAAAACTTTCCGGGCTGGAGTTGCTGCACCACGGCGTGGCGGCGGGAGACGGCTTTGTCTTCGCACACCAGCGTGTTTTCGGTGGAGCGGCCGATGGTCCAGGAGCTTCCGGAGTCGAGCGCGAGCTCTTGAGTCTTGTCGTCGAAGGAAGCTACGAGATGGAATTTGCTGGCCAAATTTAGAGCTCCTTCTCGGCTGAGGGGCTGCGGGAAAATTCTCTCGCGCAGGACCGTGACCTCAGCGGCTAAAGCCGCACTCAAAAACAGTGCACTTACCGCAGCGCTGAAGCGCTGCGCCACCCAAAAACAAAAACCCTAGACGAAGGCTTCCGGGGAATCCCACCCCTTCGGCTTCGCTCAGGGCAGGCTCTTGCGCAAAAACCGCGCAAGGATGGGGCACCCGCGGGCTGTCCAAAAGCAAAAACAAAAACCCTAGACGAAGGCTTCCGGGGAATCCCACCCCTTCGGCTTCGCTCAGGGCAGGCTCTTGCGCACAAAACGCGCAAGGATGGGGCACCCACGGGCAAAATCAAAGACAACGGCTAGGCGGTCTTTTTCTGCGGCTGGGTTTGCGTCTGCGCGGTCCATTGGCCAATGATATCTCTTGCCTGCCGGTAGGCGACGTCGGCCATCTCGGCTGAGCGTTTGAAATCGTCGAAGCGAAAGCCCTGGAGGGGCAGGCGAATGTAAAGGTCGGCGGCGTCGGCCACTTTGCGGCGGTAGGACTCACTGCTGAAATCGATAGTCTTCATGAGGACTTTGATGATGCTGGGAGGATAAATGCTGGCGGAAAACGGATTCAGGCGATTGAGCATCAGACGCACGCCGGAAAGCGCCATGCCGTAATCGTCGGTCTTGGCCGATTCAGGAGCGGGGGAAACATCGACGGCGATCACGATGCCGCCATTGGAGTATTCCTTCATCACGTCGACGGGGACGTTGTTGATGATGCCGCCATCGACGAGCAGGTCGTCATCCCAAACCACGGGTGGGAAAACTCCGGGGGCGCGCGAACTGGCGAGGACACTTTTGGTGAGCGAGCCGCGGGTGTGAATCTTGATTTCAGCGCGGTTGAGAATGGCGGAAACGCAGAAGTAGGGCTGCCACAGATCCTCGATCTGGGTTTCGCCGCCGACTTTGTCGACGATGTCCCACATTTTCTGGCCGGTGGTGAAACTGACGAAGGGGACGGTGAAATCGCGAAAGGCTGCGATACCGCCGGCGCGGAGGTAGTCGATCATTTTTTCGCGTTCGAGGCCGATGGACCACATTCCGGCTACGATCGCGCCCATGCTGGTGCCGCCGATGAGATCGATGGGAATGCCGGCTTCGGCGAGGGCTTGAAGGACGCCGACATGAGCGATGCCGCGGGCGAATCCTCCGCCGAGCACGAGGCCGACGGCGCGGCCGGTGAAAAAGCGGGCGATGCGGGCGAGGTCGTCGCTGGACGAGAGACGCACGTGATGGTGGCGGTATCCGGGGCGGTGCTCCAGCCAGTTGCTGGTTGCCGAGGGCGGACCGGGGCGGTTGTACGTGAGGATGAGGCTGATGTTTCCGCGTGCTAATCTGGCGGCGAGCAGCGGGCCGGACTCGATTTCGCCGGGGATGGGAGTGGAATCGGCATCGGCCACGACCAATACGTGATCGG
Source organism: Terriglobales bacterium (assembly GCA_050014035.1). Taxonomy (GTDB): domain Bacteria; phylum Acidobacteriota; class Terriglobia; order Terriglobales; family Acidobacteriaceae; genus Acidiflorens. The sequence continues at coordinate 6,861 of JBEKED010000243.1, forward strand.
CCTGGCGGAGGCATCTTTGAGTCCAGTTGGATTCGTCGCTATCGGCTTCGTAGACTACGTAACGGAATTGCTCTTCGAGACTATTCAGCCATTCGGTGACGCGGTGCTCGCCGGCGGTTTCGTCCTGCGATTGGGATGCTCCGATGCGATCTAACGCGGAGTCGACGAACTCGCTGCTGACGTGGGTGGCGGAATCGAGCGCAGCCAGGGCGCGGGTGAAGCGGACGCAGAAATCTTGCAAGGGCGCGCCGGGGTGGGCGGGGATTACGGCTAAGGTTCGGAGGCCGCTGGAGCGGGGCGCCGCTCCGGAAATTTGCTCGCGCATCAGGCCCGCCATTTTGCGGGTGAAGAATAGAGACAGTACGTCGGGATATTTTTGCAGCAGGCGCTGAAAGCCGTCGCGCGAAAGCTTGGCTAGCTGAGTGTCGCGAAAGGCATAGACGGTGGCGGAGCGCGGTTCGCCGGTGAGGACCGCCATTTCTCCCAAGGTGTCTCCGGGGTGCAGTTCGGCCAGAACTTTTTCTTTTTCTCTGCTGTCGCCTTTTTCGTTTTGCAGGAGGGCTACACGGAGGCGTCCGGCAATAATCAGGTACATGGCATCGCCGGTTTCACCGCGGCGAAAGAGAATCTCGCCACTGGCTAGATTTGCCAATTCGAGCTCGGCCTCGAGGTCTTTGAGCACCTGGGCATCGACGGAGCCGAAAAGTTCGCTGCGGCGCAGCGCGGAGGAGAGATGAATCTTGCGGGCTCCGAGGACGATGCGGTTAGTGACTTCGGCAGTCTCGCGCGGGAATTGCTGGGTAAGAGCGTCGAAAGCCTGGCGCGAAAGTTTCAGCAGACAGGTTTCGTTCAGAGTGGTGACGGTGGCAGATCTCTTATCGCAGGTGAGAAAGCCGACTTCGCCGATGCTGGCGCCGGACTCGAGGTCGATGGCGCCATTCTTGCTGGCTTCGGTGCCGCGGGGCAGCACGCGAACCGCGCCGGAGAGGATTACGAAGAGGCAATCGCTGCGGTCTCCCTCACGCAGGCAAACCTGGTGGGCGGGGAGGTGGACGGGTTCGACTGCTTTGGCGAGCGTGGAGACGAATTCCATTCCCAGCCCCTGAAACAGGGGCGCGGAATCCAGGAAATCGATTAGACGACTCAGCGAGTCTGGGGACATTGGGACAGAGAAGCCTCAGCAGTGTTGTAGCGAGCCTGAGGGAAGGCGACCGCTAGCTTAACCTCTGCGAGGGGCATTTTCAACCGTTAAGTGGCGGCGCGAACCTGAACCACGAAGGACACGAAGTATCACTAAGGAACTTCTCTATCTAACTTAAGCGCGCGCCTCGAGTTTTTCCAGGCCAGCCACGGTGCGGGCCAGGATTTCGTTGGGAGTTCCTTTGGCGACGATCGGCAGTAGCAGACCGAGATTCTTGTAGAACTGGATGAGGGGGGCGGTGCTTCGGTCGTAGGCTTCCATGCGCACGGTGATGGACTCGGGACGGTCGTCTTCGCGCTGGAGGAGGCGTCCGCCGCAATGATCGCAGACGGAGGCGACTTTGGGCGGGCGTTCGGTGGCGTGGAAAACGGCTTTACACTTTTCGCAGGTGCGGCGGCCGCTCAGGCGGCGGACAATTTCATCGATGGGCAATTCGTAGTTGAGAACGGCGCTGATCGAAATCTGTTCTTTCTCCATTAAATCTTTGAGGGAGACGGCTTGGCCGAGGGTGCGCGGGAAGCCGTCGAGGATGAAGCCTCCGCAATTGATCAGGCAGTGGCTGCGCTCGCGGACCATCTCCCAGACGGTGGTGTCGGGCACGAGTTCGCCGCGGCGCATGAATTCGAGAGCGGCCTTCATGGCGGGGGACTGGTCGCACTGACGGAGCTTGCCGGCGGCACGGAAGACGTCTCCGGTGGAAAGATGGCAGGCGCCCAGGCGCTCGGTGAGGAGCTCGGCTTGCGTACCTTTGCCCACGCCGGGCGCTCCGAGGAGGATGATGCGCCAGGGGTTCTTGCGTTCGGCGGGGACGACGGCACATTTTGCGGCGTTCTCTCCTGAGGTGTCAGCCGAAGGGCCTTGTAACCACTCGATACGATCGTTTTTCATGGGTGCGTTCATGGATGGGAGTGTACTTATCGGCTCACGGCTTGCAGTGACGGAAATCACAACGGAAACAGAGATGCGGGGTGAGGAACATGCTGCGCCTACGGGCGGCACAAATCTCAGAGAGTAAAGTGCGGGGCTAGGATGGCGATGAACTCGCGCGAAGTGATGACTTTGGTCCTTTTCCAGGATTTGGGGAAACGGCGAGGGTTGCCGGCGATCAGATAGTCAGCGCGGGCGGCGTCGGCGCATTCGATGAAAATGTTGTCGTCGACGTCGTGTGCGGCCCGGATGGGACGTGCTGGGGCAACGAGATGCGCTCTATTTTTGATGAACTGGAGAAGTTGCTGCCGAAGGCCGCGGCGGATCTTGAATTCCGGACGCGCGAGGACGGATGCGCGAATGAAAAGGCGAGGATAGAATGTCAAGCAAACGGCGTATCCAACACCGAGGGCCTGGCAACTTGCACAAATCCAAATCGCGTTTTGCGTTTCTTTTCTCTACGTGTGCTTTTCTACTTTTAAACATTCTGTTCTTAAGCATCGTGGGGCGGGCGCAGCCGGTTCCTATGGAATTGGTGAATGGGCTCAAATGGCGGCTGATTGGGCCGTTTCGTGGTGGGCGCGCGGTGGCCGTGGCGGGCGTGCCGGGCGACTCGACGACTTTTTATTTTGGCGCGGTCGATGGCGGAATCTGGAAAACGAATGATGCCGGAGTTACCTGGACTCCGATTTTTGACGGGCAGCCGGTGGGGTCGATTGGGGCGCTGGCGGTGGCTCCGTCCGATCCTAAAACAATTTATGCCGGAACCGGCGAGAGCGACATTCGCGAGGACTTTACTTCGGGTAACGGCGTTTACAAATCGAGTGACAGCGGGGCGACGTGGCATCAGATTGGGCTGGAAGATACGCGGCAGATCAGCCGGATTGTGATTGATCCGCGGAATGCGGACATCGTTTATGTTGGCGCTCTGGGACATGTTTACGCTCCCAATGCGGAGCGCGGCGTTTACAAATCGGTCGATGGGGGGGCGCACTGGGCGCGGGTTCTCGATCTGGGGTCGGAAATTGGAATTTCAGATTTGGCGATGTGCTCGTCTGCGCCTCAGGTATTGTTTGCCGGCGCCTGGCATACGCATCGACCGCCGTGGACGGGGTATTCTCCGATGGATGGGCCGGGGAGCGGGCTTTACCGTTCCGTAGATGCGGGCAAAAGCTGGGCGCGTTTGACGGGTAACGGGTTGCCCGAGGGCGATTGGGGGCGAGTGGGCGTCGACGTTGCGCCGGACGGGAAGCGCGTGTATGCGCTCATTGAAGCGAAAGACAATGAAGGGAAAGACAATGCGGCGAAGTCTGGAGTTTATCGCTCGGACGATGGCGGGAACACCTGGGCGCTCGCTAATGCCGATGCTCGCTTGACTAGCCGGGCGTGGTATTTCAATCGCATCACTATCGATCCGCAGGATCGCGACGTGATTTATATGCCGAACGTTGCTCTGTATCGCTCCGAGGATGGCGGGAAGACAATTTCGGTGGTGCGGGGCGCTCCGGGCGGAGACGACTATCACCAGCTCTGGATTGATCCGAAAAATTCGGCCAGCATGGTGCTTGCTACCGACCAGGGAACCACGGTCAGTTTGAATCGCGGGCAGACTTGGAGCACTTGGTACAACCAGCCGACGGGGCAGTTTTATCATGTGACCACCGACAATCAGTTTCCTTACACCGTGTATGGCACGGAGCAGGATAGTGGGAGCGCCGCGACTCTGAGCCGCACTGACCACGATCTGATTACGCCGCGCGACTGGTATCCGTCGGGCCCGAGCGAGAG
>JBEKED010000244.1:0-6300 GCA_050014035.1 Terriglobales bacterium
AGAATTCGCGCATGACGCTCTTCCTGGTCGAGGTGCGCGGGCTGCATCATGATGTTCAGCTTGACCGGGCCCATGCTGCCTTGAAAATTGTCGGTATAGACCTTGTAGTGGGGACTGGCGGTCCAGGCGAATTCGTGGACGTCATCGGCGTGCTAGCTGACGCTTTTGGTGCCATCGGGATTGTTGACGTTGCTCACTTCCACCCCAGAGGCGCCGACGGTCTCAAACTGAGGGACGGTGATTTTCACGTCATAGACGCCGAAATCGGCGAAAAATTCGGTGGCGCCGTGAAACTGATGACAGTTCCAGGCTCCATGCCACCAGACGCCGACTTTTGGGAACCATTGACCGGCGAGCAGGAAATCGCGCTTCCATCCGGTACGCTCCAAGGTTTGCGGGAACTGATCGTGAAAAGTAATTTTGAATTGGACGTAGCCATCGGGCGGAATGGGCTGCGGCAGATGAATCTGGACAACAGTCTTATCGTCTTTGTTGCCGTCTTCGGGCTGGATGAACTTTAGCTGCGAAGTTAGATCGCCTTGTCCGACAACCTCGAAACGCTTGATTTCATCAGAGCCGTAGTTCTTGCTGTCCCACTTTTCGAAGGATGTGTCACGCGTGCCATCTCGTTTGGTCTCGCGGATCCAGGTGGATGTGGGCTGAAAGGCGTTGAGATAAAGATGGAAGGGGAAAGTATCCAGAGTCTGGCCGGTGAGATTGTGGTAGGTGAGAGTTTCTTCGGCGTCGAGACCGTGCGTCTTGGGATCGTATTTGGCGGCGATCTCGTAGTGCACAACGCGTTGGGAAAGTGGGGTGGGCGAGTTGACCGCTAACGTCGTGTTCGGAATGCTCAGCGCCGGGCTCGCAGTCGGCGCGATTGGAGCGGGAGCAACCGCAGTCTGCGCAATCGCGGGAAAAGACGCAAAGATGGCCAGCAATAACGGGACCACCGACTTCCGTGGTGACATTGGACAGCACCCCTTTGGTTGGAAAAGCACCGTGTAGAATGATACCGCATGCAAGGTGAACCGGCACCCCGCGGGTCGCGCGTCGCCGGTCGCGATGGTTGGGAGCGATGGTGTAATTTAGAAGCATGGGGAAAGAGGCTTCCGATAGGCCGCGCTGGATCGGAATTCCGGCGCGCGTGTTCGCGATGACGTTTTTGTTTACGCTGCTGTCGTTCGCGGTCGCGCTACTGCTGAGTATTCTGGGGACGGTGGTGTATTCGCAGGTAAAACACGTAGCCCCGAACCTGACGTTTGCTTACCGGCACATTGCATTTCCGTTTGCGATTACCGCGGGCGCGATCGTGCTGGCGCTATCGCTGGGGATGGAGATTCGGAACTACCGGCAGCGGAAAACGCTGGCGGGGATTGAACGGGTTAGTTGAGCAGGACTGACTTGAGAACGGCTGAGTTGAATATGGGCGACCTGAAAACAACTACTCCGCGGATTGCTGTTCCCGTACCGCATTCGAGCGACGCCGAGTATGCTGAGCGCTCGCTGCCTAAGTATGAAGACGCGGTGCGCATGGCAGGCGGCGAAGCGGTGCGGATTGGACTGGACCTTACGCCGGCTCAGGTGATGAAACAGATCGAGGCGTGCGACGCGGTTCTGCTGCCGGGCAGCCGGGCGGATGTTGATCCACAAAAATACGGGGCGGCTCGGCACGAGAAAACGGCGCCTGCGGATGGCAAGCGGGACGCGGTGGATAAAGTGCTGCTCGACGACGCCTACGAACTGCGCAAGCCGGTACTGTGCATCTGCTACGGGCTGCAATCGCTCAATGTGTATCGGTCGGGAACGCTGGTGCAGGATATTGATTCGTCGGTCGTCGATTCGAAGAGCGTCAATTCCAAGATCAATCACAGCCCGGGGCGTACGGTGGCGAACGCGCACACGGTGACGATCGAGCCGGAATCGCGGCTGGCGGAGATTGTGGGAGCGACCGGCACCGGGAAGACGATGGCGGTGAATTCTTCTCATCATCAGGCGGCGGACGCTCCGGGGATGGGACTGCGGGTGGTGGCGCGGTCGTCGGAGGATGGAGTGGTCGAAGCGCTGGAGGGAACGGTCCCAGGGCATTTTGTGCTGGCGGTGCAGTGGCATCCGGAGCGGAGCGTGAACGACGGGCCGGAAGTGGCGGAATCGGCGCACGCGATCTTCAGGGCGTTTATTGCGGCGGCGCGAGCGAAGCGGGCGGAGATGGCCGCGTGTTGGAGAAACACTTGACCTGAGTTGTCATCCCGAGCGAAGCGAGGGATCTGCATTTTGCGGCGAACTGCAGATCCCTCGCTTCGCTCGGGATGACAATTTAATAAAATATCGCACGCGCTTCAGATACGCTGAGTATCTTCGTCAGAACGTCTTCCAAACTCTATTCATTGTCCTCTGGCTTCCTGCGTTTCAGCAACACCACCGCATTTGCTATCACTGCATTTTCCGTCCCTATGCCTTCTGGCGTTTTGGCTTTGATGCCTACACATTCTGGGGGAATTCCGCACAACTTGGCGACTTGTTGGCGAATCGCGTCCGCGTGCGGGCCAATTTTTGGAACGGACAGAATTAAGGTGGAATCGAGGTTTACTAGTGCGTAGCCTGCGGTTTTGACGCGCTGCAGGGCTTCGCGCAGAAAGAGGGCGGAGTCGGCATTTTTCCACTGCGGGTCGGAGGGCGGAAACAGGGCTCCGATGTCGGGGCCGGCGATGGCGCCAAGCAGGGCGTCGGTGATGGCGTGGAGCAGGACATCGCCGTCGGAATGGCCTCCGAGGCCCTCGTGGTGGGGCAGAGTTATGCCTCCGATTCTTAGCGGGATGCCGGGCTTGAATTCGTGCGAGTCCCAGCCGTAGCCGATGCGCAGTTCAGGTTTGGGCGTCTTGGGTTCCAAAGTCGGTTTCCGGAGAATATTTTGTAATTTTGTAATCGGGTAATTTTGTAATTTAAGAACCAAACCACGGACGGGATGTAAGTTACCAAATTACCCAATTACAAAATTACCAAATTACAAAATTCCTTCTTGTTTCAGGTAGAACTCCGCCAGTTGCATGTCGGCGGGGGTGGTGATTTTCAGATTACGCGGCGAACCCATTACTACTACTACGGGGAGGTCGGCGCGTTCTATTAGAGAAGCTTCGTCGGTTCCGAGGAAGCCGTCGGCCAGGGCGTCGGCAAAGGCTTTTTTTAGGATGCTGTAGCGAAAACCCTGCGGGGTTTGCGCCATCACGATGCTGGCGCGCGGGATGGTAGCTTTGATGAGCGCGTCTTCCGCGGTTCTTTCCACCTGCTTTACGGTGTCTACTGCGGGGAGGCCGGCGATGGCGGCTCCGTGCTGGTGCGCGGCTTCGATTACATGGCCGATGATTTCCGGCGTCACGAAGGGGCGCACGGCATCGTGCACGAGGACGATGTCATCGGGATCGATAGCGGGATCGGCGGCTAGATGAGTCAGGGCGCTGGCCACGGAGTCCTGACGATGCTCGCCGCCTTCGACCAGTTGCAGACGCTTGGTCAGGATTTCCGGGTACTGCTTTTCGAGCTGGGCGCGAAAGCCGGCAATTTCGTCGGGGCGCAGGGCGACGATGATTTCGTAGACGGCAGGCGTGGCCGCGAATTTACGCAGCGTGTGGACGAGAATGGGCACCCCGCCGAGTTCTTTGAATTGTTTGGTGGGCGCTGGTTTTTTGGATTTAGCGGTCGAGGGCGGAGCCATGCGCGTGCCCAATCCCGCGGCCGGAACAATGACAAACACCTTCATAGGGGCGATCAGTATACAGGATTTGGCCGTGGGGGTGAGGTGAAGCTGCGGTCGGCGAGGGCTGGCGCACCTGTTTGATGAAATGAGAGAGGGCACAGCCGGATCAACTCGGCTGTGCCCTTTCAGGTTAAGGTGGTTTATTTTTGTACGCGGGACTTCGTCATGGCTTTATGCACGGCTGGTATCCCGGTTAACGTTCCCTGCTGCTCGAGGGGGCCGAAGAAACTCGCGAAATTATCCTCTTCCACCCAGAACAAGTATCCTCCGCTAGCCTGATAAAGGGCTACGTTGTCACCAAACTCAGTCTCACCAACTGTGATGACCAACGGGTTTTCATTGTCTTCCGTCATGGTGTAGCGTCCAGTGGTGGCCTCGTTCGCGTCCGCTAGCGGAGTTGCCGCATAACCAACCCCAGTATCGGTAGCGCTGGAACTGTAGAAGTCGCCAATGTCGGAGACTTCACCGGTTCCAGCCAGAACACCAGCCGTAACCGATCCCTGTCCGACAAAGTCGACTTCCCAGAAATCGTCGCCGTTGAAGGACTGCCCGCCAAAGGCGTAATTACCTGTAAAGTCACCCTGTGTGGTGTCGGTCTGGGGTATGAGAAGTCCGGTGCCGCCGGCAAGATTATCATCCAGGTCGATAATCAGAGCGCCACCCAATCCGGTTGTGGTGTTATTGGGATCGAGCAGATTGAGAGTTGGATCGGTGACATATACTCCCAAACCGCTGATGGAACCTAAGTCTCCGCTGGTGATCGTCAGGCTGCCGTATCCAGTGCTGGCGACAGCATAGTTTCCGCCGATCGCTTCGCCGAAAAAGACATCTCCGTACTCATCATCGTCGGCGATTCCTCCAGTGACGGCGCTGACGCCATCGGTGGTGAAGCTACCGGCCGCATCATAGAGATCGCCCCAAGCGTCGCCTTGAATGCCGAACACGGAGCTTCCGATGGATGCTGCGCTGAATGTGCCCGAGCCCTGACCATAGGCCGAGCCGATGCCGACTGCCTCGGTATCGTCAATGATGAGCCTGACCGCTTCCGGGCCAACAACGTAGTAGGCGAACGCGGTTGCAAGGTTGCTGGTGATGGTGCCCCGCCCGAAGGCGTCCGTCGAGAAGACGGTTCCCGACAGGGCGTTATCGGTGGTTACAGCTCCATCATCGTTTTGATCGTAAGTGCCACTCAAGGTGCCGCTGGACACGGTGAGCACTCCGCCGACGGCAATTGGTTCGTAGCTCTCGTCAACGCCCGATATGGCGAAAGCAAAGTTCCCGGGGGCGCTGGTTGCGGTCTGCAAGTCGAGGCTTCCACTGGAGGTTGCCGACCCGTCAAACTGAGTGATGAGCGCGTGGTTGGCGTTCACAAATTGGATAGCGAGGGTCTCCACGCCGCCGACGCCCAGATTCGTGTCACCCACGGTCAGCGTGAGTGTGCCCTGGCCGGTTGCAGAATCTACCATGAGCGCGCCGCTTGTTGCCGCGATTGGTGTGGGGGCGTCCGTGAGTCCGAAACCGTCGTTATAGTCTTCTTCGCCGCCGGTGACGTTGCCACTCGAATCGATGACCACCGCTCCTGCGATAGCGTAGAAATTCGGGCCCTCTTCGCTGTTAATGTTCTCCAATCCGCCGTTGAGATAAAACACGTAAGTTGTGCCCGACACGGTCTTGGAGCTGCCCGAACTGCAACCCGTCAAGAAAGCAAAGGCCAGGAAAACTAAAGCTAGAGAGATGCTCAGGTAAGCTTTGCGGTTCATAGCCACGCCCCTTTCTGGGCAGTCTTCTCGCTGGCACGCTCACGTGCCTGCGGCGACATCGAAATCCCATGTTGGTTGCGCATCGTGTAGGCGTGTCCGTTAACGGTTACGGTGCGGGTGATAAACACCTGCTTGCCTTTGATCGTCTTCATGACGCCGGTGACTTCAACTTGCTTGCCGGGTTCGACGGAGAGAGCGCCTCGGCCTTGCAGAGCGAACCTTCCCAAGCTGGCGTCCAGCGAACCGACACCGGTTTGGATTAAGAGGTGGGAACCCATGAGCATTCCCTTTGAGGGTTTCGTGAGCACGCTCGACACCGTGCCATGGAGAGTGACTTCCTTGCTGATGTCGTAATAGGGACCTGCAGTCCTTGTCTCGGCTGCCCCGGCTGCGAGGGGTGCGACCAAGGACAGCAGGGCCAATACACATAGCCCTGCGAAAACACTTTTCATTACCTGCCTCCAAACGATTGAGATTTATCCGGATTCCCGATAAGGGTCTCTGGCCGTGGATCGTACGCCTTTTTTGCCTGTGAATGCAAGAAAGTTCACTACTCGAAGGTTGTTACCTTGGTCCCACAGACTAATCAACTGGCCGATCGGCCACGGCGGAAGTCGTCTTTCGTGTGGGATCAGAGGGGACGGCAGTGGGTGCTGTGACAGCGGGGGCGGAGACTGGCGGCGGCGATTTTGAGTCGCGGTGGCCGGTGCCGCGCTCATCCCACTTGCCAAAGATCATCTTGCCGGCTGTGGTCTGCAAGACCGAAGTTACCGAAATATCGATAGTCTT
>JBEKED010000245.1:0-6297 GCA_050014035.1 Terriglobales bacterium
ATTCCCTCTTGGGGGTAATGGCTATCATTGTACCCACATAGGTACGATTTGGGTACATTTTATTGTGTACCCATCGTAGACTGGCATTTTTGTTGGGATTTATTTGGTGGAGCTAGTCGGGATCGAACCGACGACCTCATCGTTGCGAACGATGCGCTCTCCCAGCTGAGCTATAGCCCCATACGGCGGGGAGCTTACGTTTTCGATTTTAACAGCGTCGCTCGATTTCGCATATACACACCGAGTCAGCCTTTCCGTCACTCACCGTGGACCAATCCAGTATCAAGGCTCGAAAACAGCGAGCGTGGGAGAACCAAGACTATAATTTAATCGTGAGCTCTTTGAAGGTAAAGCAAGTAGCCTCTGCGGACTTCCCTACTCGTTGGGGGCATTTCCTGATCCATGGATTCACGACCAGAGCGTCGGCTACGGGCGATGGAGCGAAGACCGAAGAAGCCGTGGCGCTGGTGATGGGCGAGGTGAGTTCCGGTTCGCCGCTGGTGCGCATTCACTCGCAATGCCTCACCGGGGACGTATTTGGCTCGCTGCGTTGCGATTGCCGCCAGCAGCTCGAGATGGCGCTTTCGATGATTGCCCAACTTGGCTCCGGCGTCCTCATCTATGAACAGCAGGAGGGGCGCGGCATCGGGCTGATGGCGAAGTTGCAGGCCTACGCGCTGCAAGACAGCGGACTCGATACCGTGGAGGCCAACGAGCGGCTGGGTTTCAAGCCCGACCAGCGCGAGTTCCACATGCCGGTCGAGATCCTGAAAGCGTTGGATATTAAGCGCGTCCGCCTGCTCTCGAACAATCCCGACAAAGTCGCGGCGCTGGAGCGCGCCGGCATCCAAGTGACCGAGCGCGTCCCCTGCGAAGTGGCGCCCACCGAACATACGGTGGAATATTTGAAGACGAAACAGGAGAAACTCGGCCACCTGTTCACCCGCCGCCGCAGCCAGCATTGATTCGGATCGGCGTTAAGGCGCGCCCAGCAATCGCATCAATCCATTGCGATTTTTCACCGGAAGCCCGCGCAGCGCGGCTCGTGCCAGCGCCACATAAACGTCGCGAGTTACGGGATGTTTCCTCAGCACGGCCAGGTGTTTCGTGACCGTCTCCACGTCTCCACGAATCAGGGGTCCGCTGAAAGACCGCGCCGGACCGAGGCTTGCGTAGTTCGCCAAGGTTTGGCGGATGATGGGCAGGCTCTTGCGGCGCGCATCTTCATGCGTGAGCCCGGCGGCGCGAGCGGCTTCTTCGAGCGTAACCAGGAACGCCAGCAGCAGCGGCGACGTCATAGTGGCCCACGCGTGGTAAGCCGCTTTGTAGGCGGCGGGTAGTGCGAAACTCTCGCCTCCCAGCTCACGGACGATTTGGCGCGCCACGCGCGTTGCCTTTTCGTCCCCTTCGATCGCAAAGGGCACATCCGTTAACGAAGGATAGGCGCCGGCAACGAAAGTCATCAACGGATGCACGGATGCCACCGCGACGCCTGCCTTGCGCAAAGGATCTAGTTCGCGGCTGGAAAGCGCTCCGCTGGAATGAAAGGCGACACGAACTTTGTTCTGAAATCTGTTCCGAACCTGGTTGCGAACTTTGTCCTGAGATCTGTCCTTATTGTTGGCAGCCGCACGGGCACCTAGATTAACTATGAGGTCCGAAGCGGCGACACGAATCGCAGCGTCGGGAACCGCGAACCACAACAAAGTGGCGTTCAGCGTGGCGGAATTTGCGCTCACCGCTTGCGCGCCCACTTTCGCGGCGAGAGCGCGCGCCCTCCGAAGCGATCGGGGCAAAGCACGAGCCACGATCTCGGTCACGGTGAATCCGGCGTCGTCTAGAGCCACTGCCAGAAAAGTTGCCAGCCTCCCGGCTCCGACGATGGCTACGGTGGGCTTTCGAGTTGCTTGTTTTCGGCTCACCGGCGCAGCATAACAGGTGACAGGCCTCAGATGTCAGGGGTCAGGTGTCAGAAGATCAATCAAGAGCAAGGCTTTTCCTGAGACCTGACACCTGCGACCTGACACCTTTATATTGTTGTTATGGCGAAATCGGCAGGAACGAAATTAAAGCAAGCGCGCGTGCTCTCTTCCCGCATCAGCTACCAGGGGCCGGTTTTCAGTGTCACCACCGATCAAGTGGAAGAGCCCGGAGGTGTGCGCGCCCGTCGCGATGTCATCCGGCATTCCGGATCGATCGTGGTTTTGGCGGTGGATGACGCGGCGCGCAAAACCGAGCCACGCATCCTGCTCGAACGCCAGTATCGCCATGCCGCGCAGTCCATGATGTGGGAGTTGCCGGCCGGGCGCATCGACGATGGCGAGACCGCGCTCACCGCCGCCAAGCGCGAGTTGCTCGAGGAGACCGGCTACAGTGCCCGTCACTGGAAAAGAATCCTGCATTTCTATGTCAGCCCCGGATTTCTCGACGAAACCATGACCATTTACCTGGCCCGCGGCCTGCAGGGGGGCAAAGCACAGCCCGAAGCGGACGAGAGGATCGCGACGAGATTCTTCGGTTTGTCAGAGGCAAGACGGATGGCACTGAACGGCCGCATCCGTGACGCCAAAACCATCTGTGGCGTGCTCTGGCTCGCCCAGATGCCGCATCCAGCGCGCTAGTACACCCCCCCATCATTGTGGCCCTAACCCGTCCATCCTGTACGCACAGAGATGTGTGACTCTAAGCCTTGACAGCACCCCCGGTGAGCCGCACAATTCCTACAAATTTTTTGCGGCCCCCGGAATCGCTATGTTCGGGGGCAATTCGCAAAACGGAAGGAGCGCACGTGGAACGACTGAAAGGCACCGTCAAGTGGTTCAATAACGCCAAGGGATATGGTTTCCTTGGCCGCGACGATGGACCTGATGTATTCATTCACTACAGCTCCATCACCACTGAGGGCTACAAAAGTCTGCAAGAGGGCGATCAGGTGGAGTTTGAGATCGTTCAGGGACAGAAAGGGCCGCAAGCGGCCAACGTAACTAAAATCTCATAAAGATGTTTTTGTTCAGGTCCGATTTATCGAGCTAAGCTGTCTGCGCCTCGCCAACCGTCTTCGTGTGTCCCTCCGACGAAATCCCCACCTGCTCCGCCGCTTCTTCCGCGTTACAATCATTCCCGCGGGTTGAAATCCTGAGTTGAAATTATTTTGCCCGACAATAAGGCCATTGCCGGACTTCTCTACGAAACCGCCGATCTGCTGGAGATCGACGGCCAGGACTCGTTTCGCGTCCGCTCCTACCGCAATGCGGCGGAGGCCATCGAAGCGTTGCCGCAACAGGTGGCCGATTTAATCGCCGAGCCGAAAAAGATTCTTGCCATCCAGGGCATCGGCAAGGGCATGCTCGCCAATTTGCAAATGCTTTTCAAGGATGGCCGCATCGAAGCCCACGCCGAGCTGCTCAAAAAATATCGCCCGTCGATGCTCGAACTGCTCAAGATTCAAGGTCTCGGACCCAAGACGATTGCCTTGATCTGGAGCGCTTATCAAGTCAGCGATCTCGAGGGGGTGGAGAAACTCGCTCGCGAAGGCAAGATCCGCACGCTGCCGCGCATGGGCGAAAAGCACGAATTGAAGCTGCTCAAGGCCATCGAAGATTATCGCCGCATCGCCGGACGATTTCTTCTCGACACCGCCGAAGAACTAGCCGAAAAACTGGTGGCGCATCTGCTGTCGGCTCCAGGCGTCGAAAAAGTTACGCCCGCCGGATCGCTGCGCCGCGGTCGTGAAACTGTCGGCGATCTCGACATCCTCGTCACCGGCAAATCCTGCATTGCCGACGAAGCGCGTCAGACGCTCATCGAACATCTGCTCCGCTTCCCCGGCTTGATGGACATCATCGCGCAAGGCGAAAACAAGGTTAGCTTCCGCCACCGCAACGGCATGCAGGTGGACGTGCGCCTCCTGCCGCCGGAATCTTTCGGAGCGGCGATGCAATATTTCACCGGCTCGAAGGCGCACAACGTCGCCTTGCGCCAGCGCGCGCTCAAAATGGGCCTCACGCTCAACGAATACAGCCTCGCGAAAGTCGAGGACAATAAGCCGGTCGCGCGCAAAACGGAAGAAGAAATTTACGCCAAACTCAAGCTCGATTTCATCCCTCCCGAACTGCGCGAGAATCTGGGAGAAATCGAAGCCGCCGCCGCACATACGCTGCCCGTGCTGCTCGAACTAGCCGATATCCGCGGGGACGTGCACATGCATACCGTGGAGACCGACGGCCGCAACACGATCGAAGAGATGGCGGAAGCGGCTCGGGAGCGCGGTTACGCCTACATGGCGATCACCGACCACTCGAAAAATCTGGCCTTCGCCAACGGCCTCACCGACAAACGCGCCCTCGATCACATCGATAGAATCCGCGCGGTGGAAAAACAGATGGGGGGGGCGATCCGCATTTTCGCCGGAATCGAAGTCGATATTCTAGGCGACGGCGCGCTCGATCTTTCCGATTCTGTGCTCGAACAAATGGACATTGTCATCGCCAGCGTACACTCGCAATTCAACCTGGATCGCGACGCCATGACCGACCGGCTGTTGACGGCCATCGCTAATCCCAACACCTCGCTGATCGGGCATCCTACCGGACGCTTGCTTTTGCGCCGCGACGCTTATCCATTCGATCTCGACGCTGTGCTCAAAGCGGCGGCCCAGCATAAAGTGGCCATGGAGTTGAACGCGTACCCCGATCGGCTCGACCTGAGCGATGTTCACTTGCGCATGGCCAAGCAGCATGGCGTGAAAATTGTTATCAACACCGATTCCCACCACACCTCGCACATGGAGAAAATGCGTTACGGGATCACGCAGGCGCGGCGGGCCTGGTTAACCAAAGAAGATGTACTGAATACACTGCCAGCGGCGGAGTTCGCGCGCGCCATGAAGCATGATTGGTAACCAGCCGGGCCGCCTCGCACCTACCAGCAGATTCCTTCATACTTCAGAGCGCCTTCTGGACGCCGCGTCTCATCCAGGTGGATAAGGTCAATCACAATCTGTTCGGGCCGAAGATACTTGGCCAGCCGCTCTTTGCTGGCCGATCTGTTGCCCAGGATCACGACCTCGGCGCTGCTCAGCACGTCTCCGAGATCGGCCGAGAGGACCGATCCGATATGCGGAATCACTTGTTCGATGTACTCGCGATTCGCACCGGCCAAGCGGCCCAGCGAGACATCCTCGTCCCACACTTTGATTTCGAGACCCTCGCCCATCAGTCGTTTGATTAATTGCACCTGCGGGCTCTCGCGGAGATCATCGGTACCAGCTTTGAAGCTCAAGCCGAGCTGCGCAATTTTCTTTTTTCGCGTGCTCATTACCATCTCCACCGCGCGATCGATGTGCTCGGCGTTGCTGGGCATCAGCGATTCCAGCAATGGCAACTCAAGATCGAGTTCTTTGGCCTTGTAGGTAATGGCACGAAGATCTTTCGGCAGACAGGAACCGCCGAAGGCGAACCCCGGAAAAAGATAGGCGGAAGAAATATTCAGCTTGGTGTCGGAAGTAAAAATTTTCGTAACCGCGTGCGCGTCGACACCAAGATGCTTGCACATCGTTCCCATCTCGTTGGCGAAGCCGACTTTCAGCGCGTGATAGCAATTGGAAAAATATTTGACCATTTCGGCGACGGGAATCGTGGTCTCGTACAGAGTGCCGGGAGTGTTCTTATAAAGTTCGCGCAGTGGCGCCAGATGGCAAGTGTCGCTCGCTCCCAGGATAGTGTAGGGAGGATTCAGGAAGTCGCCGACGGCATTGCCCTCGCGCATGAACTCCGGGTTATAACAAACCGTGAAATCCTGGCCGCACTTCTTTCCACTCTCTTTTTCGAGAATGGGGATGGCCACCGTTTCGGTAGTTCCGGCGAGCACGGTGCTGCGCAGAACAAAAACGTGTGGCGAATTTTTCTTCCGAATGGCTGCGCCAATCTCGCGCGCAACACCTTCGATGTGGCTAAGGTCAAGTTTGCCATTTTTCAGGCTGGGCGTTCCAACGCAGACAAACGAGACCTCGGAATCCATCACGGCGGCGGTGGCGTCTGTGGTCGCCCGCAGCAGCCCGGCACGGTGCGCTTCTGCAACCATTTCGCTCATACGATCTTCGATGATCGGGGTCTTTCCCGCATCCATCATCTCGACCTTGGCGCGGCTCACATCCACGCCGATAACGTTGTGCCCCATGGAGGCGAAACACGCGGCCGAAACCGAACCAACGTATCCCAGACCAAAAATGCTCACGGATAAGGACAATCGAACTCTCCTTGCAATCAACTATATTGGCGGCGGCGCGCCACTATGAAC
>JBEKED010000246.1:0-6158 GCA_050014035.1 Terriglobales bacterium
GATGCGCCGGTGCGGACCACGAGCGAACATGCCTCCGTCGCGCTCTTGCGGGGATGAGAAGCTCCCCAGAGCGTAAGGCGCTGAATGCGGAGATCGCGCTCGCCATGGTTGGCCAAGTGAAGTTGCAGCCGGATCCGAGTTTGGGGACCGAGGTCCGTCGTATGGACAACCTTGTAGGAACCTGAAAGGTGTGACAAATCGCTGGCCTGGGCGAATCCGATGGTGAGAAGGCATAAGCCGGCAACGACGAGCAGGTTGGAGATTCGAGAGATCCTGGGATTCATAAGAAATCCATCCTTAAGTCTTGGGGAATTCTACCCCGGCGGAAGCATCTGTTTGTCCAAAATACGGACTACGCGCCCGGTGGGCAGCCTCTGCCGTCACTGACGATTGTGATTGCCGTCACAACGGACGAATTTCCCTGCGAGAGACTCCTTAGCGGCTTGCACTGGGATGATGCAATGCGCGCTGACGTAATCGCAACACAGTGCTGTTGTTGGGGTCAATCTGCAAGGCTGCGGTTAAGCTCTTCTCCGCGCTTTCGTAATCAGCGAGGTCCAGGAGTATTTCACCTGAATTGGTCAGGCATGAGAGTGCCATGTCCTTGCTGTCGGTCAAACTCAGAGCGAGCTGATACTGTTCGAGGGCGTCTCGGAGTTGATGGCGATTAAACAGGATCTCCGCCATGTTGTAACGACACTGCGCGTCACGCGGAAGCAGTATGCAGGCTTCTGCGTAGTGCTCGTAGGCCTCGTTGTAGCGACCGGCGATCACCATCGCGTCGCCAAGAGCCGCTTCGATGTTCGCATCCGGTTGGCCCGCCAGGATTTCCGCGCGTGTGAACAAGTTCACGCCGTTCTGCCAGTACGCCAGATCGCGGATAGTCACAGCCGCAAACGCCGCCAGCAGGCACAGTGCGGCTACCGCTGGTAGAACTCGAGGGATCGCGGTCCTATCGACTGCGTCGCCCAAGCCCCAGGCGACCATGATAAAAAGCCCTATGCACGGGATATAAGCGTAGCGGTCGGCCATGGCTTGGCGGCCGACCTGGACGATTCCGATTACCGGAACCAGCGTTATGACAAACAGAAACCAGCCCGTCGCCAGGTAACGAGCGCGGTGAAAATACAAAACCGCCAGGGTAATCGCGGACAGGATCACGGCCGCGGCGAAGACATCGGACCAAGGCAGAGAGTGTTGCGGATGAGGGTAAAAGACGGCGAGACTGGCGGGCCAAAACATCTTTCCGAGGTATGCAACATAGGACACGAAAGCATTTCCTATGCGCACCGAGAGCGGCAGGGCTGAGGTATCCACCACGGAACCGCTAGAACGCTGGGCGACGATGGTGACGACGGAACTTGCTGCGGTCATCAAGAACAGGGGTGACTTCTCCAGCGACAAACGCAGCCACTTGCTTCGAAATGGAAGGTCTTCGTAACGTTGCAAAGGCCAGTAGTCCAGCAGCAACAGAACCAGAGGGAGACTCACCGCCATGGGCTTGGACATCAGCGCCAACGAAAAGGCGACCAGGACGAGCAGGTATTTCTTCCAACCAGGGCGGCTGACGTACCAGCCGTAGGCGGCGATCGTGAGCAGCGAAAAAAACGCGCTGAGCAAACTTTTTCTCTCGGCCACCCAGGCGACTGTTTCCACGTTCAGCGGATGCACCGCGAAGAGTGCGGCGACGAAAAAGCTTCGCCAGAGCGCACCGGTGGCCCTTTGTAGCAGCAGGAACAAGAGTAGAACGTTGGCTGCGTGCAGCGCGACATTGACCACGTGTTGAGATCCGGAATTCAGGCCAAACAATTGGCAGTCCATCATGTGGGAGAGCCACGTGAGAGGATGCCAGTTCGCGGCGTAGAAAGTGGTAAAAGCCCAAACGACGTTGTCGAGCTTCAACCCTGTGCTGACATGAATATTCTTAGTGACGTACTGGGAGTCGTCGAAGTCAAGGAATTCATGATGCCTGACGCAGCTATACAACAGCATCGTGGCGAAGACGAGTAATGCGCCCAACAGCATCGGCTTGTGACGCGGACTGCCGAAGAATTGTTCTGGGGCAGAACTATTCACGGTGTGGCTTTCATCATACGGAAGTTATTGCAATGGCTTCGCCGGTGTGCCCGGTTTCACCCCCGCATGCTTCTGGGCCTGCGCCATCAACTCCAGAACCTTGTCTTTATTTTCGTAGTTCGGATTTGTAGCCAGCAACTTCTTCCACGCCGCGGTCGCTTTGTCGATATCCATTTTGCCTTGCCATTCGACGATGCCGAGGTTGAACAGGGTGTTGGCCTTGTTCGGTTCGTACGAGAGGGATTTCTGGAATTCCGCGATGGCGCTATCGGCGTCGCCGGTATACCAATAGGCGGTCGCCATGTCGGTACGAACCCCCGCATTGGCTGGCTCTAGCTTGAGCGCGCGCTGATAGTAATCGATCGCTGTGGGGTACTGCTGGGTGTCGTAATAGATGTTGCCGACGCTCGCCAGAATTCCTGCGTTTGCTGGGTCGGCCTTGAGCTTCTCGATCAATGGCGCGGCTTGCGTGTCGGCCATTTTCTGCATCTGAGCCGGAGTTGGCGGTTGCGCGGCCGGATTTCCCATGGCGGGAGCTGGCGCCGATGCGGTCGCGGTCTCAGCAGCAGCGGCCGCCGGACTCTGGGATCCGCGGATGAACCAGCCGCCGGCGATTCCCACCAGCAGGCAAATGACCGCCAACACATACGCCTGCACGCTGGTCCATTGCTCATTAGAGGTAGAAGTTGCTCGATTTGCATCCGTCGTGGTCGTCATTGTTCACTGCTCCTTCAGATCTTTGTTTTGTTGGTCGGCAGAAGCCTTCACGAGCCGGTTTCGCCAGCGCTAGCTCTTGCTCTGCATGCGGACGTCGGCGATTAGTTTCTGCACTCTGGCTTTGCGGCCTGCGTCCAATTGCGGATTCGAATTCAACAGCAACTGCCAAGCGGCGAGCGCTCCCTTGGTGTCCTTTTTTCCCTGCAGCTTGATCATGCCGAGGTTAAACAGGGAGTTGGCATCCTTGGGATCGTATTGCAGCGCCTGCTGGAGTTGACCGATCGCCCCGTCGACATCGCCCTGGTAGTAGAGGCAGGAAGCCAACTGGGTGCGAATGTGGACATTCTTCGCATCAATTTGCAATGCCTTGTCGTAATAGCCGGCCGCGTCCTGGAACTGATGGGAAGCCTGGTACAAGTCTCCTACCTTGGCTAGCAGATCGGTATTGTTCGGGTCGCCTTTGAGCTTTTCGACGAGCGGGGCCGCTTTGGCGTCGGCCATCTGTTTCATCTGTTCGAGGGTGGGCATCTGGCCGCCCATTCCGCCTGCGGCGGGAGACGGTTGGGAAACCGCGGCCGTGGCTTG
The DNA here is from genome assembly GCA_050014035.1 of Terriglobales bacterium. Taxonomy (GTDB): domain Bacteria; phylum Acidobacteriota; class Terriglobia; order Terriglobales; family Acidobacteriaceae; genus Acidiflorens. The sequence continues at coordinate 3,379 of JBEKED010000246.1, forward strand.
AGGCGGCAGCGCAGGCGATTGCGACCCGCGAAACAAGTATCCGATGGCCAGCCCGACCACGAGGCTGATTGCGGCCATCGCATAAACCTGCTTCACGTGCCAGGCGGATGCCGCGGTTGGCTGCGCGTTGGTTTCGTTTTCCATCCGTGATACCCCCGTTGCCGGTATTGAGCTTATCGGCTCTTGTTCGAAGTCAAGGCTTGCGAACGCTTCCCGCCGGCGACACGGCTTTGTCGCCCTTTGGCTTCGCTCCTTACCTTAAAGGCGGAGCACCGGGCAGGCAGCATTCTGCGTCACTTGGGGATGTGATGACGGTCACATGAAGAGAAGTCTACCAACCGTACGGTGGTTTGTGTGAGGGCTGCGTTGCGCGATGCTTTGCCGTCGTTGGGTGTCTTGCGCAAGCGCCCAAGTGAGCTGTCGGTTTTATAGTTAAAGGGAGTGTTAGTTTTATAAGCTGCAATTTTCCATGCAAGTTTCCTCCGAAAAATGCTATCGCGTTGCCAGGTTCGTGTTTATTTTTCTCGTGTTGCTTAGCGCTTTGTGCGCCGGCTTGCGCACCGTGGGCGATAACGACATGGGGTGGCATCTGGCGACGGGCCGCTGGGTGGTGGAGCATCGCGAGATTCCGCGGACTGATGTGCTCTCTTTTACGTCCGCGGGCACGCCATGGATGTACCCACCATTCGCGGGGGTGCTGTTCTACTTGATTTACAGCTTATCTGGGTATGCTGGGTTGAGTTGGTTTTGCGCGCTGGCTTGTCTAGCGGTCGTGGCTTACCTTGTTCGCCGGGGAGACATGGGCAGCGCAGTCTTAGCTCTGCTTGCGGTTGGGTCGATCGCTACCCGAACCGCTCCTCGAGCCGACCTTTTCAGCACGGTTTTCTTCGCGCTGTTTTTTGGAGAACTGTGGGCTTACCAGCGCGGCATGCGTTGCCGGCTTTGGCTTTTACCGGTGATCATGCTGCTCTGGGTTAATCTGCACCTGGGTTTCATCGCTGGACTCGCGGCCATTGGCGCTTACCTGTTGTTTGAGATCTCCGATTTGGTGTTTGCGGAGCGGCGTCGGGCTGCGCTTCTGCGGTTAGAACGCGTGTGGCCCTGGCTTGTGGCTTGCGGCGCGGCCACTCTACTGAATCCGTGGGGAGCAAGAATCTTTGCCGCTTCGCTCAACACGGTTGGCGCCGCTGGTTCAGTCCAGGGAAAGCTCAATGGCAATATCGCTATCGCTGAGTTCATGGCTGTGCCCATGTCAACTCATTTGTTGTATCAGCTCATTGATGTGCGACATGCTCAGTTCGGATTTACCTGGCTGCTTCTGCTGGCGGTGATTGTCGCCGGACTGCTTTTCTTCTGGAAGCATCAGTTCGGTGCCGGGTTGGTTGTTCTTGTCGCACTCTATGCCGCCCTGAATCATGCGCGCTACTCAGCACTGTTCGCAATTTCGATGGTGACGTTGGGTGCGGGCGTGTTGGAGGCGCTTTTGGCCAACCGCTCCACGCCCTCTGCAAAGAAACACTCGCCGCCGTTGTTTCGAGTTCCTACGTCAGCAGGCATCCTGTTGACGGCTTTTTTTTGTGCGGTCGCGCTATTACAGATTGCCGACTTTGTCTCTAACCGCACCTACGTTGTGTTCAATCCGGACTTGAGGTTTGGGGCGGGAGAAGCGTCCTGGTTCCCTGCCCGCGCGGCGGCTTTTATTGTTCATGAACAGCTTCCGGGAAATGTTTTCGAAGACTACGAACTGGGCGGTTATGCAGCGTGGAGCCTGGGCCCGAAGTATCCCGACTTTATCGATGGACGCGGGAACAATCCCGATCTTGCGATTGAGCAGTTCAACCTTTACACCCAGGACCCAGATTCTCAAGCGTGGCAGAGTGAAGCCGAGCACTGGAACTTGAATGTTTTGCTGGTTGCGACAGCCGGGCTCCGTGGTTTACGAAACATGGATCCGTACAAGTTTTGCCAGAGCGCGAACTGGCGCCCCATTTACATGGATGATGTCTCATTGGTATTTCTGCGCAACACACCTGACAATTCTTCCTGGATCAATCGGCTGCAGATAGACTGCTCGACTCAGGCTCTCGCTCCACCGGCGGGGGCTTCGCGTTCAGTTCTTCACGACTTCTACCTGAATTCGGGAGAGCTATTCTTCATTTTGCATCGGGATCGAGACGCGGAAGGGTCTCTCGGCGGCGCGGCTGCGCTCTATCGCGACGATCCGAATGTTCATCTCTTGAAGGGGCTGCTGTTTGAACGGCGGCAACAATATGCGGAAGCCGAGCAGGAATTCCGTACCTCACTCGCGATCAATGAGAATGGCGGAGTCTGGTACTCTCTGGCTTCCCTTTACGGAAACGAGGGGCGCAACGCAGCTGCCCTGCAGGCCTTAGAACACGCCGCAGGACTGGCCCTTCAGCCTTTCAATATCTACATGACCATGGGAAAACTTCAAATTGCTTTAAATCATCCGGAGGATGCGCTGGTGGCTTTTGACCAGGCCGAGAAAAGCAGCCCGTATCGCAATGGAGCCGAATCGCTAGCGCCTGAAGTTTACGCTGAAATCGCGGAAGGACGCTCTGAGGCGCAGCGGCTTCTTTCGCATTGGAGTGAGGCGATTGCTTTTCAGCAGGAGGCAATACAAAGAACGCCGGGGGTTGCGAGGCGCTGGGACCGACTGGCTCGACTTTACGAAGCAACGGGGCAAACGAAACTGGCCGACGAAGTTCGACAACAGATGTTGCAGTTGGAAGAATCTCAGAATGCGAATTCCATAGTGA
>JBEKED010000247.1:0-14497 GCA_050014035.1 Terriglobales bacterium
AGGCGATCTTGAATCGCTTCCCATTCGCCCGTGACGGGCGGGAGATCGACCACAATCCACTCATAATTTCCGGCATCCGCGCGGTGGAGAACTTCGTACAGCGTAGCGGCGTAATCGGCTGCCGATTTCGGCATCTGATGGACGGTGACGGTGCTGTCGACGCGGCTGGGAGGATGCTGATGCTGCAAGTAAATTCCGTGGCCCTGATCGGGCAGCTTTCCAGTGCTGGTTAAATGCAACGGCGTGCGCGGACTGTAATGGCGCGGGTGCATTCCGGGAGCGGCTTGGGCTCCAGCTTGAACTTCCAGCGCGGAAGCCACGGGTCCGACGACCTCTTCCAGTGCCGCGCGCGAGATCCCGCCGGCGCGAAGCAGCATGGGTTCGGATCCAGATTGCGTTTTGGCCAAAGACAGAACTGTGGATTCGATACCTACGCTGCAGCGGCCTCCGTCGAGAATGTAATCGATTTCGTTGCCCAGGCTGCGCCGCACGTGCTCGGCCGTGGTGGGAGAGAGTTCGGTGAAGCGGTTGGCGCTCGGCGCAGCGAGCGGAATGCCGGCGGCTTCGATGAGGGCAAGCGCAACGGGATGCGCGGGCATGCGCAGTCCGACCGTGGAGAGGCCGGCGGTGACAATGTCGGGTATGGTGCGATTCTTTTCGAGTTCCTTCCCCTGTCGTTTTTCCAGCACCAGCGTCAAAGGCCCGGGCCAGAATCGGCGGGCGAGGCGTTCCGCAATTTCGGGCCAATCCGCAACTAGCGACTGCGCCATTTCTATCGACGCTACGTGAACGATGAGCGGGCTGGTGGCGGGTCTGCCTTTGACAGCGTAGATGCGGGCGACGGCGTCGGCGTCGAGAGCGTTGGCTCCGAGACCGTAAACAGTCTCCGTGGGAAAGACGACGAGCCGACCTGCGCGAAGCAGTCGCGCTGCATGGTCAATCTCGCTGGGGTCTGTACTCAAAGACATAGTTTAATTGTAGATTGCGGCATTTCCCGACTTTCCATTATCTGGCATGCGTACGGGCTATAATGACGCGCATCGATGGCGCTTACCTCGGGCACCAAACTCGGGCCGTACGAAATCGTATCGCCGGTAGGAGCGGGCGGCATGGGTGAGGTGTACCGCGCACGCGACACGCGGCTCGGTCGTGATGTCGCAATCAAAGTGCTGCCGGAGGCGTTGGCTAATGATGCCGACCGACTGCGGCGTTTCGAACAGGAAGCGCGCACGATTGCGGCGCTGAACCATCCGAACATCCTGGGAATCCATGATATTGGTGCGCACGATGGTGCACCGTTTCTGGTCAGCGAATTTCTTGAAGGACAAACGCTTCGCGAGAAGCTCTTGGCAGGGCCGCTGCCCGTGCGGCGCGCGGTCGAATACGCGCTCGGCATCGCGGAGGGACTGGCGGCCGCACACGAGAAAGGAATCGTGCACCGGGATCTGAAACCGGAGAACGTTTTTGTCACTCGTGACGGACGGATTAAAGTGCTGGATTTCGGGCTGGCGAAGCTGGTCAGGCCCGAGGAAAACCACGAAGCTGCGGTGACGCTGACAAGCCCGGCGACTTTGCCGGGTATGGTGATGGGTACCGTCGGCTACATGTCACCGGAGCAGGTGCGGGGCGAAGCGAGCGATCCGCGATCGGACATTTTCAGTTTCGGCGCGGTGTTGTACGAGATGCTCACCGGCAAACGCGCCTTCAAACGCGATACGTCCGCGGAAACGATGACCGCAATTTTACGCGAAGAGCCGCCGGCTTTGAACGATACCGGCTGGCAAGGTCCGCTGGAACTGCAACGGATTGTTGCGCGATGTCTGGAAAAGGATGTCGCGCGACGATTCCAGTCGGCCAGTGATCTGGCGTTTGCCATTGAATCGCTGAGCGGAACGTCGATCGGAACATTGGCCGGAACATCGACTGCGAAGATTGTGCCGCAGCGGGAATCGAACTTAATGCGAGCGTGGCTGCCATGGGTGATAGCCGCTGTGCTGCTGGTGGGAACTGCGGTCTGGGAAATGTTTCGGCCAGCGGCCGCACCGCTCAACCCGCTCGAAAAAGCGCATTTCACGCGGGTGACTGACTTCGAGAGCGTGGACGCGGCGATCTCGCCGGACGGCAGGTTCGTGGCTTTTGTCTCCGATCATGACGGCCCCTTCGATGTATGGCTCACCCAGGTGGGTAGCGGACGCCTGATTAATCTGACCCAGGGAAAGGCGGGTCCATTACCTGGGCCCTTACGAAACGTCGGTTTTTCGGGCGACGGCTCGGAAATTTGGATCGGCGGCGGCGATGTGGGGCTGCGGCTGCGGCTGATGCCCCTGACGGGAGGCACACCGCGTAATTTCCTGGGTGAGCAGACCGCCAACCTGGCTTGGTCGCCGGACGGCGAACGGATTGTCTATCATACCTTCCGTAATGGCGACCCTATGTTCGTGGCGGACCGCACTGGCGCCAATGCGCGGCAGATATTCGGCGACCGGCCGGGACTTCACAACCATTTTCCAACTTGGTCGCCTGACGGCCGTTGGATCTATTTCGTTCATGGGACACCGGCGACAAGGGAGATGGATCTATGGCGCATCGAGCCGGACGGCCGGAGCCCAGAGCGCCTCACGCAACGCAATACAGACATCGCGTATCCCACGCCGTCCGGCAAAAACACAGTGTTCTATGTGGCGCGGGATGGGGACGGTTCAGGACCTTGGCTATGGGCGTTTGATCTGAAACGCAGGGAATCGCGGCGCGTGAGCATCGGTCTCGAGCAATATACGTCGGTGCAAGCCAGCGCGGACGGCCGTAAGCTGGTGGCCACCATCAGCAATCCCGTGGCCGGACTCTGGACGGTTCCGATCGTTGATCGCGACGCCGATCATGTCGCCGAAGAACACGATATAAAACCGTTTACAGTGCCAACCGAGCGTGCGCTGGCCCCCCGGTTTGGTGGCTCGTCGCTGTTTTACTTGTCTTCCCTGGGGACGGGCGACGGACTGTGGCGCCTTCGGGACGGACAGGCGACTGAAATCTGGAAGGGCGCCGATGGTGCCCTAATAGAAACGCCCGCTGTTTCGCCGGATGGAGGTCGCGTGGCCATTGTGCTCCGGCGGAACGGGAAACGCCAACTGCATGTCCTCTCTTCAGACGGCGCCGAACTCCAGCCGATCGCGGCGGGAATTGACGTCCAGGGTACGAGTTGCTGGTCGCCGGACGCAAAATGGATCGTCACTGGTGGCAGCGACGCCACCGGTCCCGGACTTTTCAAGATTCCATTGGATGGCGGATCGCCAGTCCGCTTGGTCGCCGGGCAAGCACTCAGTCCAGTCTGGTCGCCGGACGGAAACCTGATCGTATATGCGGGTACGAATGTGAGCACCTTCGCTCCTCTCCTTGCCGTACGTCCGGACGGAACCAGCGTCGAATTGCCCCACATCAGCTTGCGGCGCTTGGGCGAGCACGTGCGCTTCTCGCCGGATGGCAAAAGTCTGATCTACATGCAGGGACTGCTCGCATCGCAGGACTTCTGGCTGCTCGATCTCGCCTCCATGAAATCGCGCCCCCTCACCAGGCTGCAAAACCGTGCCGCCATGCGGACCTTCGACGTCACCAGCGACGGGAAACAAATCGTCTTCGACCGCTTACGCGAAAACTCGCAGGTCGTCATGATCGATCTTCCCAAGGAATAGCCAAGGAATAGCCTTAATGCTAGGGTTTGCGACGGCGCTCGCGGAATCCTTCGATCAGCAGATAGAGCACAGGAATGAAGAACAGGTTCAGAATCGTGCTCATAATCATGCCGCCGAAAACAGTTGTGCCCACAGAGTGGCGTCCGTTCTCTCCCGCGCCACTCGCCGTGACCAAGGGAACGACGCCGAGAATAAAGGCGAACGACGTCATGAGAATCGGACGCAGGCGAATGCGCGCGGCCTCGACGGCCGCGTCGAGAATGGTCCTGCCGCGTTCGCGCAATTGCTCGGCGAATTCCACGATCAGGATGGCGTTTTTGGAAGCGAGACCAACTAGCATGACAAGTCCGACCTGGCAGTAAACGTCGTTCTGCTGGCTGCGCAGCCATTGCGCGGAGAGTGCACCGAGCAACGCCATGGGCACGGCTAACAGAATAATGAAGGGCAGCACGAAACTTTCATACTGTGCCGAAAGCGTCAGATAAACGACCAGCGTTCCCAGACCGAAAAGGATGATCGTGGTTGATCCCGAGGCCAATTCTTCGAGCGAAATTCCCGACCATTCGTAGGTGTAGCCTTGCGGCAGGGTTTTCGCGGAGAGCTGCTGCATGGCGTCAATGGCCTGTCCCGAGCTGTAGCCTGGCGCAGCGGAGCCATCGATTTCCGCTGAGCGGAAAAGGTTGTAGTGGCTGATGACTTGCGGTGCGACGGTTTGAGTGATGCTGACCAGATTTTCCAGCGGCACCATGGCGCCGGAATCCGAGCGCACGTAATACCGGTTCATATCCTGCGGATGCGAACGGAATTGCTTATCGGCTTGCACATAGACACGATAAGAGCGGTTATTGAAATCGAAATCGTTGATGTAGGCCGAACCCATCAGGACGCTGAGAGTGTCGGTGATCTGGCTGAGCGGAATGTGCAGGCTCTTGGCTTTCTCGCGATCGATGGTGACGACAAATTGCGGATCGCTCGCGGTGTAGGTGGTGAACAGTCCGGCAAGGTCTTTACGTTCAAACCCGGCGCGAACCAGGTCGTGAGTGACTTTGTCGAGATCCTGGAGCGTGTGATTGCCCTGATCCTGAAGTTCGAATTGAAATCCTCCGAACTGGCCAAGACCTTGCACGGCGGGCGGTTCGAAGGCGATGACGATGGCGCCGGAAATTCCGAACAATTGGGGGCGCAGACGCTCGACGACCGCGGCGGCGGTGTGGTCGTGGCCCTTGCGCTTCTCGTACGACTGAAGGGTCAGAAAGACGAGGCCGGCATTGGGCGCGTTGCCTCCGAAGCTGAAGCCGGCGACGGAAAAAGTGCCCAGGATTTCAGGAAAATTCTTAGTGATGGCGGTGACTTGTGCGCCGATGTTGCGCGTGTATTCGAGAGAAGCTCCGGTGGGCGCCTGGATAGCGACGATGAGGTATCCCTGATCTTCGTTGGGGACGAAGCCTTGCGGGACTTGGCGGAATACGAAATAGGCGAGACCGAGTCCAGCGGCGAAGAGGATCAGCGCCACGACTTCAAAACGCAGAAACGCGCGAAGCGCGCGAACATAACCATTATTAATCGCGGCCAAGACGCGGTCGACGATCTTAAAGAACCAATTCCTTTCGCCGTGCTCACGTCCCAGCAGGAGCGCGGAGAGCGAGGGCGTAAGCGTGAGCGCGTTGAAGGCGGAGATCGCGATGGAGAAGGCGATGGTCAGCGCGAACTGGCGAAATAAAATTCCGGTGGTGCCGGGGAAAAAAGCGACGGGCACGAAGACGGCGATGAGCACCAGCGAAGTGGCGATGACGGCGCCGGTAACTTCCTTCATGGCGTCGGACGCGGCTCGGACGGGATTTAACTCGCCCTCCTGTAAATGGCGCTCGATGTTTTCGATGACCACAATGGCGTCGTCGACGACGAGGCCGGTGGCGAGCGTGATACCGAATAACGTCAGCGTGTTGATGGAAAAGCCGAGCAGCTTGACGAAGGCGAACGTACCAATCAGCGAAACCGGGATGGTGACCGCCGGAATAACCGTGGAGCGCCAATCTTCGAGGAAAACGAAAATGACGAGGATGACGAGGCAGATAGCTTCGCCGAGCGTGGAGACTACGTCGCGAATGGATTCGCTGACCGCGTCGGTGGTGTCGAATGCGACTTCATACTTCATGCCGGGCGGAAAGCGCCTGGACAGGCGATCAAGTTCGGCGAGGCAGCGGCGGCGGACGTCGAGGGCGTTGGCGGTGGAAAGTTGCGTGACGCCGAGGCCAACCGAGTCGCGCCCGTTGTAATCGAGGGTGGAGCTGTAGTCTTCGGCGCCGAGTTCGGCGCGGCCAACGTCGCGCAAGCGGACAAGCGTGCCATCGGCATTGCTCTTCAGGATGATGTCATCGAATTGGCTGGCTTCCGAAAGGCGGCCGACGGCGCGTACGCTGATCTGGAATTGCTGGCCGGGAATCGCGGGCTGGGACACATTCTGTTCCTGAAGAGCGTTGACTACATCGTCGGCGGTAAGCGCGCGGCTGGCCATGCGCACGGGATCGAGCCACAACCGCATGGAGTATTTGCGCTCGCCGAAGATTTGAACGTCGGCCACGCCGGGAACGCGCTTCAGGTTGTCGCGGACATAGACGTCGAGGTAATTGCTCATGAAGAGCGTGGAGTAGCGGCCGTCGGGCGAGAAAACGCCGGCACCGAACACAAAATTTTGCGAGCTCTTGGCGACCGTAACTCCGACTTGCTTGACTGCGGTCGGCAGGCGTCCTTGCGCGGTGTTGACGCGGTTCTCGATGTCAACCGTGGCGAGGTCGGGATCGCGGGTAATGTCAAACGTGGCGGTGATCTGGCTGACCCCGTCGTTGCCGCTCGAGGAAGTGATGTACTTCATGCCCTCGGCGCCGTTGATCTGCTGTTCGAGCGGCGTGGTGACGGCGGATTCGACGGTCTGGGAACTGGCTCCGGTATAAACGGCGGTGACCGAAACCTGCGGAGGGGCAAGGTTGGGAAATTGCGCGATGGGCAGCGTGGGAATACACGCTGCCCCCGCAAGAATAATGAGCAGGGCGCAAACCGTCGAGAATACCGGGCGATGAATAAAAAAGTCGACCATAAGAGAAAACACATCGGGTGATCGGGCCATCGGGTGATCGAAAGTCAGAGGTCTTTCGATCACCCGATGTGAGATGGCCCGACCTAGCTGCTGCTTTCTTGCGGGACTACGGGTACGCCATCGACTAGAAACTGGGTGCCGGAGACGACCACCTTGTCTCCCGGTTTTACGCCATCAAGAACGACATAGTCGTTGCCGACGATTTGACCGATCTGGAGCGGCTTCTGGTGGACCACGTATCCACCTTTCTGATCGGGCTCGGCGACAAAAGCGAAATAGAGGCCGCCGATTCGCGACACGGCAACGACCGGAACCACTGGTTTTTCCTGGCTGCCCCAAATCACTCGTGCGCGGATAAACTGAGCGGTGCGCAGGCTGTCGTTCGCGTTTGCGATTTGCGCTTTGGCGAGCACGGTTTGCGTCGAGGTGTCGACCTGGGGAGAGATGAACGTGATCTCGCTCATGGCCAGAGATTTTCCCGAGCCGTCCACGATCTCCACGGGAAGATTCATCTTTAGTTGCGAAGATTTCTCGATGGGCACGTAGATGTAGGCTTCCAGGCTGCCGGGGCGATCGACGGTGGTGAGCATGGTGGTAGTGACAACGCGGTCGCCCACGCGGACGGGAACATCGCCGACGATACCGGCGCGCGGGGCGACCACACGGTAGTAATGCAACTGGACTTGCTGCTCGCTGACCTGCGCGTCGAGCGAGTGCAATTGCGCTTGGGCGTTGTCGAGGGTCGCGCGTGCCTGGTCAAGATCCTGCTTGCTGACCACGCCGGCATTCGCCAAGCCGCTGACGCGATCGTAATTTTGCTGCGCCCATGTGACTTGGGCCACCTGGGCGGCGCGGGCATGCTCCTGGCTGTTGACCGTGGCCTGTTGTTTGGCAGGATCGATCTGCATCACGGGCGCGCCGTCCGCGACGTGCTCGCCAGAGTGAACGTAGATCTGCGTAATGATGCCTTCGACCTGCGGCATGACCACTGCCGAATCGCGAGACTTCAAGGTAGCGACGTAATCGGTGGTGTCTTCAATTCTCTGCGCCTTCGCCGTCTGGACTTTGACCGGCATGGCTTGCGGAGCGTCAGCTTTGGCTTCTCGGCTGTTGCCGCAGCCGCTCGTGAAAAAAAGCACGGCGCCAAGACCGCCGGCCACAATCAGAAATAATGTTCTGGCGAAGAATCGAGACATGTCTTTGCTCTTAGTGAAACAAGCTTAGGTCTGCTGCTCTCATATTAGATCAAACATTTAGATTCGCGGTAAGCGCGGGAGGCTCCGAAGAGTTTTCGCTTCTGCTAGATTGTTTTGTTATGAAAGCTTTGTTATGAAACCGAGCCGAAGTTTTGCGAGCGACAATAATGCGATAGTGCATCCCGAAGTGCTGGAGGCGATTCGGCGCGCCAACGACGGGCACGCGGTGGGCTATGGGGACGATCCGCATACGGAATCGGCGGTCGGGAAATTCCGGGAGCAGTTTGGGGCGGAGGTCAAGATCTTTTTTGTTTTCAATGGAACGGCGGCGAATGTGCTGAGTTTGCAGGCGCTGACCCGGCCGTATCATGCGGTGTTGTGCCCGGAGTTCTCGCATATTTATACGGATGAATGTGGCGCACCCGAAAAATTTACGGGCTGCAAACTGGTGCCTCTGGCAGCGCCGGAAGGGAAGTTGACGGTGGAGACCGTGGCTCATGCGTATCACGGAACTGGGGACCAGCATCATGTGCAGCCGCGCGTGATTTCGATTACTCAATCGACTGAGATGGGGACCGTCTACAAGCCTGCGGAAATTGAAGCACTGGCGCGGTTTGCCCACGAGCGCAAGATGTTCCTGCACATGGACGGGGCGCGGATTGCAAACGCCGCGGCGGCGCAACGGCTAAGCCTGCGGCAGGCAACGCGCGATCTGGGAGTGGATGTGCTTTCATTCGGTGGGACCAAGAACGGGTTGATGGGCGTGGAAGCGGTGGTGTTCTTCCGTCCCGAACTGGCAGAGGATTTTTTGTTTGTGCGCAAGCAGGGGATGCAGTTGGCATCGAAGATGCGCTACATGTCGGTGCAGATGGAGGCGCTGCTGACCAACGATCTCTGGCGGCGAAACGCGGAACACGCGAACCGGATGGCGCGACTAATGGAAGCGGAAGTGAGAAAGCTTCCGGGAGTCAGGATTGTGTATCCGGTGGAGGCGAACGGCGTGTTCGCGCAGATTCCCTGCGAGGCGATCCCGAAGATCCAGGAGCGCTACTTCTTCTACGTTTGGAGCAATGAGGAGTCGGTGGTGCGGTGGATGTGCTCGTTCGACACGACCGAAGAGGACGTCCGGCAGTTTGCGGAGTTTGTAGGGGGAGTGGTGCGACGGCTCGCGCACTGAAGTCCGGCAGTCATTTCCGCAAGACTTTATCGTTGTCGTCGACGGAGATCGTCAACGAGAGACGCCGCGCCTCTATAGGCGGTTAACCGGCATTACTTCTTGGCTGCTCTTATCTTTGCCCATCGCGCCTTTTGCGCCGCCGCTATTCTTTTGCGTCCGGCCGCTGAAATGGTTCGCTTTTTGTGTCTTGCGATGGGGCCGCGCTTGGGGCTCTGCAGGAAGACTTTCCCGAAGCTGGTGAGGGCAGTGGTTACGCGAGAGAGTTCCTTTTCCAGTCGCGCACGCTCTTGCTGAAGTTGCTTGACTACAGATTGAATCAGGGTTTCTGGCATTGGCTGATTTTATCATTTACAAGTTGGATATCAAGGCGGTTTGGGCTTTTTAGCCCGCCACCAATTCCCGTTTGCGGATCAAATCCCGCTCTGGGCAAGGACTTTAAACCAGGCCGCAGAATGCCTATTCCAACTCCAATGCAATTTTCTTTGTGCCCGGGTCGAGTTTTGCGATCCTGAACTTACGGATATGCCCGGCCCGCAGGCCTTCCGGTTTTGCCTCGTCGGCGGCCCCGCCGCTCTTCCATCGTGCTTGCAGCATGGAACCTAACGACGACAAATCGGGCTTTGACGACGAAGCGGGCAATTCCGTGCTCGGGTCTTCTTTCCCGGGATGCTCCTCTGGGATGCGGCAAGTCGCCACGACGCCTTCGCCAAGCTCCACCCGCGCGCTTGCTCCCGAAACCTCGACTATGCGCCCGGTTACGATGTCGCCTTCTTTATGTTCGGCGAGATATTCATCGAGGCCGGTTGGAACCAGCTGTTTCATGCTCAACCGTATGAGACGCTTTTCCGGGTCGAGCGCGAGCACTTGAGCTTTCACCACCTGGCCGGTTTTCAGAACCTCTTGCGGATGGTTGATTCGCTTCTCCGCGCTGATCTCGCTGATGTGAATCATGCCTTCAACGCCTTCGGTGAGTTGCACGAAGGCGCCGAACTTTGTCAGGTTGGTTACCGGTCCCTCGATCACAGTGCCTGGCGCAAATTTCTCGGCCGCTCCTGCCCAGGGATCGCCGAGCGCCTGCTTCAGGCCAAGAGAGATGCGGCGTTCTGGTGCGTTCACTCCAAGAATTACTGCCTCCACCGTCTCGCCGGGTTTCACTACGTCGCTCGGAGTTCGCACCCGCTTGGCCCACGACATTTCCGAAATGTGAATCAGACCTTCAATGCCGGGCTCGATTTCCACGAACGCGCCAAAGTCCATAAGCCGGGTAACGGTGCCGCGCACGCGTTCGCCCGGCTTGTATTTTTCGGCAACCGCATTCCACGGATGTGGCTGCAGTTGCTTCGTGCTGATCGCAATACGATGTTTGTCGGGGTCGATCTTGATAATCACGGCGTCGATCTGCTGGCCCACAGAGAGCACGTCAGAGGGCTTGTTGATGCGTTGCCAGGAAATTTCGCCAACATGCAGCAGCGCGTCCGATCCACCGATATCGACAAACGCTCCGTAATCGGTAAGGCTGCGAATCTCGCCGTGCACGGTATCGCCTTCCTTGAGTTCGGAGAAGCGGCGCTCTTTGCCGGCGCGTTCTTCGTCCTCCGCAATAGCGCGGCGATCGACCACCACGTCTTCGTCATCCACATCGAGCTTGATGATGCGGCAACGGATCTCCTGCTCGACCAATTTCTCCAGTTCGGCAGCGTCCTTGGTTCCGCTGCGCGACGCTGGCATGAAGGCGCGCACTCCGATATCCACGCTCAATCCGCCCTTGACTACACTCGTCACCGTGCCGACGATGGTCGACTTCTCGGCGAAGGCCTTTTCTAGCGAGGCCCAGTCGGTGGGGCGCTCGACTTTGCCACGGGTCAGTTCGTAGTAGCCTTCGGGATCGCGACCCTTGATCGTGACCTGCACTTTGTCGCCCGGTTTCGGCGGTTTGTCGGCCGGAAACGCGGTGAGCGGCAGAACGCCTTCGGTCTTGAATCCGATATCGAGAACAATGGAGTCGGCGGTTACGGCTATGACCGTTCCCTCGCGTCCCTGAGCGCTGCCTTGTTTCTTGGGGGCATGACTCTGCTCGTACTCGGAAAAAATGTCTTTGAAGGATTCCACGGGCTCGTCGGCCGGCCTGGATTCCGGAGCGGCCGGCGTGGATGTGTTTGCATCAGGCAGGTTTGGATCGGACGTTTCTGGATTTGCCATGTAAGAGATGAAAGCCCCTGCGGCGTGATCCCGCTTAGGATAACACTGGCGAGGGGTGATTCGAAGGGCCGCAACTTCGAGAGGTCTGGGTGAAAAAGCTTGCAGAACGGGTGGCTCATCGATGATCGATGGATTGATGTCAGCGGGCAGGGCCGCGGGGCTTGCAATCAGCCCTGGGATTTGCCGCGGGGCGAACGCTTCTGCGGGAGTCTCCAGCCATTTGCGAACTTCGGGCAGCGCACGGCGCATGGCCATTTCGCCGACGCGGATCAACTCGCCCGCGCGTTTGAAATCGTCATAGTCAAAGCCGGCGACATCGGGCTCGATCACTACGTCGGCCGCGCCTCTCCATACAGAGCTCATCATGTCCTGCGCGATGGCGAACGACTGCCCGATCACATCAAAGTAATGCCGGGGCGCAGTCGTCTTTGACCATTGTCCCTTTAGATGCACGCCCAGCACGCGTTCCGCGCCCATTTCGCGCAGAGGAACGGTTGGCACGGGGTAGGAGAGCATGCCATCCACCAGCCAGCTCCCTTGAATCTCAACCGGTAGAAACATTCCCGGATACGCGCAACTGGCGCGCACCGGATCGATGATCGAGCCGGAGGTAAAGACCGCTCCTCTGCCGGTGTTGAAGTCGGTGGCAGTTACGCCGAGTGGAATGCGCATTTCTTCGAAGGTCTGCACTTTCAAAGTTCGCTGCAAAAAGGAGGTCATGCGGTCGGTGCTGGCAAAGCCGAAGCGCGAGAGGGTCCAGCGAGCGAACGTGGTGAAGCGAACCTTGTGGGCAAGTTCTTCCAGTTCGGCAATCGAGACTCCACTGCAATAGGCGGCCCCCATGATTGCGCCCACACTCGTGCCCGCAACCATGCGAACCGGGATGCCTTCTTCTTCCAGGACCTTGAGAACCCCAATGTGCGCAATGCCGCGGGCAAAGCCTCCACCTAGGGCGACGCCGATTGCTGGTATGCGCTTCGCCTCAGTCGCAGTCGACCTGCGGGACAGTTCGCGGCTGAAGGCTTGTACAGACCGTATAACTTTACCCAGACTCTTCATAGGAACCCCCACGGTTCCAGTTTGCCGGGGGCAGCAAACCTCCTTACTTTACTGCAAGTAAGATGCCATGAACCGGTTCCGCGTCCAAGGCCACCGTTGTGCTATCTGGTGGTTACAAGGGAATCGGCACGGAGTTACCGGAGGCATGTAACTGCCTCCGTTGTGAGCGGCTAACTCTTTTGTCTACATCACTTGCGTTTGGTTGATACTTGGAATCAGCGGGCCTGGGATCGCCCGCCAGGCGGGCCAAAGCGCTAGAATTCAGTTTTCGCACAAAGGGCACGTGGCAAACGGGAAAGGAAAACTAGCGATGGCAAGTTACATTGCCGCCATTGACCAGGGAACGACGAGTTCGCGCTTCATCGTATTCGACCGCTCCGGGCGCGTTGTGAGCTCCGCTCAACGGGAGCACCAGCAGATCTATCCCAAGCCCGGCTGGGTGGAGCACGATCCAGAGGAAATTTGGCGGAATACGCAAAGCGTCATCGGGGAAGGCATGAAAGCACGCGGGCTGCTACCGCAAGATCTGGCGGCGATCGGAATTACCAACCAGCGGGAGACCACTGTGGTGTGGCACAAGAGAACGGGGAAGCCCGCTTACAACGCGATTGTCTGGCAAGACACGCGCGTGGCCCCTGCGGTAAAGGAGTTCGCTGCGCATGGCGGACAGGACCGTTATCGCGCCCAGACCGGGCTTCCGCTGGCCACCTATTTCAGCGGCCTTAAGATTCGCTGGATTCTCGAAAATGTCGCGGGAGCACGCGCACAAGCGGAAGCGGGCGATCTGTTGTTTGGCAATATCGATACGTTTCTGATCTGGAACCTCACCGGTGGAGCGGATGGCGGGATCCACCTAACTGACGTGACCAATGCCAGCCGCACGCAGCTGATGAATCTCGGCACCTTGCAATGGGATCGGGGAATCTTGCATGACTTCGATATTCCGATAGCGATGCTGCCGAGGATCGTTTCGAGCAGCGAAGTGTTTAGCACGACGAGTCTGCCGGCTGTTGCGGGAGTTGCGATTGCCAGCGATCTCGGCGATCAGCAAGCGGCCCTCGTCGGCCAAGCCTGCTTCAAGCCCGGAGAAGCCAAGAATACCTATGGCACCGGCTGTTTCATGCTGATGAATACGGGAGAAGAGCCCGTGCGCTCGAACTTCGGTCTGCTGACGACCGTGGCGTATAAGTTCGGCG
This sequence comes from Terriglobales bacterium, assembly GCA_050014035.1. Taxonomy (GTDB): domain Bacteria; phylum Acidobacteriota; class Terriglobia; order Terriglobales; family Acidobacteriaceae; genus Acidiflorens. Next base: position 13,608 of record JBEKED010000247.1, read on the forward strand.
CGAAGCCGGCCTGTTATGCGCTCGAAGGCAGCATCGCAATTACCGGCGCGCTGGTGCAATGGCTCCGCGATAATCTCGGACTGATTGAAAAGAGCTCCGACATTGAGGCGCTCGCCCGAACTGTAAATGACAACGGCGGCGTTTACTTCGTTCCCGCCTTTTCCGGCTTGTACGCACCATATTGGAGGGACAACGCACGCGGCGTGATTGCCGGCTTGACTCGCTTCGTGAATAAAGGCCACATCGCCCGCGCTGTGCTGCAGGCGACGGCGTTCCAGGTTCGCGAGGTGGTCGATGCCATGGCGAAGGACTCTGGCATCACGCTGAATGTCCTGCGCGTCGATGGAGGAATGGTCGTGAACGATCTGCTGATGCAATTCCAATCCGACATTCTAGCGAAGCCGGTAGTTCGCCCCAGCGAGAAAGAGATTACTGCCCTCGGCGCTGCTTATGCCGCTGGGTTGGCGGTCGGGTTCTTTCAGAGTACCGACGAGCTCGCCGCCAACTGGGCAATCGATCGGCGCTGGGAGCCGAAGATGGATGAGGAGTCTCGCGAGCGGCTCTATCGCGACTGGAAAAGAGCGGTGACGCGCTCGTTCGATTGGGTGGAATCGAAATAAGTAGAGCGACCGGCGTTTCGCTTGTCCACAAACGCGATGAACCTGGACGCGATGAACCTGGCTCGTGACTTAAGTCCGCGCGCGGCCCGCGTTATCCTGCCAATCAGCCAACTTGCAGCTATGAATCGAACCGACATGTGGAGCCGCATCGAAGCGCATCCCAAACCCTGGGACATGATTGTCGTGGGCGGCGGCGCAACTGGGGTTGGCGTTGCCATCGATGCGGCGTCGCGTGGCTACGATGTGCTGCTCGTCGAGCAGAGCGACTTT
>JBEKED010000248.1:0-6111 GCA_050014035.1 Terriglobales bacterium
TGTTCGTTTTCTTCGCAGCCTCGACCACTCCGGTCGCGAGCATGTCGACGCGCAGAATGCCACCAAAAATATTGATCAGCACTGCGCGCACGCTTTTATCGCTCAGCAGAATTTCAAATGCGTGCGCCACCTGGTCCGCGCTGGCGCTGCCGCCCACATCCAGAAAATTGGCCGGCATGCCGCCTGCATACTTGATGATATCCATAGTGGCCATCGCCAGGCCGGCGCCATTCACCATGCAGCCCACGCTGCCGTCGAGCTTGATGTAGTTGAGGCTGTATTTCGATGCCTCCACTTCCAGCGGATCTTCCTCGGTGATGTCGCGCAGTTCGCGGATGTCCGGGTGCCGGAACATTGCGTTATCGTCAAACGTCATTTTGGCGTCGAGCGCGAACAACCGGCCGTCCGTACAACTAACGAAGGGATTGATCTCGACGAGCGACGCATCCGACTCCAGAAACGCGCGGTAAAGAGCGGTCAAGAACTGCACCGCGGGATTGATCTGCGCCGGCTTCAATCCCAGCGCGAATGCGATCTTGCGCGCCTGGAACGCCTCCAGGCCCATGCCCGGATCGATGTACTGCTTAAGAATTTTTTCGGGAGTTTCGGCGGCCACTTGCTCAATATCCATGCCGCCCGCGGCCGAGGCCATGAACACCGGCTTGCCTTCGCCGCGATCCACCAGAATGCCGAGATAAAGTTCCTTCTCGATGGGCAGCGTCTCTTCAATCAGCAACCGGCGCACGATGCGCCCTTCCGGTCCCGTCTGGTGCGTCACCAGTTTCATGCCCAGAATCTTGCTGGCAAGTTCGCCCGCCTCATCCACCGATTTGGCGAGCTTCACGCCGCCGCCCTTGCCGCGTCCACCGGCGTGGATCTGCGCCTTCACCACGATTCCGGTCGCGCCCGCGTTCAGTAAATCCCGCGCCGCGGCCTCGGCTTCTTCGCGAGTCGTTGCCATGGTGCCGCGGGGCACGGCTACGCCATACTTTTTCAGAATTGCTTTTCCTTGATACTCATGAATTTTCATAATGATTCCAAATTGGTCGTTGGTCGTCAGTTGTTGGTTGTTCCCAATCAACAACCGCGAAACCGGTTTTCACCGAGAGGACTCTGCTTGCGGCTTTCAATAACGCGGCAGCAAACCAGTAATTCTATAGAAGAGGGAAGGATAGGCGCAAACTCAATTTGCCGACAGTGAGCAAATTTCAAAAGCTCACCACCAAGGTCACGAAGGAAATGCGTGACATCAAGATCCTTCGTGATACTTCGTGCCCTAGGTGGTGAAGCAGGTGCGTCGCGTTGTGGAAGGCTTACTTCCCGTCCACCGACTTCAGGCAGCGGCTGTAAAGTTCCAACAGATGGGCCGCATAATCCTCGGGCTTGTCGGCCGAACTGCTGCCCTGAAATCCGACGCTGGCGCCAGCGGTCTTGCCGTATCCAGTGGTAATGGCGATGAATTTCATGAGATCAAGAGCGATGTCTTCGTTGCGGCGGGAGCCTAGAGGAAGAGCGGGCATGTCCATGATCAAAAACTCCTCGTAAAGCGTGAAGTAATGGGTGAAGTCCGCCGGTTGTGCCGGCTCTGCCGCGACAATCGCGACAATGATGATAGCAGAACCATCCCGGACAAAGCCGCAGATCGTTTTGTCACTCTCGCTGTGTCACTTCTTATTGTTACTCCGGAGCGATGGCAATCATGTTGGGCAGGCAAAGCGGCGCGCCGACCCCCTGGCCATTGCACATGTTCGGGTTGTTGTCTTCGTTGATATTGGCGTAGGGAACTTGCTGGAAATCGCCTCCACTCACAGTATTGATAAGGTGCACGGAGCCGGCGGTGCACGTCGGCCCGTTGTACTGATCGCAGGCGGCGACGAAGACCTGGCTTCCATCGGTCGAGGCGGCAGCGGACAGCGGAAAGCTGTCGCCGGAACATTGCGGGCAGCCCGTCGCCGGCGATCCCGCGAGCGTGATCGAAGTCGTGCTCTGGTTATTTACGTTGTAGATGAGCACGGCCGGAATGTTCTGCCCGACGATGATCATCTGCTGGCCGTCGTTCACCAGTTGCGCGTAGATCGGAGTGAAATTGCCTTGGCCGAGGCTGACCGCCGGGGCCGCGGTGAAGCCGGTCGTTGGCAGCAGCAACGGAACATTACAGGTGAGCTGCAGCGGCTGTCCCGGCGGGGGCGGCTCGATCGGATTCTGGGCAAACTCCGCAGTCAGCACTTGAAGAGAAGTGCTCTCGCTGCTCCCCGTCGGTGGTACTTCCAGAGCCAGAATGTTCTGGGTTGACCAGAAGAAGGTTTCGTTCGGCAGCGGTGGGTATTGCTGCTCGAAGGGTGCGGGGAGAACCGGCGACGGAAAGATTTCCAGCGGCGGATTCGAGGTTGTAACACTGCCAATGTTCACACTGGCGGTGCCGGGCAGAGAACAAGTCGAGTAGGCAGACACCGCATCTGCCGGCGCGCCCGCCACGTAGGCAAAGCTGCCGTCCGCCGAGAAAACAACGTCAGTGGCCGAGGTTGCGACCGGAACCGAAGCGAGCGGATCAACCGTAGAGTAGACGTACATGTTCCCCAGATTCGTAATAATAAAAATTTTCAACTGATCGGGAGAGAAAGCGGCAGCCGTCGCGACTTCGCCGGAGTTGGGCAGAATGAGATCAATCGGAGCAACTCCGCTGGTCGAGCTGTAGATGTACACCTGGCTCGTAGTCGAAACCGTGTCTGAAACCACCACCAGCTTGCCATCGTTCGAAACGGTCAGAACTTTGCCGCACAGCGAAACATTGCAGGGGGTCGGGGAGCCGGAGACCTCGACCGCAGAAGGTTGGGAAGGGGCCACATCCACATACATCAGTCCCTGATTGGTGCCGATATAGAGACGCGGGGACGCTTGATGATTGAACACCATGGAATTGGGAGTGCGGGGCAGGCTGGCGATGGCGCCAATGGGGTTCTTCCCCGATCCGACGGTCGAGGTCACCGAGAACAGCGCACTATCGCAGCCGGTCTGGTTCTGGCAGTCGGTGGTTGCCGCCCACGCCGTGTAGGTGGGCACGGCGGACGTCGAAGTTACATCGACCGCGACCGCGGCAAATCCCATCGTCCCATTCGGCAGTATGCCGTTGCTGGCGTAAATGGGGAGGCCGGGTGAAATTCCAATATTGCAGCTCGGCGGCGCGCAGGAAGCAGTGAGCGTAGCCCCGCCAAGATTGTTGCGGGCAGTAGCGCTATTGGCTCCCGCGGTGTTGGTGGTGGTGGTGAAGGCCGCCACTTCAGGATTGGTCGTGCTCCAGGTGAGCGGCGGTTTCGCCAGCGGAAGCACATCGCCCGGGGCGACGCCGTAGAGGGTGTCGATGGCCGCGGCATTGACCGGAATGCTGCCGCCGTTATCAACCGTGATCGAGTTCCCTTGTTGCCCTTGGCTTGCGATCTGCAGATAGATGGCTTTGACCAGGCAAGTCGTAAACGGATAGGGGGCGCTGGTGGTCCCGGAGACGCTGGCGAAAAGCTGCGTGATGCCAGGGGACGCGGCGGTCGTCTGAATCTGGTTGAGCGCGGTTGGTTCTCCCGGGGGCGCGTAGGGAGCCGTCGTAAGCACGCCGGCATTGTTCGACGACCAAGTCAGAGGCCCGACCGTAGAGCTGATGTCCACCGGCGGATTGCCGCTGTAGGCAATGCCCTCGAAATCCCAGGTTTGTCCCTGATAGAAACAGTCATACTGCGGCGGCGGATTTTCGGTTTGGAAAATCTGAATGTTATCGACGTGCTGGTGAACGTAGACGGTCGTCGTCGCGCTGTAAACTCCGTTGGTCACAGCCTGCACGTAGGCAATTCCGATCGTGCCGGGATTGCACTCCGAGATGCTCACGTCCCAGGTGCCGGCGCATGCGTTCCCGTTGCTCGCGACCGAGAGCGGTGCGGGAGTATTCGGAGTGCCGCTGGTTACAATAAATTGGATGTCGAGACCGAGGATGGGCTTGCCTTCGGCGTTCCTGGCCGATGCGCTAAACACCTGGGTAGCGCCCACGTCGATGGAAAGGTTGCCGCCGGGGCTGATCGTAACACTCGATACGCCACCCCCGGGGGCGCCGCTGCTCTTGCCCAGGCAGCCAGTGAGGGCAAGAACAGGGACGAGGACGAGGACGAAAGCAATGGCCGACGTGAGCAGAAAACCGGAACCGCAACGATGCATGAACCCTCCTCGCGTCCAATTACCAGGCGCGAGCACAAAACGATTGCGCGGAAAACTGTCAGTGTAGATGCAAGGTTTCAAAGTTTCAAGGCCGGTGGCGCGCCGGGTGTCCCCGCCCGGCCACCATGCCCCAGCCGGGCCGTCACCTCAAGGCGTTTCCCTCAGACGGAACTCTGAAACCAGTCACTTGCTCTCTTTTTCTTCGATGCCTCGAACAGTGGTTGACGATGTGTAAGCGAGTTGTTATTATCAAACAGTTCCGCGAGTTTAAGAGCTTTGCAGATCTACGTGTCCGGTTGCAAATGAGCCGGAGACGCCCTCGCTGAAACATCCTGCGAAAACCTTCGCGCTTGGGCTTTGAGTGGTAAAAGCCTGGGAGACATGCGGGGCTATGCAGGGGAAGCAGACGAAACGGAACGCCTCCGAGCTATTTGAGGCGAGGCGTGGCGTCACCGTCGTCGGCGATCTAGTCTGAGCGGGAAACTGAACGAATTCTTACCGCCCTGTGGATAAGGAATGTGGGCGGAAGAGTATGGCTGGGCGCTGCAGACCCGTGCCAGAACTGAGACAGGGTAGTCCTGTCTGTCAGCGGCAGAGCGTCGTTAGTCGCTGGTCGTCAGTCGTTCGCGAGCAGGTTTTGCCGACGACGAACGACTAACGGCGAACGACCAGCGGCCAACGACTTTGAGGAGTTTAAAGAGTGCCTACTTTTAATCAGCTGGTGAAATTCGGCCGCGACCGGACCAACTACAAGACCGCCAGTCCGGCACTGCAATCGTGTCCGCAAAAGCGCGGCGTGTGCACGCGCGTGTACACGCAGACGCCGAAGAAGCCGAACTCGGCGCTGCGCAAGGTGGCGCGCGTTCGCTTGACTAACGGAATCGAAGTGACGACCTACATCCCGGGCGTCGGCCATAACCTGCAGGAGCACTCGATCGTGCTGATCCGCGGCGGCCGTGTAAAGGATCTGCCGGGTGTTCGTTATCACGTCGTGCGAGGCACCCTCGATGCGACCGGCGTAGCGGGCCGAAATCAGGGCCGCTCGAAGTACGGAACCAAGCGCGCGAAGAAAGCTTAGTAGAGAAAAGTATGGTAGAGACGCGGCTTGCCGCGTCTAAGGCCTCTAGCCAGAAGCTAGCAGCCAGGAGCAAGAAGCGGAATGCCAAGAAAAGGACATACACCCAAGCGCAAGGTCGAGGCCGATCCCATCTATGGATCGGACCTGGTGACAAAGTTCATCAACTCGATGATGTGGCAGGGAAAGAAATCAACTGCCGAGGGCATCTTCTATAAGTCGCTCGAGAAGTTGCAGGAAAAGGGCGGCGACGAAGCTCTGAAACTGTTCACCAAGGCGGTCGAAAACGCCAAGCCCCTGCTGGAAGTAAAGACGCGGCGAGTAGGCGGCGCGAACTATCAGGTGCCGATCGAAGTCGCTGCCGACCGCAGAACCTCGCTGGCGATCCGCTGGATTGTGAGCTACGCCCGCGGCCGCGGCGAAAAAGGAATGATCGAAAAGTTGACCAACGAATTGCTCGATGCCTCGAACGGCAAGGGCGCTGCCATCAAGAAGAAAGAAGACGTGCACAGAATGGCGGAAGCCAACAAAGCGTTCGCGCATTATCGGTGGTAAGGGCGCTGTTCGCTGTTCGTCGCTCGCGGTTGGCTCAAAGCTGGAGCCGTTAGCGAAAAGCGAGTGGCGAAAAGCGAATAGCGAATAGCGAGCGACGAAGAGCAGATTTTTAGAGCCCCAGAAAGAGTTAAAAGAGCCGTGCCCAGAACAGTCCCATTAGAGCGTTGCAGGAACATCGGCATCATGGCCCACATCGATGCCGGGAAGACCACGACGACGGAGCGCATCCTGTTTTATACGGGAAAGACGCACCGTATCGGCGAGGTCCACGAAGGCACGGCCAT